>JAGOEH010000039.1 GCA_017997825.1 Candidatus Delongbacteria bacterium | reverse complement strand
CCAACAGGCCAGATTGGAAATTATCGGAGGAGTCGAGGTGATCGAGGAGGAACTACTCCCGAATTCACCCTGTATCGGCCGAAGCGTCAAAGAGATCGCCTGGCCGAGAGACTGCGTTATTTCATCGATTCGCCGCGGATCGGAAATCATTCTTCCTCATGGCAATACCATTCTGCGACAGGGGGATGTCATGGCCTTTACGGTGGAAGGCAAAGCCGGATATGAGATCCGGAAACTGATCGCTCCGGCCTGAATCCTATTTTTCTGCCGTTAGCGCCTGAATCCGGCCGTCCCATGTCGAAACCACCATGATCGGCCCAACAACGGCCGGGGTGCCTGTAATCGGTGATCCCAGATTGATTTTCTGCACCGGTTGACCGCTACGTCGATCCAGAACATGCATAATTCCATCCGATGCGCCCACCCAGAGATATCGGGCATTATAGAGCGGAGATCCGCTAAATGCTTTGCTGTCATCATGATAAGGAATAAACCGATACCGCCCGGCTCCCAATTCATAGTTCCATTCCTCTTGATGCTTGTCACTATTGTAGCAGACCACCCGGCCTCCACCCGTCACCATGTAAACATACTTACCATCGGAAGCCGGGGTAATGACACTCCACGGACTTCGCTCCATCTTGTAATCGGTTGTTTTTTGCCAATTTTTTACATCCCAACCACTCAGAATGCCCTGAAAATCTAATGCCCACAACTGGTTGCCCGCCCAAATCGCCGCATTTGAAATCCCGGCCGATTTGAGATCCCGAATAATCTCTCCATTCTGTTTATTGACGGCCAGAATACTGTATTTGGACCAGATGGAACCGGTAATCAGCATCCGATCATTCGCACTAAGGATTGCATTTGAGAATATCCCGTAATCCCCGAAGGTCTTTTTCCAGATTACCTGACCGGTCTGAAGCTGTAATGCAGCCATTTCGGGCAGATTGCCGACCCAAACGGTATCGTTCGAAACGATGGGAACACCCTTGATCCAATGTCCAATCGGCAATGCCGCATTATCCTCATACTCCCATCGAGTATTCCCCTGAAAATCGACCGCCAGGACCCGGCCGCATTGATCCTGCATCACCAACAGATCGCCTGCCACGGCCGGGCATAAGGTTACCGGAGAAACCAGCTTCTTTTTCCAGATCACCTGACCATCCGCCAGCGTTAATGCGACCAGATAATTTTCATCACTTCGATCGAAATCCCGGGTCGTAATGAAGACCCTTCCCCGGGCGATCACCGGTGAAGCGATATGCGTCATACCCTCCAGTTGGGTCTTCCATAGCTGTTTCATCGGGATTTTCAGGGCATCACTACACCGCCCCTGACGGCTCTCATTCCCCATGAAGGTCGTCCAGTTTCCCATAGCCTCCGCCTGTTCATGGGTAATGGAATGTCTACAATCGTCAGGATATAAAGCTACTGTCGATTCCTTCCACTCCGGATTCCGGAAAAAATGATAGGTTACGGTCAACGAATCATTCCGGATCACTCCACGGCGGAATCCGGCCGGGGTATAATCGGTACCGCCGAAACGATAGGGACTGGTATTATAACTCCTGATCCCGTCGATCTCCAGGTTTTTTATACCGTGCCAGTGCCCTGAAAAGACTCCCTGAATGGAAGGATATGTTTTCCATAGGGCAAAATGAGACGGTTTGGGATGGAAATGCATAAAAATCAGGGTTGGTTTGTTTCGTCCCAGTTTTTCCATATCATTGATAAACCAGTCGGTATTCATTTTATGATCATCCAAATGCATGCTGTTCAACAGAATAAAATGCCGGCCTGCATAATCAAAGGAATAGTAATCGGGCCCCAAGGCATACCGAAAACTCTGCGTGTAATCATCCTGATAAATCTCGTCATGATTTCCCATCACATTCTTCCAGATCATCGATTTTCCGGTGATCGCGCCTTTATAACGGATCAGCGTTTCGATCCGGTTGTCGGTACCGATATCCCCGGTATTGATTACCAACCGGGTTTGGGGGAACTCGGTTTCCATAGCCTGGACGTTCAGGATAAAATCCGGGATGCGGTCGGCATGAAACATATGACCATCGGTAATCTGAATAAATGAAAAATCCCTGCT
This sequence comes from Candidatus Delongbacteria bacterium, assembly GCA_017997825.1. GTDB lineage: Bacteria > JAGOEH01 > JAGOEH01 > JAGOEH01 > JAGOEH01 > JAGOEH01. The sequence continues at coordinate 19,276 of JAGOEH010000039.1, read as the reverse complement.
TTCCTCCGACGGACAGATGCCGAAATTGAATTCGCGTTTTGAATCCTTGCTGTATAGAAGATAATAGAAATTTCCATCTTTTCGATAGTGAGATGGAACAGTGATAAAAACAACATTAGCATCCTGCTGGGTATTGGACAGAGAATAACGCCCCAGTTTATCCGTCACGACCACCTCACGCCCGTCGGAAACACCGACGCCCTCGACCCCCATTTCCCCCTCATCCCTGAGGCCATTTCCATTCCGATCTTCATAAACGGTTCCTTCGATCGGATGAGAATAGAGATCCTGACTGATATACCGCTCAATATTGTACCATCCGAAAACCGAAGTCCAAACAGCCATCATAATGATAGCCGACCAATATAAAATTCTCATAACCGATACTCCTTTCCGTACCATAATGATCCTGATCACCTTTCACAACGGGTTCGATATCCCCTACCCTTATCCCAGATGAAAGAGCCATCTCACCCAAATCCTATGGTCAGTGTATAAACGCAGGTTAATATAGGGGATAAATCGTAAAAAACAAGATTAAACTGATCGGGATTGACAAGAATTTAAAAAAGGTTATATTGAAACAGAAAACGTGGATGGAGGATTCGACCGCCTACACGGATTATCCGGTTGCTCGCCGGGATGCGCACCGGGAGGTTCCGCCCGGAGAAAGGAATCAAAATGGAGAAACCTATCCCATTACAGACAGGGGACATTGCTCCCGATTTCAATTTAGTATCGGGAGAGGGGAAACACTATAGTCTCGCTGATTTTTTCAACAAGAAACGAGTGGTGCTCTATTTCTATCCCAAGGATGATACTCCGGGATGTACCCTGGAAGCCTGTTCATTCCGTGATTATTGGAAGGAAATTGAACAGACCGGTGCGGTGGTAGTGGGAGTCAGTCCCGATACGGAAGAATCGCATCACAAGTTCACTGCCAAGCATGGTTTGAATTTCCCCTTGTTGTCCGATCACGGCCACGAGGTCGCGGAACGCTATGGGGCATGGGGTGAAAAGAATATGTATGGCCGAAAGACAATGGGAATGCTTCGCCAAACCTTTATTATCGGTCAAGATGGAAGAATCGAGACGATATTCAGGAAGGTGAAGGCTGAAAACCATGCCCGGATAATCCTGGACTATTTGGTAAACAATCCGGAATAAAGCCTGATGAATCGTCGTGGGAAAGCCATTCTGAATGGTATGGCTTTCCCGGACGGTTTGTCGTTATTTTAATGAGGCTAGTTTATTCAAGTCCAAAGCGGAAGCGGCGGATTTGATGGCATTCATTTCGACGTTATCGCCATTGATTTCGATAATGAAACGCTCGGCAATCATAATCGAAATCTGGCCGCTTTTGGAGTCATTGTTGTATTCTTCAAACGCCTTATGGCCATTGATTGTGGTTGATTTTTCGTAACCGGAGTCAGTCTCACGGTCAATCTCACTGACCAGCCAGGCCTGTCCGGCTAGTGCAGTAATCCCCTTCAGGCTTCCCATATCGGTTATCTTGATGGTCAAACTGCTGTTGCCATCTTCGGAGCTGTAGCTCCCTTCCGCATTGGATACATTGATACCGAAAGCGGCTACTTTTTCACCGGAGGCATCACCACGGTTCAATCCAGCGATCTTATCGGGCAGCAGTGCCTTTAACTGGCGAAAATCAACCGGCTCGACACCCTTTCCGTCTCCTTTGAGGGCTTCACCCATTTTTTTCATGGCCTCAGCCAGATCTTCAGGATTATCGACCGATTCTTCCGAAGAGGCCTCATCGGATTCAACAGTCTGATCTGACGTATTGTCAGCGTTTTGAGTGTTGTCACCGGACTTGCTGTCTCCGCCTTTGCCGCATTCCATCATCATAATCAATCCCAGAATCATCAAACATCCAATCAGCGTTTTAACAAACCGTTTCATAGGTTCCTCCTTGGTTTTAGATCAATCCATACACTGCCTGCGCAGGGGTAAACGTTAATGTCCAATACAATTTTCAATGGATAAAATGAATCCGGCCGAATTTATGGGGCTGATGGAAAGCAATCTGATGCACAGGGGCCCAAGCCATAAAAAACTGTTGATCGGGTTCACCGCCGATCCGATAAAAATTGATATTCCAGATCAGATCCGGGTCCGGTGTTCGATTGAAAGCTGAAAACGGAATTCTGAAAAGCCCGATCCAGATCTGCTGCTGTGGATCGACCTGGGAGATGGCTTCCATACCTGAAATCCAGTTAAAATCGCTACGGCGTTCTTCACTTGATGCATCCAGAGCGATATCCACCCGGCGGGAATCGGGAGACACCTGAAATTCCTTATAGATCCCGCTTTTTTTAGCCTCCGGACCTGTAAAAACCTCATACACATCCGATAAATCCCAAAGTTGGTGGGTTTTTCCGGTCAGAGAGTCCGGCTGAATTTCGGCCGGTGCGATTCTCAACTGATCATAGCACCCTTTGAATCGAATATAGATCGCATCCCGGCTCCAGAAGGACTGGACACTGGTTTTCCAGTGATCGGGAGGCAGGCTGCCGTCATACATATTCAGAGCTACACCTTGACAGTCTTCCCAGAATTGATCGGCGGCCATTTCTTTCAGGGGGAGCATGTCAGTGTGTAAAGGGGCATTAATAATGAATTCCATTTCATCTCCTTCTATCCGGTTATTCGCTGTCACCAGTATTCCCCATCCCGTCAGCCAAATCAAAAGGGTATAAAGGATCAGGTATCGTGTTCTCCGAGAAAGGGAAAAAGGTTTAATTGGACGCATTCGGGTCTGCCTTTTCTTTTGCGGGAAGCCGTATAGGAAAGCCGAACAAAGTTCGGACAGGTTATAATTTTGACCTGGAGTGTTTGTTTGCAGGATTTTAGACAGTTTTGGCAAAGCAGATTGATATTTTTTTTATCCATGGTTCTGCTTAACCGGTTATGGTGTTCATCAATTCAGATCAGAACTCCGGCAATGCAGGCGGTAATCCAGGAAGCGATGGCCCCGCCGAACATGGCTTTCAACCCGATGGAAGCCAGATCGCTGCGTCGTTCGGGAGCCAAAGAGCTGATCCCTCCGATTTGGATGGCAATCGAGCTGAAATTGGCGAATCCGCACAGCGCATAGGTAGCGATGGTGAAGGTTCTGGGGGTGATCATATCCTTGACCTTGGCTAAATCGACATAAGCCACGAATTCATTGATCGCGATTTTAGTTCCCAACAGATTGGCCATCGAGGGGATATCCTGAAAGGGAACGCCCATAAAAAACGCAAAGGGAGTAAACACCAGGGTAAACACCGTGGATAGACTGAGATCGAACTGAAAGTCAAACTGATAAAAGGTGAACAAATTAAGCAGCTCATCGGTTTTTCCGAGAATAAAATTCAGCATGGCAACCAGAGCGATAAAGGCGATCAGCATACCGGCTACATTCAGTGCCAGAAAAAGACCGTCACGGGCGCCGAGAGCCGCCGCATCGATCACATTAGAGGTAGCTTTTTCGCGTGACAATTTGGTATGGGCATCGGTTTTAGGGTGCTCGGTTTCAGGATAGAGGATCTTGGCAATCATCAAAGCGGCTGGAGCCGACATGACACTGGCTGCCATCAGATGGCCGGCATTCACTCCAAAACGCACATAAGCCGCCATCACACCGCCGGCAATCGTGGCAAATCCGCCCACCATAATAGCCATCAGTTCAGATACCGTAGCATCTTTGACAAAAGGCCGGATCACCAAAGGAGCTTCCGTCTGCCCTACAAATATATTGGAGGCATTGGATAACGATTCGGCGCCGCTGGTCCCCATGGTTCGCGTCATAACCCGGGCCAAAAGCTCCACAATCCGCTGCATCACCCCCAAATGGTAAAGAATGCTGATCAGGGATGAAAAGAAAATAATGGTCGGCAAAACATGAAACGCAAACACCGTTCCAAGCTCAACAAACTGGCCTCCGGACGAGTTGATCACCTGGATGGTCCCCATGGATGGATCGATGGATCGCATACTCGGCATTGATTTGAGGCTGCTGACAATCCCATCGGTTCCCAGATAGAGATTGCCGAATACCATGGCTGCTCCGGCATCGGTGAAACGAAGGATTTGATTGACAAAATCACTGGCTAATTCAAATATAATCCGTCCGGGAGCCGTTTTCAGTATGATTAATGCGAAAACAAGCTGTAGCGACAAACCGAATCCAACCGTCCGATAGCGAATACGCTTTCGATTATTGGATAACAGATAAGCAATCCCTAAAAGAAATGGAATACCAGCCAGACTGATCAATCGATAAAAATCCATAATTCATCCTTGATAAGGGATTAGGGTTTCCATAACAAGCGTGGATCTCAATTCAAAGAAGTATCCAATATAAGATTTAATTAGGAAATTGTCAATTTATTTTTTGGCTGAGCCGGCGTTTTATCCGTTTTCAAGATGTGGTGCTGAAGGATTAATTGTTTGATCTGCCGATACTGACGGATAAAATTCCGGTTTTGATCATGCTGGACAGGCCAAGATAATTGGAAGCGGCGCATCAGGTCTTCCGGAGATGATGATTTCATCAGGACCTCCGATCATTCAGTTCAGTAGTAACGACTCTTAAAGAAATATAGTGAAAAGCGTTAATTTGTCAAATGAATTTTTTTTGTTGATTTTCCTGAAATAGATTCATATATTAAGTACCATGTTAATCGACTATGTAGAAATCGAAGTCACCGCAGGTAAAGGTGGTGATGGTTGCGTCAGTTTTCGCCGCGAAAAGTTCATCCCCAAGGGGGGACCGGATGGAGGCGACGGCGGCCGAGGCGGCCATGTCATTCTTCAGGTAGATACCAATAAACGAACCTTGCTGGATTTTCGCTATAAGACTCATTTCAAGGCCCAGAATGGAAGGGGAGGAATGGGGGCTTTGAAGACGGGATATGACGGTGAGGATGTCGTTATTCCAGTACCGGCCGGAACGGTGATCAAGGATATCGATACCGGAGAATTATTAGGCGATCTGACCGAATCGGGTCAGCGTTTCATTGTGGCTCAGGGAGGCCGTGGAGGCAAAGGCAACAACTACTTTAAAAACTCAATTCGGCAAACTCCTCGTTTCGCCATTCCCGGTACGCCCGGCGAAAACCGCCATATCAGTCTGGAGCTAAAACTGATCGCGGATATCGGTATCATTGGTAAACCCAATGCCGGAAAATCCACCCTGCTCTCCCGTCTGACGGCAGCTCGCCCTAAAATCGCCGACTATCCCTTCACAACCCTGGAACCCAACCTGGGAATCATGAAACTGGATGAAATCTCCAGCATGGTTCTGGCCGACATTCCCGGCCTGATCGAAGGAGCCCATCAGGGTCGAGGATTGGGTGATCAATTCCTGAAACATATCGAACGAACCGGAAGCCTGATCTTTTTGCTGGACGGATACGAAGAAAATCTGAAATCATCGCTGACGATGCTCAAAAAAGAGCTTCGGTCCTATCACCCGGCATTATTGAAGAAAAAATCGATGGTGGTCATCAATAAATGTGACCTGATCAGTCCCGACCAGCAGAAAACCATACGCAGAAGCATGAGAATCAAAGATCTGATATTCATTTCCGCTGTAACCGGAGAAGGGCTGGACCAACTGAAAAAAGCATTTTATACTTTACGGGACCCGCAAACCGACTGAGTAATCCTTTATGAATCTTTATTTTTGGGGACTGTTGGGAATCTATTTAATTTCCATGATCATCATTGGATATCGACGCCCATCCGGTCAAACCATGCAGAGTTTTTTCTTTGCCGATCGGCGGGTATCCGGTTTTATTCTTACGGCCTCGACATTCGCCACCATTATTGGCGCCACCTCCACCATCGGTTTGATCGGCCTGTCCGTGCGATGGGGATTGCCGGCCTGGTGGTGGCTGTTAAGCGGCAGTATCGGTCTAATCATGCTGCGACACCTGTTTATCCGGCGCTTGACGGGATTCGGTCTTTATACCGTCACCGATTTGATCCGTCACCTGTATAATCCCAAAATAGAAAAACTCTCCGCCGGTCTTATCCTGCTGTCTTGGACCGGCGTCATCGCCGCTCAACTGGTGGCTTCCGGTAAGCTCCTGCGCAGTCTGATCCCGAATTTCCCCCTTCCGATGGCCATCACAATCATTGCTCTGGTGATTGTGATCTATCTGCTGACAGGGGGACAACGGGCCGTCCTGATTACCGATCTGATCCAGGCCTTGCTGATATTTCTGGGTGTGATCGTTATCTTCGGCTTCCTGGTTTCCCATACCTCCATCTCATCCATCCCATCTGATTTTTTTCGTTTTCCATTCAATCAACAGGCCGGCCCCATGTCGATCCTCTCATTGTGTCTGATCCTGATTCCCCTTTACCTTTTTGGGCCCGATATCTACAGCCGGTTTCTCTGCGCCGATTCACCCCGCCAGGCTTCAAGAGTCTTATTCGCCGCCGCCGCACTCATCCTCATTATCGGTGCCCTGCTATGTCTGATCGGGATCCTGGGACGATCCTGGTATCCGGGGGCTGATGGAGAAACCATAATCTATCTGCTGATCAAACACCATTTCAATCCGGTTTTCGGCAGCCTGATCCTGCTGGCTTTTCTGGCGGCTTTCATGTCATCGGCCGACACCAGCCTGATGACCTCGGCCACCATTCTCTCCCACAATATGCTGCACCGATTCAATCTGTCCGTAACCCGCCTTTTCCTGATTCTTATGATGACCCTCTCCGTCCTGATCGCCTGTTTCTATCAGAATATCATCGCCAGTCTGATGATCGGATACAAAATATTCTCAGCCGGATTGACCATTCCGCTCCTCCTCCCTCTCCTCTTCACGTCTCACCGGTTCTCATCCTTCTCCGCTTCCATCACCCTGAGCTGGGGAGCTCTGATCGCTATTTTTCAGGAATTCTATCCCCTCCCCCTCCCCGGCATCATCAATTTATCATCCAGCCTGATTCTGTTCATTTTAGCCGAAATCATTCATCACCGCTTATCCCGTTCCCGATTATTTTCATCATGGATACGAAAAACACCTTGATTTTTCCAATATTAAAACTATATTTCCTACACGTAACATCGCTTAAGTCTCTTAAGGAAAGGATTTCAGGTGAACGCCATCAACAAAATGCTCTTGCTTGTCATGATGTCCGTACTGGCTGGTTGTGCCTCCAATATCAAGATTAACAAAGAGATGACCAGTCGGGAAAAATTCGAAGTCTGTAAACAAATGATCGAAAAACGGAAGTTTTTCCAAGCGACTACTGAATTGTCAAAACTACGGTATGAAATGATGGGGACCGATATTATCGACCAGGTTATCTACGCACTGGCCGAGGCTTATCGACTTAATAAGGATTATCCTGAAGCTCTGGTGAATTATCAGGTGATCTCCAAGGATTATCCCAACAGCCCCCTAGCCATTATCGCTCAGTTCAAAACCGGAATCTGCTATCAGGCCCTATCCCAAAAAGCGGAATTGGATCAGGAATATACCGATAAAGCCATTCAGACCTTCCAGGATCTGATTGAATCCAATTCCCAATCGGAGTATGAAGATTCCAGCCGATATCAGCTCAAAAAACTGAACAACAAACTGGCCGAAAAAGATTTTAAAAATGGACTGCTCTACTATAAAATCAACCAATATAAATCGGCCGAAATCTATTTCAAGGAAGTGATTCTGAACTATTTTGAAAGTGATTGGGTTGATTCGGCTTTCTATTATCTGGCCCTAACCTATCTGAAACTGGACAAAAAAGATGACGCCGAAGTATTGCTGCAACGTTTGATTCATGAATTCAAACAAAGCCAATATCTCAAAAAAGCTGAAATCCAGCTGCAAAAAATTGCAGCCGAAAAAAATAAGAGCTCATAATCCAAAGTTTTTAAATATTGACATTGAAATGGAATCGGTTATATTTCAAAAAAAGGAGCTGATTTGGTTATCAGTACCAAAATTGAAGAAGATATGTTGATTCTGGGTCTATTGGGTGATATTGATGTTGAAGGGCGGGAATACCTGGCCAATGAACTGGACGATCTGTTGTCTAAAACCAAGTATAAAAAATGTGTAATCGATTTCTATGGCGTTAACTATATCGGAAGCATCGGAATTGGAACGATACTGAGTATCTATCGTAATTTTACGGCTTTCGGGGGGAAACTTTGTTTTATCAAGGTTTCCAGTGATATAAAAAAAATATTCCAGATTACCCAACTGGATACCATTTTGCCGATTTTCGACGATCTTGAATCGGCCAAATCCTACTTAAATTAATCCGTTTACAATCAATCCTATTCCCGGCTTTTTTTTGGACGTACCATTAAGCCTAATGGTCGTTACAGTCTGATGTCAAATACCTGTTTAATTGGATTTAACATACCCATGAACTGCTCAGGCGATACCCGGAATCAAATCCGATAGATTTTATTCTCGACAAAAAAAGAATATCCGGGGGTTTCCCGGATATTCGGAGATTGAAGGTATGAGAAAATGGCATCCTGAGGGATGCATGAGTCATGCCTGGGCTTATTTTGATTTTTTGGATGGACCGCTGGAGGGTGAGGGTGAGGGTGAGGAGGATCGGGAAGGAGTCGAGGAGGGGGCGGAAACCCGGGGTGCAGAGGATGGACGACTGGAAGATGAGGGACTGGAATAGCTCGGGGAAGAAGGCCGGCTGGAGGTGGAGGGAGCGGAATAACCGGATGACGGAGATGGACGCGAATAATTGGATGAGGAGGAAGGACGGCTCAGACGATCGTACTGCCGATAATCCGATGAAGAGGGATTTCCGGACTGGATCGCAGAACGATTAATCCGATAATTACTGCTGGAAGGACGGCGGTAAGTCGGTGTACTCGGGGTAGTACTCTCTTTTGAACGCTCCGAACCGGATCGGATTGAGGGCTGATTCTTGCGATTATTAATTTCATTCCAGCGGCTGCTGCCGTTTTTACTTTTCGGGGTCACCGTTGACGGCGAATTACCCGATTGACTTTCCGGCGATTGAGGACTGATTGAGGACTGATTCTGAGATTTGGGTTTGAAACGAGGCGAATGAGATCCCGAACTCGAGGTCGAAGGCTGGTTCTTGGAATTCGGTTGGATCGGATCCTGAGTCACTTTGTCCACTTTACGCACAGAGCCCGTACTCGTCGACGGAGTGGTTGTTTTGGATACTCCACTACCCGTCTTGGATTGAGTCACCACTCCGGATTCAGATTTGTAGGATTTGCCCAGCGTGCCGCCCGATTTGGATTGGGTCGTCACTCCCGATTCCGATTTATAACTCTTACCGGTGCCTGGGCTGCTTTTCTGATAGGAACTGTAAATGGGTTTGTACTCTTTACGGAAACTCAGGTTCTTTTCAGCACTATGTTTGGGAGCGATCATCAGATTGGGATAACTCTTGTAGGATTTGGCTCCATAATAGTGATGATGATCATGGTGGTGATCGAACACAAACCAGTACCCTCCGTAGTAATAATCCCGGTAGTAGGTATGGTACCAATCCCAGTATACATAGCGGGGCGGCAGATACCAGCGGTCATAAATCACGATACTGAAAGTTGGACACACATCCACATAAGGGGATACCGGTCGATGAGGATGACATTGAAAACACATGTATCGGGGATAAGGGACTTTCTCATGGACATAGTAATAGACGCCCTTTGAATCGAAGAATTCCGGATCGGGTTCAATCATGGAAATCTCATTACCTAGGCGCTGGAATGCTTCATAGGGATCCTCCAGGACCCGATACTGGCTATCCTGAAAATAGCGGCTGTAAACCGGCCAGTCAGGAATATTTTGATTCTCGGTCGTGGCCAGGGCTTGAATATAGACGATTCCCTCCGGTCCACCGGCCTTCAAATCGGGATAATCCCAGTCATCCGGAATCGAGTAGGTTTTCCCTCCCCGTACAAAATTATTCCGAGCCTTACTCAACGGATACAACAGATGGAGATACCCTTCGGTATCGATTCCATATACCGTCACAAAGCAATCCTTGTTGGTCTTAAAATAAACCGCAACGCTCTCATTCTGACGATAAACGGCGCCATTGCCTTTATCCAGCCAGACTTCCACATCCAGCGCTTCGGCCATAACCAGGCCGGCCAAGCCCAGGATCATCACGAGTGCTCTCTTCATGTATTCCATTGTTTACCTCGCTTTCCTTGCAATTGCCTGTCAATGTGACTCAATCCGATTAACCTGGAGAGAATCCCGGGATGAGGGCTCTCCCTTCATCAACTCAGGATTTCCAGGATCGATTTGATATGCCCAATCCAGCCTGATAAAACTGGAATTGACTTCCCGAATCCAGAATTTGGCAAAATGATTGTCGGCGGTCCACATAACATAAGCATGGCCGGCGATCGCCTCCACTTCGCCGATCTGGGACCAGCCTTTATCCGGCGCATAATTGACCTGATCCAGGCTTAAACAATACCCGAAATCCTGAATCTGGGTTTGTGTATTGATGATCTGAACAAAAAAGTAGTTGCTCTGGACTATACACGAAAATCGAATATCAGCCAAGGGTGAATCGGCGCTGATCCGTTCCCCGGAAGCAAAATTGAATCCCCCTTCAGCAGGCTTGAGTTCAAAATTATACAGTATCACATCCGAACCTTCCGGACGCGGAGTATCATAGATCAATTCAGGAGACAGATCACTCTCATTTCCGGATCGATCGACGGCGGTCACCGCATAAAAATAGGTTATTCCATTTCTCACATCTTCATCATAGTATACCGTATCCTGGGTATAAGCTATTTTCTGATAGGGCCCTTCCGCCTGATAGGCGTAATAAACATTATAGCCGGCCAGATCATAGTCCTGAACCGGAAGCCAGGCCAACACAATATAGCCGTCATGTGTCACCGAATAGAGTCCCCGGGGAATCGCCGGTGGACAATAATCCGAATCAACCACCCCATGATGATCATGATGGTCGTCATCATAATCTTCCACCACACAGGCCGATAACGATATCAGGGCCAGCATGGCAAAACTGACCGGCAGCGACAATCTGAGTTTCATTGGAATCTCCTTTTCTGTACCAATGGGTTTTCGACCTGTTATTCTATAAAGCATTATCTGTGCCGCATGCTTTATAGCTTGTCAATTCAACCCATCAGGCCGCTTTCCGTCTTATTCTTGTCCAAATCTATAGACATCCGGTCAGGGAATAAGACACCCCTCTCCAATGATAATAAAAAATGATAATGGATTATCCGTGTCATTTCAGGAGCTTAACAATATATTACCAGACCCGTTTACTGATATCGCTCCTGAGGATTCGATTCTGGAATTGGATTCGATCAATGGTTTGATAAACGGAATGAAAAGCCTGGGGTAGGGTTTCGGCTAAAGCGGTCACACCCAGGACGCGTCCTCCGGCTGTCACGACCTGTCCTTGTGCATCGAAACGGGTTCCGGCATGAAATATCAGGATATTGTCCGGCATGGGCTGATCAAGACCACGGATGGGAAACCCTTTTTGATAGGTTTCCGGGTATCCGCCCGAAGCCAGAATGGTGATCAGAGCCGATTGATCGGTTCGGTTTTCAAAGGGATAATCATGGAGACGGCGTTGGCAGACAGCGGCCACTAATTCAGCGAAATCGGATTTCAGAAGAGGTAAAACCACCTGAGTTTCCGGATCACCCATCCGGCAATTATATTCTATCACTTTGGGCCCCTGGGGGGTGATCATCAATCCGGCATACAGGATTCCGGTATAGGGATGCCCATCTTCAGCCATTCCACGAACTGTCGGTAAAATAATACTCTGTTCGATCAGATCCATCAGGGATGGTGTGATGAAAGGCACCGGAGCATAGGCTCCCATTCCGCCGGTATTGGGTCCCCGATCACCATCCAGTAGCTGCTTATGATCCTGGGCCGGGACCATCATGCGACAGGTTATACCATCAGTTACCACCAGAATGGAGACTTCCTGCCCAACTAAAAATTCCTCGATGATCAGGCGTTGGCCGGCCTGATTCAGTTTTTTTTCCAGCATGAACCGGCGAAGGGTGTTTTCGGCCGTCTTTCGATCCGGGCACACCACGGCGCCTTTACCGGCTGCCAACCCGTCGGCTTTCACCACACAGGGGAACGGAATCCTGTCAAGATAGGCCATGGCCTCGGAGAAAGACTCAAAAGCACCGGCCTCAGCGGTCGGAATATAATGACGCCGCATAAAATCCTTGGAAAAAATCTTGCTGCTTTCCAAACGGGCGGCCGCCATGCTCGGTCCGAAAATCATCAGATTCCGCCGGCCGAAATAATCCACAATACCGTTGGCTAATGGATCCTCAGGACCGACCACCGTATAATCGATCGACTGGTTTTGAACAAACTCGGCCAGCGATTCGAAATCATTCTTTCCGATCGATAAGGCTTCCGCCAACTGATTGATCCCGGGATTACCCCCATCGGTCACATATATTTTACTGCAATGCTTTGATTGCGAGAGTTTCCAAACCATGGCATGTTCTCGGCCGCCATTGCCGATCACCAAAAATCTCACCGGATACTCCTTTCTGATGGATAAGATGGGTCTGGCCGTGACGGATCGGTCATTCCATTCCCAGGTTTATTGTATATGGCACATTCCATGACGGGATCAAGGCTGAAAAAAATCATCCAGTTGAAACTCGATCCAAGGCATAAAGGGTCCATCCCAATAATCGAATTTCAGATCGTCATTGGCCACCAGAACTTTTCTCTCATTGGCCCGATAGATAATGCTGTGTTCAGAATAGCGGTGTCCGACACTCTGCAAAAAATCGATCATTTCAGCCGTATCCACCGGCCGGTGGGTTCTTTCCCAAACGGTCGCTTTATTGAATGCGACTGAAGCCCGCCAACGGGACGAATAATAAGGTTCGGAACCGAAAACCAGATCCGGCTTGGCCGGATTAACGCCATATTTAAAAAAATGATTGGATCCGATAACCGAATAGGGGGAAAAATTGGGAGCTTCACCAGGCAATCGATAGCTCCAGCCGAATCGAGTTCCCTCGTAGAAGAGAGCCGGCACGGATTGACCGTAATAAGGGCCGGCCATCAGAATAACCGAAGGGGCGCCGCACATCCCTCCTCCCGTGCAGCAATAACGGGATATGATTTTTTGACTGGATTCGAGCAGATTCATCGGATCCCCCTCCTCCAAAATCCGCCGTATACCCAGAGTAACCGGGGTATGCCGGGTCGTCACCGGTCCGGGTTCTTTGGTCCCGTAATTCAACATGCAATAGAGCCCGTTCCGACTGATCCCGGAATAGGTTCCAATAAAACCGGGCCACTTGAAGGAAACCCAGGCTGTTTTACCGGATGGACTGAAGGCGGTAATCAAAAAATGCATGACGGTAGTTTTTCGCAGATCGGTTTCACCGTCCATGTTACGGGCGGTGATCAGACCGCCTTTCAGCGTGCTTCCGGAGGTCATTTCACCCCAGAATGCGGCCTGGGTGCAGGCCAGATTCGTCATATACAGTTCACCATAAGCATTGATGGCTAAAAGATCGGTGGTATTGAAATCCCGTCCCAGTTCCGTAATATATAAATTAAGTCCCTGATCGCGCATTCCCTGAATGATTGCAGTAAATTCCTTCTGGAATTCCTCCTCCGGATTATAGCGTTCCTCCAGCATCGGTACCGTTTTATCACGATATTCATCGATGGAGCCGACCTGATACTCGATGATATAAAACCGGAAGAAATCAAGAATCTGTTGCCCGATCAGAGCCCCATGGGCCCATCCCATCTGTTCCGGAGTTCCCCATACCTGCAGAACCGTCATCCCCTTTTTGCGCAGCAACCGGCCATTCCCTTTTTCCACATTTTCTTTGGGGAAAGGGGTTGGAGCATAAAGCTTAATGGATACATCATGGAGCTGATCATCCGTTTGATCAATCGTCAGTCCCTGCATGGAGCCGAATCGGCGGCAGTACCAGCCGGTCGGTTCGGGCGGATCAAAATCGACCTGACGGTTGGGTGTCTGGTCCTGCCAGGCATACCAGTAATAGTCACCGGCCGGTAAATCCGTGATCATCATTGGATTCTGGGTTAGTTCCATCTCTCGCCAGGGTTTGTCTTTGAACAGATCCGGCTTTCCCGTGTTGATCCCCGTATCAGCCGGGGTATAATAGATCCGGACATAACAAGCCCCCTGAGAAGACTGGGAAGAAATGACCTGTAATCGAACCTGGCGGGAAGCCGAACCCTCCACGGCTGTCATCATCAGCAGCATGATAATCCATAACAATCGGCAAGACGCTATCACCTTCATTAAAAAATCCTCCATCCTATCGGTTAAGGCCGAATGTCCAATAAAATAACGGATTGTCCGCCCGAAGTCAATATAAAATCCAACACCTCCCATTGATTGAAGCATTCTCGGCGAACAGCTCCTCGAGAAAGAAAATATCATCAATCCGATCCATGTTCAATCTTCAGCCGGCAAGTAATAATGAGCCGGGAGAAAAGCAGGCGGAAAGAATTTTATACACCTGGTGGTTATCACCGGCTTCCTGGAGCTGCTGCCGGATTGTTTCGTTCGACAGACAGATGGAAAAAAGCCGAAGAATTTGGAGTTGAGCATCTTCCTGGGTTTCAGGTGTAACAATCAACACAATCACTTTAGAGGGAAGTCCGTCCGGTGAATCCCATTCAATTCCGGTTTGACTGATCCCGACGGCTATCATGGGAACGGTCAGATCCGGAACCCGGGCATGAGGAAAAGCGATACCGAATTCCACCGCAGAGCTCATCCCCTGTTCCCGATTACATGCCAACTTATAAAAGCGCTGGGCCGGAATGGAGGAATCGCCGGCGACCAGTCGGGTCAATTCCAATAGAGCCTGCCGTTTGGTTTTGGCATTCAGCAGGGTAACATGGTGTGGATCAAGAAAAGGCAGTATCGATTGGATTTTTCGGCGTTTAACGGCCAGATTCAGCCAAGGTCCCAGGATAAAGGATGAAACGATGGCTCCAAAAACGATGGCGACAAAAATAGGTTGTGAAATAATCCCGGCTTGCAGAGCCAGCATCCCAATCACGATTTCCATCTGACCGCCCGGAGTGTGAGCAATCGAGATGGAATCCCGATTTGCCTTCGGCGCCCGTGCCTAGATCGAGCCGATATAAGCGCCTCCATATCGCGCCGTAATACCGACCAGAGTAATCAGGAGAGCCGGTAAGACCTCAAAATTTTCAATAAAATCGATTTTCAACCCGATCCCCGCAAAAAATACCGGTACAAAAATAGCGTAAACCATCCGTGAAATGGTAATCCGATCTTTCTCACTCAAAGCAGAGGATTCCCCTGCCGCCATCCCCAGAATAAAAAATCCGAACAGGGCATGGATTCCGATCTTCAGCGTAATGGCGCCACTGATCATCCCCAGTACCGAGATTAACGAAATGGCTACGGCCATGTTCTCGGTATACAGCTCCTTGATTTGCCGGATCATTCGATCCAACAACTTCCGCACATATTTCAGAGTGACAAAGGTATACCCGACGGTCGCCGCCACCAATCCGATCAAGACCGGAATACTGGTGGTATGAAGGCTGACGGATCCCAACAGCAGGGCGAAAATCACCCACCCAATAATATCGTTGATAGTCAAGGCCGAAATAACCAAGAATCCCATGTCGGTCTTGAGAATATTTACATCATGCATGACCCGGATCGCGATCGGTAACGCGCTGATCGTCATGATAGTGGCAATAAATCCGGTAAACATCCAGCGCTGTCCCGGATCGGGCAGATAGTGGTCCGGAAGCCAATAAATAAAAGCACCGGAAATCAGAATCGGCAGAATGATGTCACTGACCGCAATTTTTACCGCCTGACCCTTTTGCCTCCAGATACGGGAAAAATTGACTTCCAGACCAGTCTCCAACAACAGAAATAAAATTCCGATCCAGGCCACCGTTTCGATCATGATCATGGAAACCGGATCCTCCGGAAAAAGCCAGGCATACAGTCCGGGAACCAGGCGTCCCAGCAGCGTCGGACCCAGGATTACTCCCACCAGGATTTCCGCGGTAATGGTTGGCTGATTGAAACGCTGAAATACCAAGCCCAACCATCGGGACAATCCCAGTAATAGCGCAAACTGAACCAGAAAAATAAGCACCTGATGTTCGGATAAATGATTCATCCCGGACTCCAAAGTTATTGAATAGTCAAACGGCCATCATCAGACCGGTTCAAAACTGTCATAAACACTGAAATACTATAATCTTTCAACATAATGAACAATGGATTCCGCTAATTGATCGGCGACGGCTGGATTATTTCGGAACCATAGTTCAGGCTCAATCAGCTCCAGTTCAGACACACAGGGTTGCTCCTGATTATCCCAGATCAGATCCACTCGGGCATAAACCGGCGGCTTCGGACAGAGATTGACGATTTGTTCAGCCAGCAGGATTTCAGAATGATCGGGCCGATAGTCATGAACCGTACCGCCGAAATCATCCTGGACTCTGAAATCACCGGATTTTGCTTTCTTCAATATCGCATGGGTATATCGCCCTCCAATCACCATCAGAGCCACCTCGCCCCTGAGCGGGACACTGGTCAGGAACTCCTGCAACAGCATCGATTCATTCCGGATCAAATCCTGAAAAACCGATTGGTAACGATCGGCATCCTGAAGTTTGAAACGATAGGTATGTCGTCCCCCGCCCGAAACTGCCGGTTTGAGAATGAACTCCGCCCAGCCGGTGGATTGTGCCAGTTGGTTTAAAGAAGCCGTTTCTCCCGGCTCAATAAATCGTGTGGGGGGTATACGGATACCCCGCCGGCACAGATCCAACAAATAGTGTTTGTCCATATTCCAGCGGATCAGCTCCAGACAATTGATCAGAGTGGTCTGACGGCCGGCCAGATCCAGCCAGTGTCTAAACTCCACAAAACGATCAAAATAGTCCCAGGTCGTCCGAAACAGCGCAAAACGGGTTTTCCGCCAGTTAAAATCCCGATCATCCCATGCCAGGCGGTTGACCCTGTACCCCTGGGATTCCAGGGCTTTCATTACCAGGGTATCCTCCGTCAGAATATTCCGGGTATATTCATCACCCGGTTTGGCCTTTAGATATTTGGAAGCCGTCAATACCGTAAAATCATATATCGGCATTGTTTTAGTTTAAGGATCAGGGTTTTTCGGCTTCTATAACCGCTTCATTCCAGATATCACGAAAAATTTTCCACGAACCGTCAGCCTGCTTTTTCAGAATGAAAACATAATGACCAGCTGTGGATTTAATACTCCCATCGACCAAAGAGGTATCGACGCGGGTAAAATCACCGCTGATGGCCGCCAGATCACATGAAGCTTGGATATCGCTGGGTTTCAGTTCAAAAGCGGCATGCACCTTGGAAAACAAATCGGCATACATGGTTCTGATCGATTCGATGGTCATGGCGTTTTCGGCTTGATTCGGAGAAAGCATGGCTCCAGCCGGATCCATCAGTTGAGCGATTCCGTCGGCATTATGGGCGTTAAAGGCCGTATTGAAATCGATCCGGATCTGGTCGATCTGGGTCGGATCAATCGGAGCCTGCTCAGGTTGGGATTTGGCGCATCCACAACCTGCCGCCAAAGCCACTACAACCATCAATACGACCAACAGATTGTACTTCTTCATAGCCGTTCCTCCTTTTTAAGGTTACATACTCTCTCACTCAATCATGATTCTATTGTTTTCCTGTTATGAAATCGTGATTTCGCCCTTCAGATAAAGCCGGGCCTGGCCTGAAATCTCAGTTCGGTCACCCCGATCACGACAGATTAAAAATCCTTTTCTCGGGGACAGCTGACGGGCCGTCAATTCCGATTTATTCAGTTTTCGGCTCCAATAGGGAGTCAGGGTCGTATGAGCCGATCCGGTAACCGGATCTTCATCAATTCCCGATTGAGGTGCAAAAAAGCGGGATACAAAATCGGCATCGCTCCCCGGAGCGGTAATGATGACTCCACGGGCATCCAATTTTCTGATCTCGTCCAGATTAGCCTGAATCGACCGGATCTGATCCTCATGATCGAATACCAGCATGTAATCCGTTTTTCCCCGGTACACCTCACGAGGAACCCGATCGAATCCGGCAGTCAGCTCCTTGGTAAGGGAAACCGGGGTGATCGAATCGGTCGGGAAATTCAGGCTCAGATACTCATTGGTTTTTGACACACTCAGAATTCCGCTTTTTGATTCGAACTCGATCTGATTGTGGTTATGGTTTTCATAATTGAACAGGACATGAGCCGTTGCCAGGGTTGCATGCCCGCACAATTCAACCTCCAGAGCGGGCGTGAACCAGCGGATATGAAAGCGGTGGTCCCTCCGGATATAGAATGCGGTTTCCGCCAGGTTGTTTTCCATAGCGATGGCCTGCATCATTGAATCATCAAGCCATTCTGAGCCCAAGGGACAAACGGCAGCCGGATTACCGGAAAAGAGATGGTCGGTAAAGGCATCGACCTGATACAGCTTAATGGTCATCAAAGAGTCCTTTCCAATGGGATTATTGTCACGCTCGGCCAAGGTGAATTGAGAATGGATCACAGATCGGCACCCCGAACCGGGGAACCGATAATCCAAAATAGGTATTTTTTGGAAATTGTCAAGTATTTTTAAGAAGCATGGCCGCAATTCCCTGGTTCAAGATCTGACCTCCATGATCTCCGCCTTCGGGTCCCATTTCGATCACCCAGTCAGCCCGGCGGATCAGGTCGGATTGATGCTCGATTACGATGACGGTATTCCCGGCTTGCGTAATCCGGTTCAACAGATTGACCAGGCATTCGATATCGGCCGGATGGAGTCCGCTGGTCGGTTCATCCAGCACATAGAGGCTGCGTCCGGTATCGGGACGGCTAAGTTCACGAGCCAGCTTGATTCTCTGGGCTTCCCCACCCGACAGAGTCAACGCGCTCTGACCCAGTTTCAGGTATCCGAGCCCTACCTCCTGCAATACCGACAAAGTCCGGGCAATCTGAGGCTGATCATGAAACAGTTTCATCGCCTGATCGACATCCAACTCCAGTACCTCGGCGATGGTCATTCCCTGATACGTAATTTTCAGGGTATCATGGTTGTATCGTTTTCCATGGCATTCCGCACAGGTAATCCAGACATCAGGCATAAAGTTCATCTCAATTTTTTTCCGTCCCTCTCCCTGACATGATTCGCAGCGGCCTTCCCGGGAATTGAAGCTGAAGCGGCCGGCTGAATAATGC
>JAGOEH010000251.1 GCA_017997825.1 Candidatus Delongbacteria bacterium | reverse complement strand
GAATTCAAAGTGATCCAGATTAATCTCCGCCGTGGCCGGCCGATTCCAATCGCAATCCATAATCGTTTCCTTTCTAAATTACAGGATCATTCTTATAATAACGGTCAAAAGGCCGAAACAGGCAGGTGATCGTATAATGATTGTCACCCGCCGCTGTTCGGATCTCTTCTTCCAGGGTTTGCCAATAGTGATCGTAAAACGCCTGATCGGTCATCAGCCGATGATAAACTGCCGGCAAATCCGGATTGATCATGCCGATTTGCTGAATCAGGGATGACGGATTTTCGATCATTTTGAAATTCGGGCTTTCAAAATTGATGCGGCGGCATGATGAGCCTAACCGGTGGAGAAAGGTTTCATAATGGGTAATAAATGGGAAATAGGGTCCAATATGAGCATAGGTATATATTCCCTGATGGTTCAATTCCGCTATCGCATCCATTCGGGTTTCCAGCCGGGGCGTTTGGTGTTCCAGCCGGCTGATGATTTCCGGATCATTGAGTGTGAAGCATATCGTGACCTTCGGCAATTGCTTCAACCAATCGATATCCCGAAGAATTAGATCGGATTTGGTCAGGATGGTACAGGCAATCTCCCGTTCCGCCAACAGAGCCAAGATCCGTCGGGTCATTCGATACTCTTTTTCCACCGGCTGGTAAGGATCGGTGACCGATCCGATCAGGATTTTTTTTACCGGCTGATGGTTGAGCTGGTGACTGAGCAACTCGAGAAGATTATCCTTGATCTCAACATAGCTGCCATATGGCAGAGGATGCCGACGGGCAAATTGATTGAGACGAACGTAGCAGTAACGGCATCCGAATGAACACCCCCGATAGGGATTGACCGTGTAATCGGCAATCTCGATCCCGGTCGGGGATAGTACCCGCTCACTTCGGATATGGAGTATTTGTATATTCATTACATTCAAAATCCGGCTGGATCCGTGCCGGCCGAATTGCCTTCAGATTACCAATAGCCACGTTCCATACAATTCTGAATAAAGGGCACCGATTCCCGGGGTTGCTTCATAAAATGCTCCTGCAGATTCTTTCCGACATCCGGATAGAGCGGTTTTTGACTCACCTGGTTGACCGGCAGCCAGACCAATTCCAGCGAATGGGTGCTTTCATGCTGGATGCGCGGAGTACCGTGAATCTCATTGATCTGAAAAATAATGTGCAGGGTCTGGGGATGGCGCTTGTCCGGATGAGCTTCTCCAATTTGAATGATATTTCCGGGAACAACCTTGACGCCCAACTCCTCTTTCCATTCATCCTGCAGGGCTTCCAGGATCGGAATGTCACGTTCGACTCCTCCTCCGGGGAGCGCTAATACCTCTTTACCTCCATAAACATACTTCATGGTCAGTATTTCATTGTCCTGTTCGAAAACTCCGGATACCCTAATTCTCATCGTCGACTCCTTGGTTTGACGTGAATCAAAGAGGGGATCGTCCTCTTCCGGACTGGTGCCGTCGCTTACGTTTATTTTGGGGTGAGACGGCAGAGCATTCATGCTGTAACAACTTTACTGCCTAATATAATCGATCGATCGGAATAAATCAAGCCATAATTCATATCGAAATGATCCCTGCCTTCTGTTTTCTCAGCTTAAGGACCGACTATTACATGTGCGGTATTGCAATCGCTGATCAGCATCCATCATCGAATCAGGTTTTGAATGTAATGCGACGTATAGGGAATGGCACAAGACCGGGCCAGCTCGGTCAGCCGGGATATTTTGAGAGGATCGTACCGGGGTGGGGGAGAGGGGGAAGTATAGTATTCTGTTCCGGGAAGAGCAATAAACGGGTTAATCTGGGCGATTTTGGGGATGGCATGACGATGGGTTTGAATAAATTGCAGGGTATCAAAAAAATCTGTTTCGGTTTCACCGGGATAATCCGTGATCAGACTGATCTCGGCATATAAATCCGTTTGGCGGAGCATTCGGAGAAAATGGGCGGCCTGTTCCGCCGTATACGGTTTTCCCATGGTGCGCAGTAAACGGTCGCTGCCGCTTTCCAATCCGACGAATACCTGGAAACATCCAGCCTGCTTAAGCAGCCTGACCATCCCGGATTCCATGTCGTTCCGTATCCCCAACTGAGCATCCCAATGCAGATCCAGTTTCCGCCGGATCATTAACCGGCACAATCGTTCCAGAGCCTCCAAATTTCCATTGATCATCGAGTCATGGAATGTAATCCAGTGGAGGTGATATACCTGTTTCAGATGCAGCAGATAATCGACCAGCCCATCCGGATCATGATACTGATAGGCTCCATACAATCGGCTTTCCGCGCAAAACCGGCATCGATTGATACACCCCCTGGAAAAAAGGACCGGCAATGCCCGCTGACGGGAGTAACGCTTCAACTCAAAGCGGGAATAATCCGGGAATGCCATCCGGTCCAATGAGTCAACCTCAATTCGATGCCATCCGGTCTTCTCTCCTTCCAGAATCCGAAGGAGCGCCCATTCTCCTTCGCCTACCACCCAATCGTCAACCACCCGGTACTCGGGGGGTATCGGGCCTGCCAATGATGGATCATACCCGCTTACCCTGCCATGACCGCTTTTTTCGGTCCGGGCCGGATCTGGATCCGCTTCCGGTTTCTGATCTCCGGGCTGGATATTAGGGTGGGATTTTGATTTTGACCACTGCCACAGACGGTATTGAATCTGAGGTCCGCCCCATATGATCCGTATCCCGGGAGCTATAGCCTTGATACGCCGTGAGATATATAAACTCAAAGCCTCGTTCTGCTGGAAAACCGTCAACCCGATATAACCTGTCCCTTGTCGGGCAAGCTCACGGATCAACCGATCCAGATCATCACCATAGTGCCTCCGAAAATCCTCACCAAACTCTATGGCTTCGGTTTGGGTCATCAGAGTCCATCGCTTTCTCCAACCGCTATCCATCTCCCCATAGCATCGAAGATTAAAATCATAGTAGATAACCTTATAACCAAAACGATTGAGCTGTCCCATCAAATAAGCCGGACCGAGCGGCGGCAAACTACACCACACCGGAGGCATCATCAATAATACAATAGCGGGTTGATCCATTCTGCCAACATAATCAATTCGATGGCATGTGTCAACCCTCAATTGTCATGCCCTTTATGACCGCTTGCCCCGCGTCCTTCTTGAGACCCATTTCAGCCTATCGTGAAGAATGCCGACATAAATCCGGCCGTTTCCAAATCAAAAAAAAAGTAAAAAAAAATCTAAAAATACTTGACAAGACATCCTGATTTGTGTATTATATAGTTAGGAAACCTAATTAATAATGGAGAACTATGACAGACAAGAGGATAATTGAAAACATCCTGTTCGGGATGGAAAAAATCAACCAGATCAACCGGATTCTTCTGTGGGAGATTGCCAAGACGGAGCAGATCGGTCCCATTCAGATCCAGTTTATTGAGTTTATCTGGCGTCAGCCCGGGAATAGTGTGACAATCTCCGAGTTGGCCAATGAATTCAATCTCAAAAAACCGACTGTCAGTGATTCGATCCGAAACCTGGAGGAGAAGGGTTTTTTGATCAAAGAACGCTCACAGGAGGATTCCAGGGTTTATTATTTGAGTCTGACCCCTCGCGGTGAGGATAAGATCAGCCGGATACGGGAGACTTTCTCGATTCTATCCGACGTGATCAGGAGTTTTACGGATCAGGAGAAGGAGACAATTTTCAGTTTTTTTATCCGCTTTATTTTGGAGATGCAGAATAAGGGGATCATTCCGGGATTCAGGATTTGTATGAATTGTCGGAATTTGCAGTCTGGTGAAGAGAAAGGGAGGTGGTTGTGTCGATTGACGGGGCGATCATTTTCTGTCAATGAAATGATTTTGAATTGTCGTCATTATGTGACTCGGAGTGAAAAAGAATCCAGCAAGGAGGCACTATGATTCGAACCTGTCAGGTTTTTTCCGCCGACTCGATGCCGAATCCGCGGGGACTGAAGATTGTCAAGTTATATGAAGCATCGGAAGCGGCCATCCTTCATATTTTTCTGCAGCCTGGTCAGGCAGTACTCCCGCATACGACCCCGGTGAATGTCTCTTTTTATGTTCTTCAAGGAACGCTTGATATTGAGATTGGAGATGAGCGAATGGCGGTTCAGGCCGATACCCTGGTCGAGAGCCCGGCTTCCATCCCGCACGCGATTTACAATCAATCGGATCAATTGGCCGGAATTTTGGTGATCAAACACCCCAACCCGTCATCTTTGAATCGTTAACATTAAGAAAAGGAAGGCTATCATGTCCATGTTTTGCTATCAGTGTCAGGAAACAGCCCGTGGAACGGGATGCACCGTTCGGGGAGTCTGCGGTAAGACCGAGGATGTGGCTAACATTCAGGATTTGGCTTTATATCTACTGAAGGGATTATCTTTTTATGCGCTGAAAGGGAAGGA
>JAGOEH010000250.1 GCA_017997825.1 Candidatus Delongbacteria bacterium | reverse complement strand
GATGGTTACAGCGGGAAATGGGTGGAGATGGTGGTCCTTGACGCTCAGCAGGATCCGGTAGTCGTGGTAGAGTGTGACCGATTGGGTACACAGATCGGCCTCATAATGCTCCCGAATCTCGCCTCCTTCCCGATTGACCAATTCCTGAAGATAGCGGTTGGCACTGATCAGTAGCGGAAAATAATAAAAAAAACGGAGATCATGCGCATTGATATGATAGGATTCCAACTGTTGCATCATGTTTGGGTAATCGAGCGGCTGGGGATCGTCGGGAGGAATCAGTAATTCACCGTCACTGAACAGATGGAGATTCTGCCGCCATCGATTGGGATTGTGTTGAAGTGAGGCATAGGCAGCCAGGACGGCACGGGAAATATAAGTACTGGAGAGGCTTTCAGGGTTATTTTTCCATGCGTTCATGGTGGAATCGGCTAATCGATCCAAATAGCGGTATATGTCGGTTTTAATTCTTGAATTGACGGGATCCCAGCGGATAGTATTGACCCGGGCGGCAAAAACAATCAGAGTGACGGATGAATGATCATCCGGCAGGCTTTCCACATTGTTTTTGATGTAACAAATCACATCTTTAAGCAGATTGCGATCCCCGCTGCCATAGAGCTCGAGCATGGATGATGAAATATCCACCAGATAGACCGATTCAATGTCCGTTTGGGCCCACAGGGAGAGTGGAACCAGGAGCGAGACCAGGATAATGCCGGACCTCGCCCATGCCGTCATAAGTCGTTTCATTCGTTGTTGTTCAGATAAAGATAGCGTTTGACCTTTTTGGTCGGGGTCAGATCAAAGGGTTCACGTTGTTCAAAAATTTTACTGATCTGACAGAAGGATGACAACTGGGTATTGATTTGCAGTCTGATCTTTTCCAGCAGATCCGGGATATTGACCGGCTGTTGGGGATTATCCTGAATATGGGCGTCAATGGCCTCATAATCGGGATAAATCTTGGCCATCAATTTGTTGTTCTGTTTATAGACAATAGCTTGTTGGACAAAACTGGACGAACACAAGAGTTGTTCGATGATTTCCGGATAGATGTTCTCTCCGCTTGGGCCAATAATGACATTCTTGAGTCGGCCTTTGATGAAGACATATCCGTCTTGATCGATGGTTCCCAAGTCGCCGGTTCTCAGCCAGTTATCAGGTAAAAATACAGTTTCGTTAGCCTGAGGATTGTTATAGTAGCCTTTCATCACGATCGGGCCCTTGACGATTATCTCGCCTACCCCCTGGGCATCCGGCTGGAAAATCCGGACCTGGACCTCAGGTATAGGTTTACCGATCGAATTGGGTTTGACATGATGCAGCGGATTGATGCTGACAATCGGTGAGGTTTCCGTCAATCCATATCCGATGGAATAAGGGAAGTGGGCATCGATTAGAAACTGTTCGACATCGGCATTGAGAGCGGCTCCCCCGAACATGATGAAGCGGAGGTTGTTGCCGAAGGCCTTGTAAAGTTTTTTTCCGGCTATTTTATGCAGCAGTTTACGTAATAACGGATTTTTGTACATCAGTCGGGTCACGGCTTTGGAATTGAAACGGGATTGGACCTGGTTGCGATAGATTTTTTCCATAACCAGTGGAACCGTCAGTAATGCCCGGGGTTTGACGGATGACATGGCCGCCAGCAGCGTTTTGGGTGTCGGTAATCCCCTGATGTAGGTCACCGAGCTGCCTATATACAGCGGAACCATGAATCCGGAGGTGCATTCATAGGTGTGAGCCAGTGGAAGAATCGATAGAAATGAATCCTGCTGGTTCATGGGGAATCCCTTAACCGAATTGATCACATCGGAAAACAGATTGAGATGGGTCAGCATGACACCCTTGGAATGGCCGGTGGTCCCGGAGGTGTAAATCAGGGAAGCTAAATCGTCTTCATCCGGAGTTTTGAAGGGCGTATTGGGCAGATGGCGATGGAGTTCCAGCAGATTGGACGTTTTGTTTTTAATAATGGATTGGAATCCATCCATCAGGATGATGTCCTGGATCATGGGATCCTCGAAATCCTCCAGTTTGGTTTGTTGACGGGGTGAAATAAAAACCAGTTTGGCCTCGCTGTGGCGGATGATATGGCGGACATCCGACTGGGGGAAATCGGGTAGAATGGGGACTGCGGTCAGGCCGGAGGTGGCGGCAGCCAAAAATATAGCGCCCCAGTTGGGGGTGTTTTCACTCAGAATAGCAATTCGGTCCCCAGGATTCAGTTTATAGGCATGCAGCAGGGACGTGATGGAGGTCACCAGTTCGGCAAATTGACGGTAGGTTAGCGGCGGTTCGTCTACGAAGGAGATAAAGGGTGAATCAGCATAAGATGCTACGGAAACCCGAAAGAGTTCGGCCAGAGTTTTCTGATTATAGACCATAGGATGGACCTCCTGAATAGGTGGTTTACCGGGTGGAAAAGAAAGCATGGACCTCGGGAATTGAACTGGATACAGCATTTTCAAGATTCCCGTCGAACAGGACATGGCCCTGATGGAGAAAGACGATATGATCAGCCAGGCGATAGATGCTGGATAATTCATGGGTTACGATCACGATGGTCATTCGAAGCTGGCGGTTCAGCGTTAAAAAAAGCTGATCCAAAGCGTAAGAGGTGATCGGATCGAGCCCGGCTGAGGGTTCATCACAGAAGAGCAGCCTGGGATCTAAGATGATGGCTCGGGCCAGTCCGGCCCGCTTCCGCATTCCTCCGGAGAGTTCGGAGGGAAATCGATGAGCGGCATGCCCTAATCCGACCAGGTTCAGTTTGGTGGTAATCATGCGGCCGATGATCGCCAAGGGGAGACGGGTATGCTGCTCCAGGGGGATGGCCAGGTTGTCATAGACTGTAAAGGAATTCAGTAAGGCACTGTTTTGAAACAGCACTCCCAAATGGGAAAGAACGTGTTCCATTTCCCGATCATCCATCCCGGTGATCTCCTCTCCGAAGAACTGGACGGATCCGCCCGAGGGTTCCTGTAATCGGATCAGATTCTTCAGCAGGGTTGATTTTCCGCACCCGCTGCCGCCAAGAATGATACAGATCTCACCCGGCCATACTCTGAAGCTGATATCCTCCAGAATTTCATGGCCTTGGTAGCCGGCCTGTAAATGATTGACTTCCATAATGGGTGATGACATCCGGAATGCGATTCCTTTCAGAAATAAAATACCAGGCTGAACATGCTGTCGGCCAGAATAATGGCAAAAATCGATGAGACAACGGCCTGGGTCGTAACCAAGCCGACACCCTGAGAGCCGCCATGGACTTTAAAACCCGCATAGGCCCCGATTGACAGGATAATCCAGGCGAAGACCAGGCTTTTAAATTCTCCGATCAGGATATCCTGAACCTGAATGGATTGGATCAATTGGGAAGCGAAAGCCCCGGCCGGGATTTCCAGATAGAGAATCGCCACCAGAAAGCCGCCCAGAATTCCCAGAGCGTTGGAAAAGACGGTTAAAAGCGGTGTAACCATGGAAATCGCCAACATCTTGGGAACGACTACGAACCGGATGGGTTGGATGGCCATGATTTTCAGGGCATCCATCTCCTCGGTAACCACCATGGTAGCGATTTCAGAAGCGAAAGAGGAAGCGGATCGGCCGGCCAACATTATGGCGGTCATCAAGGGGCCCATTTCACGAATCATGGCAATACCGATCAGATTGGCAATGTAGATATCAGCCCCGAACTGACGGAGCTGAGCGGCCGACTGCAATGCCAGGATCAGACCGACCAGTCCGGACATCAGCCCGATGATCGGTAAGGCCTCCACACCGATTAAAACGGCCTGATGAATGACGGAACCTCGTCGATGCTGGTTCCGACCCAGCATGGCCAATCCCGACCAGTAGACAATATCGGATATCAGGCTCCCAAACTCTCTCATAACACCTCCGATGGCCTGACACCGGTCTCCGACTCGCTCCAAACCACTGGTCATGGTTTTCCATCCGCTCTTTCGATCGTCCGGGTCCGGTGATTCTTCCGACAGATCATTCAATTCTCTGACCGGGGCTCGAAAGGTTTGCCATAACTGTTCCAACTCAGGAGACAATGCCTGGATGGGTGTCCGATCGTTTTGGTGCCGGATATCCTGTCGATGCTCTAACCATGCAATCCCCGCACTGTCCATCTCCCGGGTCGCCGAAAAATTCCATTGACTGATCGGCTGATTTTCCAGTTGCCGCCAGTTTTCCTCCAGTTCCGGTATATCATGGTAGGTAATGCGTTCCGGGAAATACAGGATGCTTTCCCGTAAGCTCAATCGGGGGGTGGTTTTTTCCATGAGGGTATTGTTCGGCCTTCCAATCGGATTAAAAGAAATAATAGGAATATCGGAGCATCACAATCTGTTCACGCTGGACAATATCACTGATATTCTTATCCTGCTTGATACGGAGGGTGTAATCCAATGAAATGGATTTCAGCAACCGGATGTTGATG
>JAGOEH010000249.1 GCA_017997825.1 Candidatus Delongbacteria bacterium | reverse complement strand
GTCGTTATTAGAGCGGAACTCAATCATTCCCGATTGTGTCTATTGGTTTTCTTCACTCATTATAAAAATAATCGATTTATCTTAAATGTCAATAAAAAACTTCCAAAAATTACTTGACATCCTATAAAAAAAATGCTATTTTTAACTCAATGATGAATGATGATTTCGATGGTTTTTTAAGGATATATGTTTTTAAGTATATTGTTTTTATGAATCTTAATTAATAATATATGTTTATTTATTTTAAACGTGCTGAGGAATAGTTTTTACATAAACAAGTTACGCTGGAGGAACGAATGAATAGAAGGATTATGTCGGCTGTATTGGGCTGGATGATGATTCTGGGACTGACTGCGGTGAATGCCACTCCCCAGCAAGGTGTTATCTGGATAGCCAGCTACCTGCGGAGTGAGCCGGTGTTAAGCGATCCGGTCAAAGCCAATGTCATCAAAATCGTCCCCAAAGAGACTCGATTCGATCTGTTGAAATTCGATAAGGGCTGGTTCTTGATCCAGGTGGATGATTCGACCCAGGGATGGGTGTATCGGAAGCTGATCAAAGTCCTGGACGAATCCGGGAATGAAATAGCCGATTATGATCCGTATGACGACAAGGGTTGGAAAACCGGTGCGACCGGTGCGACCGGTGTAACCGGTGTGTCCGGTTCAACCAGTTCAACCGGTACCTCGGAACCTAAAAAATCGACTGAACCGAAACCTTCTAAGCCTGCACCTTCCAAACCGGCTGCTGGTAAACCGAAAACCGCATCCCCCTCCCATACCAAATTGCCGGCCTCGTTGGATAAACAAATCAAGGTTGCTGATTCTCTGGTGAAAATCGGATGCCGGATCGACAGTCTCAATCAGACAGTCACCGTCATCAAGGATGATCTGAAGGCTAAAGAGTCGATCCTGAACGAAATCAATGAACGGATTCGTGCTCTCGAGAGCCGCGATTCCTCTATGAGCGCCCAGATGGAAAGCCTGTCTAAGGGCAAACAGAATTACCTTTTGCTGATCATTTTGATCATTGCCGCCTTTATCGCGATGGCCATCCTGATTCCGCTGGCCATGCGCCGCAGCCGCACCCTGGTGAACCAGGTCAAAGTCGATCAGGATTCCAAACTGGATCAGATCAGCACCAAGGTCAATACCAATTTTGTCAGATTATCGGTTTCGTCCCGAAAAGACTACCATGAGCTTTTAGATTCACTTACCGTACTGGGACTACTGGATGATACCCGGATTGCGGATCTGATGGAAGAATCATCAGCGGCCAAGGGCTCAGTGGATAAGATGAGTCCTGAGATATTGAATTATTTAAATGAAAAGGATTTTGCCGAAAATCTGAGCAACCTGCTTAATCTGTATCTCCAGTATGACCCGACAGCTCTCAGGAATAAAAAGATGACTCGTTTGAATGAGGATCTGTCCGGGGTGGTGAAGGAATTGGGACAGCATCTGAAGACGGATGACGAATCCAGAGGAAAAGCCCCCAAGCCGGTAGCCGATTGGTTCAAGTCTCTCCAAGCCGCTTTGGATGGCGCTCATGAACTCAGTGAAGATTTCGGGGTCATGATCGGCAGTGGAAAGTATACGTCTCTTTTGAATCAACTGAAAAAGAATTTTCCAGCCGAAGCCGCCAATATCAATCTGAGCCTCCAGAACAAGAAATGGAAACAGGCCCAGACTTTCCTGGAAAAAATGGAAATCGAAAAAGTCAAGTATAAAGACTGAATGAAAGCGAGGCGATTATGAGAGTATTCCCGTTCAGAGGATGGCGCCCCAACCGGGAGCAGGTATCTCGAATCGTATCTCATCCCTACGATGTGATCAGCCGCGACGAAGCCAAGAGGGATGCCGCTCATAATCCTGTCAGCTTTTATCATATCAATCGGGCCGAAATTGATCTGCCGGATGATCTGAATCCCTACGATGATCGAGTCTATCAAAAAGCAGCCGATAATCTGAAGGCTTTCAAGCAACAGGGATTATTCATCCATGATAGTCAACCCCTCTTTTATTTATATGAGCAGGTAATGGGAGATCATCGTCAATTGGGACTGGTGGCGACCTGCCATATCGAAGACTATATTCAGCAGCGGATCGTCAAGCATGAGCTGACACGAAAAGAAAAGGAAGAGGATAGGACCCGTCATATCGTGGTGACCGGGCACAACACCGGACCGGTGTTTTTGTTCTATAAGTCGCATCCGTCCTTGGAAGACTATCTGGCCGGCCTGAGCCGTCAATCTAAACCCGAGTACGATATCGTTACCGATGATGGGATCCGCCATACCTTCTGGGTGGTCGGAGAACCGTCCGCGATTGAAAGAATCCGGATCCTGGCCGCTGATATCGATAAATTCTATATCGCTGACGGCCATCACCGGGCTGCTTCCTCCATCAACAGTGCTCTGCATTTCCGAAAACTGGACGAACATCCCGATCATGATAAGGACTATTTAAGGTTTTTGACTATCATTTTCCCCTCCAATCAGCTCCGGATTATGGATTATAACCGTGTTGTCAAGGATCTGAACGGATTTTCGCCTGAAGAGTTCATGTCGAGGGTCGCCGAATCGTTCCATATTGTGCCGATCCCGGATAATCAGGATGAATCGGCCAAACCGAAACAGCGTCATCATATCGGACTCTATCTTGAAAAGCAATGGTATCGCTTGGAGCCGAAACCCGGACTGGTGCTTGAAAATGATGTTCTGCAATCCCTGGATGTCACTATTCTTTATACGCTGATTCTTCAACCGATATTGGGAATCGGCGATCCCAGAACGGATAAACGGATAGATTTTGTCGGGGGGATTAGGGGAATAAAGGAATTGGTTCGATTGGTCGATCAGGGCCAGGCTAAAGTTGCTTTTGCCATGGTTCCGACCACCATTGACGAGTTGATGCACGTAGCCGATGATGGTTTAATCATGCCGCCGAAATCGACTTGGTTCGAACCCAAGCTGCGGAGTGGTCTGATCATGCATCAGATGATTTAAGCTTCCGTTGAGTTAACGCTTGGGAGCGACCATAACGCTACACGATACGTAGTCGATGATCTGTTCCACAAACCGGGTATGCATGACCCCTTTGGTTCCACCATGTTCACTTGAATTGGGCAGAATAATCAGATCGACATCATATTTTTGCGCCATGGTTACCAGCCGGTCAGCCGGATTTCCGCGTTCCAGATGGATGAAATTTTTGACCCGTTTATCCGCCGCCATTTCCTCAAAATAATACAGGTATTTCCAACCATTTTCTTCCAATTCGACTTCCACTTCACCTAACGAAAGATCTTTCTGAAAGCGGCTTAGTTGGTTAACGATATTCGGATCGATAATATTAACCGCGATAACCGTGGATTGATGAATTGCAGCCAACCTGATTGTGAATTCCGCCGCTGTCATGGCATGCGAGCTACCGTCCATCAGGAACAGGATTCTGTCAAAGATTTTTTCCATGCTACGACTCTTTTTTCTGATTAAGTTTGGACTTGACTTTTTTCAATCGGAAAAATTCTTCTTTTTCCAATTCATCCAGGATGTCGGTGATTCGTTTGATGGTATGCTGATAATCCGGAATAAAAATATTGGATAGCGCATTGACGCGCCGGTTGTTTTTCTTGATTTCCTCCGCCAACCGCTTTATGGAAATGTAGATCTCCGTCCATTTCATCAACAGGGGAATCAGCTCACGCATTCGACGGGATGTCAGATCCAGATGATAATTGCTGTGAATCAGGCTAAGGGGTCTAGGTGTCGAATTATAGTGAATTTCAATATGGGGAATATAGACTCCCATAACTCCTTTTTCATGGATGTCGATTTTGAATGAATCAAGGTTGCTTTTGATCAGTCGCTCGATCTTTTCCTCTCCGGCTATGATAATACCTTCTCGGAACTCAGACAGGGTTTGGGAAAGCTGCTGTTGGATATCCTGACTGACCCGTTTGAGGGAATGGACCTGAGCCATAAACTCGATCATTAGGACTTCTCGTTTCTGCTGAAGCAGCTCATGGCCCTTTTTGGCCAGCTTCAGATCCTCCTTGGTTTTCAGGAGGTTGGTGCGAGTAGGTTTAATTTTTACCGGCATAGTCAGTGATCCTTGAGGCAGGGGTCCAAACGGACACCGGGATTACAGATTTTCATCCAGATTGATCTGATAGTATTGACGGATCTGTTCTTCGCTGACTCGTGTCAGCTCGTCGCGCGGCAGGATCGAAAGCAGAGACCAACCGGTATCGAGGGTTTCCTGGATAGTTCGGTTGGTATAGCCCTGGCCGACGAAAACGCGTTCGAATTTGTCTCCGAATTTGAGGTATTTTTTATCGGTTTCTGAGAGTTCCTCTTCCCCGATGACCGAGGCCAGAGCACGCACCGATTGCACGTTGGCATAAGCGGCATAGAGCTGGCTGGCCAGATTGGGATGATCGGCGCGGGTCATCTCGCCGCCTATACAG
>JAGOEH010000248.1 GCA_017997825.1 Candidatus Delongbacteria bacterium | reverse complement strand
AGTACCGGAACGGGGTGTTGAAGCTGACGATTCCCAAACGGGAGGAAGCCAAACCCCGAGAGATTGAAGTCAAGATCAAATAAGGGAACTTGAGGTTAACCCAGCCCATGCCGATCGGCATGGGCTTTTTTTTTAGGATTCGATGGGAACTTTAATTTTCAGCCAGGGGGTATAGAACGGCCCCTCATGGCGCAATTCGCTTTGATAGAGCACAATCTCCGGCACATGTTCCAGAATGGGTTCCCAGGGTTGCGTCTGAAGCCGCTGGGTCAGATCCTCAGGGGGATTGTTGTTCTTAATCCGTCCCAGGGTCAGGTGGGGGGAAAAGGGATGAGCCTCCAGAGGGATCTGCAATTGATGGGACAGATTCTCGACGGCTCTAAAGAGTCTTGCCAATCCCTCGGCCTTGTCCTGGATTCCCAGCCAGACGACCCGTGGATTAACAAGACTGGGATAGGCGCCGGGGCCGCTGATGAGATAGGAGATCGGATCGGGCTGCAGCCAGTCCGGCAACCGCTCTTTCAGCTCCTCGACTTTCGAGGGGAGCAAATCGCCCCAAAATTTGATGGTCAAATGAATATTGTGGGGTTCAACCCATTTGATGCTCTCGCAGATCGTTTTGGTCTCCCCCGGGTCAGGCTGGACTTCGGGGCGGTTTTTAGGAGGGCGCCCCACTTTGCGTTTAACCGGTAATTCCGGAGCGGGGGGGGGACTCGGCGGGCTAACTGAAGGGCGCTGAACTCCCTGTAAAAACTCCAAAATTCGTTTACGGGTTTCCGTCTGAAACGACAAGGCCAAAAACGTCCTTATTTTTTGTTCCATCGTCGGTTATCCTCCATTGATGGTTGAAAATCTATGACTGATCCAACAACTCCACTAGCTGAAAAAAAGCGGTATACGCCGTGCGATGCCGAATCGCTTCACGCGTTCCGATCATCTGATAGTCCCTGATTATCGACCGGGTCTGGTTTCCGCAGGCAATCCAGACTTTTCCGACTGGAACCCGTTCCGGTTCCGGTTGATCATCCCCGGAGTTTCCGGAGGGACTATCAATTCCATCCCGCATATCAACTGCCGATGATGATTGAATCGGTCCGGCATGCCCGGTAATGGCGATACCGTAATCGGACAAATCGAGCTTCAACAATCCCTTCAGCATCTCACCGGCTGTTTCTCGGCTGACCGCTCCAAACGACTTCAAGGTTTCAGGGCTGACCCCCAGACATTGGATTTTAACCCGGTTATGATAGGCAATCATGCCGCCCCAAAAATAGCGCGAGCTTCCCGGGATATCCGTAATCAGTTTACCGACCAGGCCCCCGGTACAGGATTCGGCCACCGCCAGACGACTCCCCTTCTCGATCATTCGACGCTGAACCACCTCCATCAGGCTTTCCGATCGATCACTATAGATATTGGATTTGAAAAGCCGGCGTATCGCATCGCAGAATCCGGAATCAAGCCGGGTATCATGATAGAGAATGTCCACCCCGGAAAAGGAGGGATAAAATCCGATCCGGTCCGGATCAATACCATACTGATCCATCACGGGCTGAATCTGCTCCATCAGCATCGATTCGGGAATCCGGATGGTTCTGATCAACAAATTCCGTTCAGGCTCAAGCCGATACTTTTCCGCCAGACGGGGTAATACCGCTTGATCGAACATGGCCTCCAATTCCCGGGGAACTCCCGGCATAACAGCCAGGCATCGCGATTTATCCTCCCACCAGATGCCATAAGCCATCCCTACCGAATTGGGCAGAGCCCGACAGGATTCGGGGATCATGGCCTGCTTACGGTTGGATTCGGGAACCTGGCGATTCAGTTTACGGTAACGCTCCTCCAAGGGGGCATACAGCTCGGAACTAAAAACCAGCGGAGATCCCAGCCAGGCTGCCACACTCTCACGGGTAATATCATCGGTGGTCGGGCCCAACCCGCCGCATACCATGACGATGGAGGCCTCTCGGAATGCCTGATCCAGATAACGGATAATCTGACTCTGATCGTCAGCCACATCATAGTGCATCGCAACGCTGAATCCGGCGCGGTAAAGACCGGCCGACATGTGACGGACGTTGGTATTGATGATCCGTCCCGTCAATATCTCATTTCCTATGGTTATGATACAAGCCTTCATCGTATTCCTCTTAAACCCGGATTTTCGGATGGATCCATTTCGCTGCATCCCTTCGTTTCCTGTTTCCGGATCGGCCTATACATGGAAACGGCATCATCCGGTTAATTCTTAAACCAAACAATTCAACGTCGGCAATTGATCAGTATAATAAAAATAAAATCCAAAGGTCAAGCCGATAATCATATTTTTTTTTAAAAGCGTGATTTTTTTTTTATCCGGCCGATGCAAAACCGGACCGATCCATCCTTTAATCAACATAATTGTTGACTTTTGAATTACCTTTTAGTATTGTAAAAAAAATACAGGATATTACTTTTTTTGTCATAGTCAGGGATGATAAGATTACCACTCACCACTTTTAACCTTAAAAGGATCAACCATGGCAACCAGACTTTATTCACTCGGTGCAGCCGAAGAGGTAACGGGTTCCCGGCATATTCTGGAACATGACCATAACCGGTTCATGATTGATTGCGGCGCTTTCCAGGGGCGTCGGGATGAAGCGGAAGAAAAAAACCGTAACTGGAAACTGGATAATGAAGGGTTGGATGCAGTCGTTGTAACTCATGCGCATTTTGATCATTGCGGATTGGTCCCGCTCCTCCGCCAGAAGGGATATGAAGGCAATATCTATTCGACCTCAGCCACCCGGGATCTGGCCAGTCTGATCATGATGGATTCGGCACATATTCAGGCCAAGGACATCGAATATTTGGCCAAAAAAGCACGAAAAAAAGGACAGCCGTTCGACCGGCAGCCTCTGTATAATGAAAAGGATGTATTGAAAAGCCTGGAGAGCTTTGTGACCTGCTCCTATCACCGGGATTTACCGCTGGCGGACGGAGTCAAGGTCAATTTCTACGATGCAGGCCACATCATGGGATCGGCCTTGCCGGTATTCGAAATCAAGCAGAATGGCAATCCGCCCCTTAAAATCTGTATCGGCGGCGATCTGGGCCGAAACAACCTGCCCATTATCCGGGATCCCGAACCATTGCCGGATCTGGATTATCTGGTGATCGAAAGCACATATGGCAATCGTCTGCACGACAATATCAATATGAGCACCGAAAAACTGGCCGATGTGGTCAACCGGACCTATCAACGGGGCGGGAAAATCATCATTCCCTCCTTTGCGCTGGAACGCACCCAGGAAATCGTGTTTTATCTCCATCTGCTGGTGGATCAACAGCGGATTCCCAAACTACCGGTCTATGTGGACAGCCCCATGGCCACCAACGCCACCGCCATATTCCGAGTCCATCAAGAGTGTTATGATGATGCCACCCGGCAAATGTTTATCGATCATCACAAAAATCCGTTCGGATTCAATGAGCTTCGCTATGTCACCAATGTCGAAGAGAGCAAGGCTCTTAACGATATTCATGATCCAATCATCATCATCTCTTCGTCGGGGATGTGCGAAGCCGGACGGATCCTGCATCATCTGGCCAACAATATCCAGAATCCCAAAAACACCATCCTGATTGTCGGATATATGGCTGAGAATACCCTGGGACGAAAAATTCTGGAAAAGCAGCCGCAGGTCAAAATTTTCGATGAGATGTATAAACTGAAATCCGAGGTGGTGGTGCTGAATACCTTCAGTGCCCATGCCGATTATGAGGATATCCTGGAGTATATTGAACCTCTGGATCGGAATCGGCTTAAACGGATTTTTCTGGTCCACGGAGAACCCAAGGCCCAGCAGAATCTGAAAACCCTGTTGGAAGAAAAGGGCCGGCCGACCACCATTATCCGATACGGCGAGATTTATGATCTATAAGGCCGCATTCGGCACGCCGCGGTAATCGGCCAGAGTCCGATCGCGTTTGGAATCGGGTTCGGTTTTTGGAAATTGAGAGCGGATACTGAACCCGCTGTTCATCGATCCGGTTATTTAAAATGATCGATCAGCGGATCGAAACGGATTTGAGCTTGATGAGCCAATTCCTGCCAAATAGGTTCCGGGATCGGGGAAGCCATCGCGCCGGCGGCATTTTGCGAAGCCTGATTCGGATTGCGGACACCAATGATGGCGGTTGAAATCCCCGGGCACTGAAGCGCAAACCGCAGGGCCAGATCACCCCAACTGCCGCCATACTGATCCCGCAGGAATTCCAGTTCAGTCATCCGATTCAGCAATTGATGGAGCTGTTCCGGATCGAGCCGCATCGATCGGTGGTCATCGTTGGAGAATCGGCTGTCGGGGGTGAATTTTCCGGTCAGCAAACCAAAATGCAGCACCATCCGCGCAATTATGCCCATTCCGGCCCGATTAGCCGCCGGAATCACCCTGCCTGCTGCCCGCTGGTTGATAAGACTGTAAACGACCTGCAGGGTATCC
>JAGOEH010000247.1 GCA_017997825.1 Candidatus Delongbacteria bacterium | reverse complement strand
ATGCCAAAGATTTGGGCGGCAATGTGATGTTCCTGAACTACCCGGGCCCGAGCGCCCCGGATTCATCCTGGCTGGCTGACGGCAGTACGCCCAACAGCAAGACCGTGGCCAATTATATCTGGACCCGGTTCGCCGTAGATCTGAGCGCCCCGATCGCCAAGATGGTGTGCCCGGAATACGTGACCCGTCCCATCAACAACGATCAGGTGATCCGTGTGGTTCGCGGTGACGAACCCGAGATCCGCATCGAAATCAAAGACCGCCTGGTGGCCGACAGCATGAATGCCGACACCTATCTGGATGCGGTCAATGGTGAAGATCATCTGGCTGAATACACCGCTATGCACCCCATCTATGTGCATGAAAACGAGTACTATCCGAGTTATTCGACCCTGGTTTCCGGGATGTGGCGCGAGATCGCCCCAGGTACCGGTGTGGCCGCCAATAACTTCGGCATCCTGTTGACTCTGTATCAGACCGACTGCACCGACAGCCTGGATAACCGCTTCAATCCCTCCAACTTTACCTGGGATGACGGAAACATAGGAGGGGCCCAGCAACTCCATCACCCAACGACCGATTCTGATCCGTGGGGTATTCCGGATCAGCAGATTCTGATCGCCGATACCAGTTCCGCTTATGGTGTGACGCTGACTCGCACCAACGACCAGAATGCCGTTTTGAGCATCAAACTCAACGATCCTCAGTTTCCGCTGACTGATTTATCGGATGGGGATGTAGTTCTGGTGGAGATTGTGGATGCCAAGGTGTATGATTATCTGCTAACTTCAACGACACCGACGGTAACCTTCCTGAGTAACGATAATCCGGGTTACAATCAGCCGGCCAGTGATGGTTTGCATGACCGCCCCAATATCAAGTGGAGTGTCTATACCGACAATGTCAATTTCTGGGTTTCGAATGGAGCCGCTTATACCAATGCCGATCACAAGTCTTATCCGTTTATCTTTTTCGGTAATTGTGAGGAACTGACGGAACGGTTCAAGTTTATCAAAGGGTTTACCCAGACCGGATTCGAGTATGCCTTCGCCAATCCGAACAAGCATATGCTGCGCTGGGATGAGACCGACAGCGACGATGATGGAGTCCATCATGCTCCGGAATACTCCAACCGGATGCTGTATTCTTACCGTTACCCCTATGCTTACGCCGATGCCTTACCGATACCCAATCCCCTCAGGATAGCGGCATTAGCCAATCAGCTTACCGTGATATCGTTGACCGGATCCGGCGATGCCATTCAGTTCGCCACCGATACGGTCGGATGGTTTTATGTAGATCAGGTCGGCCCGATGGTTGATCTGGACGGCGTTTATCCCCAGTTCCGCCGTAGTCCGGCTGTCTATGATAACCACGAATACAGCAATTCCTTTACCTCCGATCCTTACCAGGTCATTACCCTGGATCTGGCTGATCTCTCATGCCGCACCTATGCCGATTCCTTCGCCGCCGGTCTGGATATATCCAGTATCGTAGTCAATGTCAAAGTGATGGCGATTGACGGCAGTTATCATCCAGCCTACGGACCCAACGGACACAATTTTGTTCCGGTAGCGGCCAATAGCCTGTATAGCACACCCCGGGCCTGGCAGGATGCCTGCTGGTATATCAATGATCCGACCGATCCGACTACGGCCATGATCAATGGAGTGGCCGGTACCGATGGATTGCCGGCCGACAATCTTTCCGCTCTGGATCCGGGAACCCGGATCATTATCGATCCCCGACTGGGCCCGCCCGATGCCTCCAATCTACTGGGATTCGGTACCGGTGAGCCCTTTATGCGCTTTCGCAACGGCGATAAGGTCTGCGTTAGTGTATTTGCCCGCGACGCCTCCCATGGGGATTGCGATATCGATCTGGGCAATCCCATCGTCAATGATGATTATGCCGAGAATGGATCGGTAATCGCCAACGATTCGCTCTTCAAATACCAGTTCATGGTGGATTTGAAAGAACCGGAGTTGGTCCTGGAATCCGACTCGATCGGCTGCACTAACCGGGCCGTTATGTTTTATCTGATCGATAACATCGAGGGGCGGTATTTTGAGGATCGATGCAGTCAGTGCTCTGCCGGGATCGATTCGATATTTTTTGAAATCCAGCACCGTAATTATAATGAATCCACCTCCAGCTGGGATCAACCCACCATTATCCGTACCGCCACCGATCGGAATACTAATTTTTCCGTATTTATGAATCCCGATTATAAGGATGGATTTGCCGGGGATTCATTGTTTACCGCCACCTTGGCCATGACTGATGATTATAATGATCCCAATTCCAAAACTATGGGATTAATGGGAGCTGTGATTTTCCAATGCAATTCCTTCCAGGATGGAGATTCGGTTCTGATCAAGGTCTGGGGCCGTGACGCCATCGATGTGCCCTGGTACCCGATCGATGATGATACGGTTTACGCCCTGTATCCGCTCCAGTTGACCGCTCTGCAGGCCGATCAGATCGATCACCGCAGCCAAGCTCTGGGTAGTCTTTCCACCGGTACCCGCATGGCCATCTCCCGTCGTTGGGATCAGCATCCCAATTATGATATCGATTCGATGTGGAGCAGCAACAGCACCACCAATGCAGGTTATACCCAGCGGACCTATACCAAGAGATTCTTTTACACCACTGATCCGGGAAGTTACTGGTGGACCGGATACGATTGGCGGAATCCGGCCGATGGCGAAACCATTTCTAATACGGTACCTCCCGATAAAAAATTTGCCTTCGGTAACATTCACTGGTTGTGGCAGGCTCCCTGGAGCTATGATGTGCTGGCCCGAACCGAGGGTATCCCCGGAACCACGGCCCTTAATACCATGAATTCCAATCTGATCGACAACAATGCCTGGGATGTGGAGAATACCGACGGATCCACCAATCTGAACTGGACCGGGACGGTGGTCGGCAATGCGACGGCCAATGCCAATGATGACAACGGTGCCTGGTCACCCGGAAATGTCGATAACACCTCCTTGTGGACCATGTTTGTGGTCGGTCCCGGCCCGACAGCCGCCGGAACCACGCGTGACCAGGACGATTATGACTGGACCGATCTGGATTCGATCTGGGTGGCCAACAATACCCATCACAACTGGGCCAAGCCATTGACTCATCAGTTCAAGATTCTCAGCTCCAGCTATATCACCCAGGTTCATGACATCGATCCGACCAATTTTGAAAATATGTACGATGACTGGCGTTGGGATTACGGCTATAATCAGGATATCATCGTCCCGGCCCGTTCCGAACGCACCGGTGTCAACCAGTATCGTACCGGTCTGGTTGATTCGCTCTCGATTGAGTTCGTTTCCTGCGAACCCTTTTATTACTGTGAAGACGTGACCGACACCACGGTCGGATTTGCCATGGAATGCTACGATTCGACCGGCACCATCAAATGGTACTGGCCGTTCTTCATGGATTCCAGCAAGTACGGCAGCGGTGAATCCCGCGCCGACTGGCAGCCGGCTTTCCTGGCCGACAAAGCCTCCCATAATGGCGGATCGTTACAAGCGGCCGATTGGAAGTACCCGGTTCAGTATGGCTGGTGGGATTGCGATTGCCCTGGATGTAACGGCATTCGCTGGACAATCTATCCCAACCACGATACCTTGTATTTATGTGAGCCGGCTGAAGCATATCTGTCCGTTGATCTGGATAAACTGGCTACTTACACCACCAGCGGCGCTTATCAGTATCTGTCCGTCAATCGCCGATCCACTACCGCCTATGACGACGGCGACAGCGTGGTGATCTATACCTACACCCGCACCCAGGGCAATGACAAATTCCACGGGAATGACGATCATATCATCCGCAACCGCTACTACTACCTGATCGACCGGAAAGCCCCGACTTTCACCTTTAATGACCTGGAAATGTACGTACCGCAGGTTGAAGGCGATTATTGGGATGATGATTATAATGAATGGTATCGAAACGCCACCTTTGTAGAAAAGGGCGGATCGCTGGAGAACCTGGAAGCCAAGTACGGCGACCTGGTCCGCATCAAGGTCAACCAGGCCCATGATGTGGTCAACAGCTCCCGCCGGAGCGGCGTCGGTTTGCAGGGTTCTATCGGTGATCTTTTCGGCTGGTGGGGGGTACACGAAACCCCGCTTCAAGGAAAAGTCCTTGATCCGAGGGGAAATCCCGAACCATGGCAGGACGGCTATACCGGGTGGTATACCAACACCATTGCCGTCCAGGATGATCCGCTGTGCCGGATCGTCAACCACGTCGATACCACCTATTTCGCGGCCATTCAGATCGCCGATCACAGCATCGAGTACCGCGAATACGTGGATACCTTTTTCATTATTCTTAGGGATAAGCTTTTCAATGCCGACACCTTGAAGAAGCCTTACGTTGTTGATAACATCAAGCCGAAACTGATCTGGAGCTACTGTGACAGCACGGTCAACAAACAGGCCTTCGGTTCGGAGACTTTCTTCGGTTACTGGCTG
>JAGOEH010000246.1 GCA_017997825.1 Candidatus Delongbacteria bacterium | reverse complement strand
CATCAAAGGAAATTTGAGGTGAATCAGGGGCGGAGTCTGAAAAACAGTAAATACTCCGTTTCGGGTATCAAATATAATCGGATGGTGAGGATTTTCGAGATTTTCCCGCCAGATGACGGCGGCGGAGGCTAAGGTGGCATGCCCGCAGAGTTCGATCTCGCACCGGGGAGAAAACCATCGGAGTTGATAGTGTTCCGGAGTCCGGCAGACAAAGGCAGTTTCCGACAGGTTGATTTCAGCCGCTATCCGGCCAAGCAGGTTGTCGTCCGGCCATTGCTCCAACAGGCAGACACCGGCCGGATTCCCCCGGTGAGTATCATCACAGAAAGCGTCAACCACCCACAGCTTCATTACAGGATTTTTTTCTTGTAGGTAACCTTGAATTCGAAGGTGAATTTGATGGTGAATTTTACCGGGGCCTGGTTGACCCGGCCATGAAATCTGACTTCTGCGGTATGAGGGCTGTTGAGCATTTTAGCCGCAAGTTGATCGGCGATGGTCTGATCATAGGGGAGGACCTGTTCGACGGCTGCCACATTGGCGAGTGTAATATGACCGATTCTGGACAATGTATTGATGGAATCCACAATTACAACCGCCGTATCTAGCGTCTGAGTGGCCGATCCGACAAAATTGGTGATGGTATAGGTTACTTTCTGCAGTTCAACCGATTTGATATCATCTTTGTATTTGTTGAAATTCTCGTTGTTCCCGGCATTGATCTGCAGGGAGGGAGCGGCGAATTCGGTCAGAGCATAGTCCAGATTGTAGGTCTTGTCGAATTTCATGGTAAAATCTTTCTCGGCGGTACATCCGAATAGAATCAGACTGGTCAGCAGTATCAGACTCATGATTGTTTTTTTCATAATAACTCCTTTTTTAGGCGGTACTATTCAATCAGGCCAAACTCGCGGATTGTACCCATCAGTTTTTCTTTGATGATCGGTTTGACCAGGTAAGCATCACATTGTTCCTTGAAAGCGGTTTTAATATTGTTCAAATCTCCCAAGGCCGTAGTCATGATGATTTTAACTCCGGCCAGTCCCATAATTCCATCCTGTTCCTCAATACGCCGGATCTCTTTGAGGACCTGCTGACCATCCATATTGGGCATCATGATGTCCAGACAGATTAAATCATAGGGTTCATTTTGTT
This sequence comes from Candidatus Delongbacteria bacterium, assembly GCA_017997825.1. GTDB lineage: Bacteria > JAGOEH01 > JAGOEH01 > JAGOEH01 > JAGOEH01 > JAGOEH01. Next base: position 3,365 of record JAGOEH010000246.1, on the reverse strand, counting down.
TCATGGCTAATTTGAAAAGATCAAGGGCCTCGGTACCATTGATTGCAATATCACACCGGCCGTATTGAGATAAGACTTCCTGCAGAAAAACGCGCCCTACAAATTCATCCTCAACGATCAACACTTTCATTGGGTCCTCCCTGTGCTGGTGTTATTATTGGTAATTTATATCAGTTTCTTTAATCTGTCAATATTTAATTTTGGGTAGTATAAAAAAAGGATGGTTTCAGCCTGAGTTGATCAGGAGTCATTCAACAGTTGGGCTGACAAGCCGGAACCCCATGGATCCGCCAATCGGTTGGATCAAGAAGCAAATTTATTCCGATAAAAAAAGCCGGAAAGGAGAGCTCCTTTCCGGCTTGGATATAAATCAGCAAGAAGGTAAATCAGATGATACCGGCGTGGCGGCAGACGGTTTCGATGACAACCATCAGTCCCTTGATACCTTTTCTCATCAGGTCTTTGTCCAGATTACCCTGGGAATCGCAGGTGCCCAGGCCGGCTGAAACAAAGATATTGCCGTCATAAGCGATGGTCGGAACAATACCCATGGCTCCGCAGCCATCCTGAATCAGGTGAGAATTGGCATACATGTCTTCGATGGAGAAGACCGGGATACCCAGCTGGCCGTTTTTCCAGGATTTTTCGTAATTGATTTCGACGGCGCCGGAGTTGTAGGATTTGAAGATATCGAAATGGTTGCGGATCTTGGAATCGATCGTGGCGAATTCTTCTTTGACCAAATCATACAGATCGTCGACCGGTTTTTTCAGGATCTGGGGTTCATCGCGGATCATGGTCAGAGCGGCCACGATTCCGCTGAGGGCTTCCTTGCCCGGATCAAAACCGACATAAGCGGCTTTACCGTAAGCACTGGTCGCTCCACTGCGGGAGCTGTGAAGACCCATGGCGCGGCGGATGGGAACCATCGATTCTTCGGTTCCGATGATCAATGAACCGGTAGGAGCCCAGGAGGCTTTATCCAGACTGTAACAGACCACATCGGCACCGATTTTTTTGATATTGGTGCCGATGAAAGGAATACCCCAGGCATTGTCGATCACGTAAGGTACATTGTATTTTTTGGCGATCTTGGCAATTCCTTTGGACAACAACGGGGTTCCTTCGGCGTCTTTATCGGCATAACCGTAGCCGGGGGTATCGTAGCCCAAGGAAGAGAATCCGGTCAGCATGATGCTGTGGCGTTCGGCATTTTCTTCGATGGCCTGGAGAGATTTTTCAACATTGACACCGGTCAGAAATGGTACCGGATAATATTTGAGGCCGTGGACCGGGTATTCGGCTCCTACCAGGGGAACGATGACCGTATCCAGGTTATTCTGGCGTTTGCCGTAGAATCCCAATTCACCGGTGGTGACGCCGCGATCGCAGATAATATCTTTATAGCGGGCCGGATAAGGACGGCCGTAAGCGCCGTGATGATGGAAATGCTTTTCGTAGGGAGTGATATAGCGGCCCCGATAGTTATCACCACGTCCCAGAGCCGGAGGGGTAAAGAGACTGTCAAAGGAGATCCACAGACTGCCTTCACAGGTATTGGTAACCGCGGCATCATACTCATCGCCGTAAACATCCTTGACGATGGCCCGAACCTGGTCGACATAGTAACCTAATCCCACGCATTTCTGGGATTCTTCCATCATGGCTTTTTCAATCCGGGCTTTGAGCGGGGAGGGCATACCGGAAATGGCGCCGGTCAAGCCGAATTTCCCGCGAACATCAGCCGGGATACCGATTTCATCGGCCGCTTTTTTCAGTTCTGCAAAAATTTCCGGTTTTTCCTTCTGCAGCTTGGTGTACATCTGGAACTTGTACATGGTTTGTGTCCTTTCTGGGTTTATTTTGACGTTGGTGGTTTGGAATTCGTCTCAGCATGGCGTCCCTGAAAAAATACACGATACCCCAGTTCAAAACCCAATTCTCTTCCGGAAAAACGCTCGGAAACCTGAATCACAACATTCAAATGATTGGGATAATGGGTTTCATCAAATCCCGCAACCGTTCCTATCAGCCGGCCCTGAACATAAAAGGGATCCCCGGCCAGTAAGATTCCTCCATTGATGATTTCAGCAAATCCAAGGTAAGCAATCCGATTGACATTGCCGCCCGCTTGAATCCCGGTCTCATCGGTCGAAATCAGTTCAATTACATGATATCGATTGACGGCACGCGATGGTTGTTTGATAATCGATAAAGATCGATTTTCCAATTTCCCTTGTAACACCACGACCAATTCAGCCGTTACGTCATTCTTCTGATAGTAAAAATCAGTTCCCACCAGTTGATGGGCATAGGGATCAACCAACTCCGATTTCAATTGATTCATAAGTGAATTCCTCTTCCTTTTCCTTTTCCCGGGTTTTTGGATGGTAATAAATGTCATAATGAAAGTCAAGCCCTTTTTAATTTGTCCGGCTGGATCAATCCCCGTCATCAGATAATTTGCTTGACAAAACCCATATTTTTGTATTTATTATGAATCGATTCACTGAGATGCAGTTGGATGATCAACCCATCGACCGAACCGCTTTAACACTGTTTGCGTTTATAAACGGTTTTCGGTTGATATGGATTAAAGGAAGGGTACTATGCGTTTTTCATGGCTGATCGGTCTATGGATAGCCTTTTTCGGTTCCATGATGGCTGAGCAGAATCGTTTGGATATCTTTTTTTTCTATTCACCGACCTGTGAAAACTGTCAGTTTGTCAAGGATACGCTCCTGCCGGGAATCAATACCCGCTATGGGGATCAGCTCCATTATATATGGTTGAATGTTGATACCGCTCTGAATTATGAAAAACTGAGCCGGATCGAACATCATCTGAACCGTCCGGAGAGTGATTATCCGATCATGGTTTTAGGTGATACTGTTTTAGGATCACGGGAAGAGATAGAACCGGCCTTGGCGGCCGCAATCGCCCGCAATCTTGACCAAAAGAAATATACCATTCAGGATAGCGTTATTCTGGCTATCCTCCAGGACAGTTCTCTGGGGATTCGATCACCTCAATCGGCTGACTCGGAGATTTCGATCATTTATTTCACCAATCCCAAATGCCCGCATTGTTCCCGGGTGGAAAAATGCTTGGATTATCTGACCGGTAAGTATCCCCAGATCAAAATATCCCGTTTCAGCGATAAAGTCAGTGAAGATTTATCATTGTTGGAGGCTTTCAATCAGGTTTACCAGGTAGATGATGAGTTTCATCTGGTGACCCCGGCTTTGTTTATCGGGGATTCGTTCCTGATTAATGAGCAAGCCACGGACAGCCGGATCATAAGGATTGTTGAAAATTACCAGGCGAACGGTTGCGGAAATAAGCTGGAGGAGGCCCGTCAACTG
>JAGOEH010000038.1 GCA_017997825.1 Candidatus Delongbacteria bacterium | reverse complement strand
CGGAACCATCACCGGGGCCTCCTCGGTCACCGTTCAACTATCGGGAAGTTCAACCCAAAGCACCACCACCGACGGTTCCGGAAATTACAATTTCAGCGATTTACCGGCCGGCGGCAATTATACTGTCACTCCTTCCAAATCCGGTTATGGGTTCACTCCGGGCAGCCGATCTTTCAACCCCCTCAATTCGAATCAGAGCAACCAGGATTTCAGCGCTGCTCCAACGATGTATACCATCAGCGGAACCATCACCGGGGCCTCCTCGGTCACCGTCACCCTCAGCGGAGACGACAATCAGACCACCGTAACGGATCTCCTCGGCTTCTACAGCTTTGATTTTGTCCAACCCGGTACGATCACGATTACCCCCTCCAAAACCGGGTATATTTTTACTCCGGTCAGTCGGAGCTACACCCCGTTGAACAGCGATCAACCCTTCCAGGATTTCACGGCCTATTCCCTGACCGAGTATCATTTCATCAGCGGAACCATCAGCGGAGCCCCCTCAGTCACCGTCACCCTGAGCGGGGATGCGAGCCGCAGTACGGTAACCGATTATTCCGGCTACTACCAGTTCAGTGATTTAGTCTTGGGGGGGTATACCATTACCCCTTCCAAACCGGGCTATATCTTCAATCCGGAAAACCGAAGCTATGATCCTTTGGTTTCGGATCAAACCTCCCAGAATTTTACCGCTACCGCCACCCAGTTTGAAATCAGCGGACGCATCAGTGGAGTTTCTCAGGTCACTGTTTACCTGACCGGAGGGGTTACGGCCTCCACCAGTACCGATATAGAAGGCGATTATTCCTTTAGCGGCTTGCCGGGAGGAGCCAATTATGTGGTCATGCCATCCAAAACCGGGTATGGTTTCACCCCTTCATCGCGCTCCTATACGCCGCTGGCCGCCGATCAAACCCATCAGGATTTCAGCGGAAGCCTTCAAACCTTTTCGATTGGAGGACAAGTCAGCGATCCGACCTCACCGGCCGTCCTGCCCCCTTCACTTCCACTTGGTCAGTCCCCCATTCCGATGGAAATGCCCGGTTTCGGCCGATTACCGATCAGCCAGGTCATCATTCAATTGAGCGGCGGAATCAATCGCCTGGATACGACCGATCTGGGGGGTAATTACCTTTTTGAAGGGCTCCCGGCGGTCGGAAGCTACAGTATAAAAGCCGCTAAAAACTATTATACCTTCACCCCGGAAAGTCTGATGATCGAGCATCTCTTGATGGACAGCCTGAGCAATCATTTTACAGCCATCCGGCAGCAGAAGCGGATCAGCGGCAGCATTAGAAACGAATCGGGAATCGGGATCGCCTCCGTCATCGTCCAGCTCGACGGAGATAAAACCAGCACCGATACCACCGATACCAATGGTTTTTTTGATTTCAACCCGCTTCCGGCCGGCGGCTCCTATAGCGTCACCCCTTCCAAACCATTTTATACTTTTGATCCGATCTCCACCCCCGTTCCGGAACTTAAGAACGATACCAGTCTGCAATTCACCGGTCATATCAATCAGTTCCAGATCAGCGGAACAATCCGAACCGGATCGGGAGTTCCGATTCCATCCGTCCCGGTTATCCTTTCAGGTGATAGTAACCAATCGGATACGACCGATCCGAGCGGGAGCTATCGTTTCACCGGGTTGTCCGCCGGCAGCCGATTGATTGTCAAACCCGTCAAAGCATTTCACACCTTTGTACCGGACAGCCAACTGATCCAATCGCTTCAGTCCGACACTATCCGCAATTTTACCGGAACGGCTCAGCTCTTTACCCTGTCGGGCCAAACCCTGGACCAGAATTTTCAACCCCTGGCCTCCGTCCAAATCCAATTGACCGGAGGCAGTACCTCACTGATCTTTTCCGGGCCCACCGGATTATTCTCGTTCCCCAATCTGACCGGAGGACTCTCCTATTGTCTCAAAGCTCAGAAACCCTTTTATCGATTTACACCCGACAGCACCCTGATTACACGCTTAGGATCCGATACCGGCCTCATCCTCCAGGCTGCTCTCCAGCATTATACCCTGAGCGGACAAGTCCGGTTGATCGGGGGGCAGCCCTTGCCCGGAACGCCCATATACCTGCGCGGGGATTCCATCAGTCAGACCCTCTCGGATCAGAACGGCAATTTTTCATTTTTCAATCTGAAAGCCGGCCGATCCTATCGTTTGGTTCCGGCTAAAGAACTGTACCGTTTTTCGCCCGACAGCTCGGTGATCGTCAGCCTTGAAAAGGACAGCCTGGTCCTGTTTGTAGCCACCCAACAGAATTATTCCATCAGCGGGTTGATCCAAAACGAGGTAGGGCAGGCTGTTTCTCAAGCTCTGATCAGTCTGTCGGGAGGGGATTACCGAACCACCCTGAGCGATCCCCAGGGTGCTTTCGCCTTTCCGGATCTGATCTCCGGAACAGCATATAGCGTCGCCGCAGCCAAGAACTTTTATTCATTCGTTCCGCCTCAGTATCAGATTGCGAACCTCAAATCGGACACCTTCCTGATTTATACCGCAACCCGGCAAACCCATACTTTGTCGGGACGGCTTACAACTCCCAGCGGAATTCCTTTACCGTCGGCTTCCGTCAGCCTAAACAACCAACAAGCCGGATCGGCGACTACCGATCAAAATGGCGATTACCGATTTGAGGGACTGGCGGCCGGGCTCTCCTATACCATCAAACCATCGATGCCCTTTTACGGATTTTTACCGGAGAGTCTGACGATTCAGGAACTGATCCACGATACGATCGGAAATTTTACCGGGATTCAGAAGAACTATTCGATCAGCGGAACAGTATATCGACATGCCGATCCGGTTCCAGGTGTCATGATTCATCTGATGGGAAACAACCGCGATTCGGTGTTGACCGATAGTCTCGGCTATTATATTTTTTACGTCAATGCCGGTTACAGCTATAGTGTTTATCCGATTCGGGAATCCTACGCCTTTGAACCGGCCCAGCGGAATTATCCGCTGTTGATTCAGAATGAAGTGCAGAATTTCTTCATCACTCCCGATTTTAAGGTCACCGGGATTCAGTTTGAAGTCCAGCCATATCCGGTGGTCAAGCCGAATTGTGTCTGGTTGAAATGGAATACCAATCAGCCCGCCCGGGGTGTGCTCCGTTATGGTCAAAACCCACAAACCCTGACCGAACTCCTTTCAATCGATGAAACCGCTTCGGAACATACCTCAACCTTGTATTCGCTCCTTGCCGACCGGACCTATTATTATTCGGTAACCGCCATAACCGGCCAGGACAGCCTGACCTCAACCGTCGATTCGTTTCAGATCTATTCGGAAATCGTTGATACTATTGCCCCTTATTGCCTAACCCAAACCATCACCGCCTATCGTCAGCAGGCCTTCCTGAATCTTGAGCTGAATGAACCCTGTCTGGTCAGTCTGATGTATGGTACGGGCAGTGCTATGCTCGATCAGACCTATTCATCCGGGCGATTCGGTCGAAAGTTCATGATCCGGTTAACCGGATTATCGCCCGGGACTACTTATTATTACCGCCTGGTATTGATCGATCTGTCAGGCCATACCTATATTCAAAATCCCGAATTGCAGAAATCCGGCAGTCAGTCGGTCATGAGCAATAGCTTTATTACCCCGACCCAGTCCGACCAGCAGGTTCCCGATCCGGGAGAAATAGAAGTTCTTTATTACTATAACTCGGAAACCGCCATTCGGTGGCACAGTTCAGAACCGGCCCAATACCGGATCGAAATTGAACTGGATGGGGATTCGGTCGGAACCATTGCAACGACTCCCGACTACTATCTGGATCATCATACCGTTCTGGGAGAGTTACCGGCATTGGGACACTACAATCTGCGTCTGACCCTGATCGATCCGGAAAACAACACCGCGGTGTTCAGTATTCCGCTGCCGGAAATCCAACAAGCCCCCGAACCTCCTGTGATCAGCCAATTCAAGTATTCCGACGATCGAACCTTTTTCTGGATGAGCGATAGCTATGCCTCCGGCCGAATCTTGTGGACTCTGGGAGAAAACCAACGCCATTTCTGGATGATCGATAATGAACTGACCAAAATCCATCGATTCAAAGCTGAAACCCATCGGCTCGAGGCCTCATTGGGTTATTATGCGGTCAGTTGTTATCCGGGTATCGGGATCTGTTCTTCCCCCCTGGAAGGTTACATTTTTATTGATCCGGTGCTGGAAAACGATCCCTTGGACGGATCCGGGGTTGTCAGCCGGCATTCTTCCTATCCAAATCCGTTCAACAGTCAGACGGTTATCCGTTTCAGCACCACCCGATCCGAACGATTGAATCTAACGATCTACAATCACCTGGGAGAACGGGTCCAGACTCTGATTGACCGGTTCATGCCGGCCGGAGATCATCAACAGATATAGAACGGGTTCAGTCAAACCGGACTTCCGGTTTCATCCGGGATTTATTTTTATCGGATAGAAACCCCTGACGGGGATGTAACCGGCAAGATGGTGTTATTGAAATAAAGTCAATCAGTCCCAGCGACCCGGAATCGGATGTCCGCAGTCGGGACATTTTCCGCGGCGGATTCGGTTCTCCAGAACCGTATGGCTATATCTCCGGATCAGGACCGCCCGGCACGTCGGACAGACCGTGTGTTCCAAAGGATTGCCGGGCAGATTTCCGGCATAGACATAGTGGAGTCCTTCAGCCTTGGCGATCTGACAGGCTGTCTCCAGAGTCTTTACCGGAGTCGGAGGATAATTTTGAAGTTTGAAGTGGGGATAAAAACGGCTGAAGTGAAGGGGGACATCCGATCCCAGGTTGGCTTTAATCCAACGGGCCGTATCGGTTAATTCAACCGGAGTGTCGTTCAGAGTGGGAACAATCAAATAAACGATTTCAAGCCAGGCCGAGGATTGGCGAATAGTCACCAGAGCATCCAGTACCTCGTTCAACCGGGCTCCGCAAATCTGACGGTAAAAATCATCCCGAAAGGATTTAAGATCGATTTTGACGGCGGATAATGTATGACACAGCTCCTGCAGCGGTTTTTTTCGGATGAACCCCGCCGAAATCATACAGGTTTTGATGCCGGCTTGTCCGCATCGATCCGCCGTATCCAGCATATATTCATAGAATACAGTCGGTTCGGAATAGGTAAAGGCTACCATCGGAATCTGACGGCGGCGTGCGTCATTCGCAATATCGGTTGGTGACAGGGGTCGTGAATCGACATCATCCGGAGCATATTGAGAAATCTCCCAATTTTGGCAATAGCGGCATCGCAGATTGCAGCCGGCGGCCGCGATGGATAGAGCCTGACTCCCCGGATAGAAATGGAAAAAGGGTTTCTTTTCGATGGGATCTATATTATACGCACAAGCCTGGCCATAATTCAAACTAAACAGATGTCCCTTCTCATTGCGGCGGGCTCTGCAGATACCGGTTTGAGAAGGTTTCAACACGCATTGATGAGGACACAGCTCACACCGCACCCGGCCATGATCCAGCGACGTGTAATAGCGTGCCGCATAACGTCCCTCAGCCCCCATGATCCGATTTTCCCATCCCTCCCAGCCTGCCAAGCTCAATAACCCAGTCCGGATCAGAAAATCACGCCGGTTCATAATAAAAAGGGTTCTTGAATATCCTGTAAAATCTCAATCTGTTTCTTGGGTAGACAATTCACATAATTCATCCAGTTGGATATCATCTCATCCAAAATGGACATCCGCTCATCATAGGGCAAATCCTCAATATGCAGAGAATACCTGAGAAAAGAAAACATCTCCTCCAATTCGCTCCGCCCTTCCGAGTATTCCGGATTCCAATTCAAGAGATTGCGCAGTATCAGGAATATTTCCTGCCGTTCGTTGGGATCGCACAATTGTTTATCACAAATATAGACAATCCGGTCAAGATAGCGCTTCTGCTCCGAATACCGTTCCAGGCTCTGCAGAATCTCCTCCCCGGTGGTGTCATACTCGTGGATAAGCTGGATAATCTTCCGCCAAATAGCTGAATTGATCCGGATGAATGGAGAGGAAGGTTTGAAATCGGAGATCTGATGCTCGATCATCAGGATATCCTGAATCGCTTTGAAGGGTATCATGCGTTTGAAAAAATATCGGGGTTGAAGATGAACCTGGTATTTTTTCGAAATCACGAAGGTATTGGATATCACCGGTCCAATCGTTACCACAAACTCCTCCCCGGTATCCAGTCCCAGGAAAATATCACCGACCGAGAAGGCAACATTATCATCAAAGCTGTAGTGATAGGGTTTCATCCGAGAATTCATCTGTTTGAACTGCCGATCATTCCAGGCAAGATAGGTTTCTTTGATGATCCAGTAGTGATTTTGCTTTTCCATGATTCTCTGCTATCAGGTTGAAGGGTTATCGGGAAAAAGCCCAAATCAGGAATACGACGACGATTAATAGAAAAATCATGGTGCTCAGAGAGAATAAACCGGCCCGACTGGATACCTGGCGTTTGAAATGCACCCGATGCTCTTTCTCTCTGGCCTCATTGTCAAACACCCGGCTTTGTTTGTAACCGGGCAAATGAAACTGACGGGGAGTATCAAATTTGAAAAAACCCATACGATGGCTCCTCTGATATTATCCCCCAAACGGAGACAACATCCAGTTCATGGTCAGATTGATGATCGGATTGATCATAATACCGATAATTGAAAATCCGGTAAGAAACGATGACAGGATGAGAGCCATGAACACATAAGGTCCATAAAGCTCCAGTTTATCGAGCCATGCTGCATGCCGAACCGGCAACAGTCCTGCCAGAATCTTGAACCCATCCAACGGAGGGATCGGGATCAGATTAAACCAGGCTAATACAATATTGATCTGAATGGTATAAATAATAAACCACAGAAACGACTGACTCCATCCGCTCATCATGGCCGGAACGGATCCGGGACTCAAGAGAATATAACTCTTGGCAATCACAAAGGCCAGAATCAGATTACTGAGCGGACCCGCCAGGGAAATCCAGATCATATCAGTCTTGGGATTCTTGAGATTATAGGGATTGACCGGAACCGGCTTGGCCCAGCCGAATCCAACCAAGACCAGCATCAGGGTTCCAAACAGGTCAATATGCGAAATCGGGTTCAGCGTCAACCGTCCCGCATACCGGGCTGTACCGTCTCCCAGCCGGTTGGCCGCCCACCCGTGGGAATACTCATGGATCGTTATAGCAACCAGCACCGCCGGGATAGAAATTGGATTGAAGTTCATTATTGCCTCGTCTCATTCATAAATGATTATTATATAAAAAACAAAAATGTTTGTCAAGATAAATATAGGTCAGTTTATTCTTTAGTAAAAAAAACCGGATACTATTTTTCATTAATAAATCTGTATGACCAATCATCGGCACGGAAGCTGAATCCAATCTACCTCATTTGGGTATCGGTAATAAACTGGACCATCCGCTTAAGACTTACCGAATTGTACATTCTCCATCCATCGGTTGCCGGCAGGCAGCGGTAAAGAAAATTGGGGTTGACTTTTATTTCAATAGTTTTATATTGATTTGTAGTTTTAGGCCTGTGGAACGACCGTCAGACGGAATCCAACCGTCAACAACGGCAGCTCCTTCGGTCGACAAGAATTATAACAGGAGTAAATTATGGCTTTGAAGCGAATCTTCCTGATCATCAGTCTGGTGTTGGCCGGACTCCTGATTGCCGGAATCGGTTATCTTTTTTATCTTTATTCTCAAGGCGGCAATAATCAGTATACTCCCCCGGCAATAAAGGAAAAACCGCCCCTGGAGGAGACCATTGCCAATCTGACCCTCTTATCGGATGCGGTCGAGGCTTATTATGTCAAAACGATGGAATATCCTGAAAAACTGGAACTAATGATCCCCGAATTTATCGGGACACTTCCCGTCTGCCCGCATCACGGACAGGCATATCAATACGAAACGGATGGAATCCATCGATATCGGATTACCGATCCCGAAGCATCCACATATCAATTAAAGGAGTTATACATTGAAAACGGCACGCTTACAAAAAATTAGCCTGAAATGGATTATCGTTCTGGCCGGCATGATGATATTTCCCCTTGGACTCTCGGCGGAAACCACCGCCGAACACGATATCCGTACCATCCTCTCTCAGTATATCACCTGCCGATCGATCACCGTCAAAGCTGAAGCGGTGCCTGGAAATCCAAATCAGTTCACCAGTCTGTCCATCAAGATCGATACCGTCGATATGAATCACCTGATCGCGGATCATGTCACCATTCAGTACCAGTCTCCTTACCTCAATCTAACGGAGATGAAAAAAAGCAAAATTTTTAACATCAACCGTTATCAGGACTTCAAGATCGGTATCCTGGTTTCAACCGGTTCCATCAAACAGTATATGGATTATAAAGCTAAACAGTATGGAAAAGAATACCGGAAACTGAATATTAAACTGAGCCCTCCCTACCTGGAATTCGAGTTCTCGATCGCGGCCGACCAATTGAGTCAGGACGTTCATCAGGTGCTGAGCAAGTTTATCATCCAGGATCAGTTGGAGGGATATTCCGCCTTGAATCTGAGCGTAGCCGACAACCGACTGACCGCTCAATCCCCCAAAAGTATTGTCAACCATTTCAAACTCCCTGAAACGGTGCTTAAGGAACTGGGGGAACGATTCAATCCATTACTCGATATTCCGGTACTACTCCCCTTCCGTTATCAACTGAACAAGATTTCGATCCAAAAAAACTATCTATATTTAAGCCTCTGATCCATCAATTGTCCGATTGATCTTGTACCGCCGTCATCCATTCTCAGGGATCCATACCGGATTCAGGATTTCTCTTCGAATCTGAAATCAAGGAGCAGCCGATGCGTATCATGGTCATGATGAGTCTGTTGATCATTCTTATAAGTTTGCCGCTTTTCGGCCGGCCCGGTCCGGAATGGGTTGAAACATCGAAGATTCAATCGCAGTTGAGATTAATGGAAACCTGGATCGAAGCTCAGATGGCGTATCGGGGGATACCCGGTGTTTCGGTCGGGATTGTGGTCGACCAGGATCTGATCTTTGCCCGCGGTTTTGGTTACGCCGATCCGGATCATCAGATCAAAGCCTCACCCCAAACCTTATACCGGATCGCCTCCATCACCAAAACCTTCACCGCAATCGGGATCATGCAGTTGCGTGACAGGGGTAAACTGGATCTGAATGATCCCGTCACCCGCTATCTGCCCTGGTTTAAAATCCAGAATCCATTTCCGGATTCCATCCCAATCACCATCTGGCATTTGTTGACACATACCTCCGGCCTTCCTTCCGAGGCGGCATTCCCGTATTGGACAGACCATGTGTTTCCCACTCAGGATCAGATCATTCGGACAGTCCGGAATCAAAGCCTGATCTATCCGACTGGAACCCGCTTCAAATACTCCAATCTGGGTTTGACCCTGGCGGGTATGATTTTGGAGACGGTCAGCCGGCAAACCTATCAGAGTTATGTTCAGAGTCAGATTCTGGATCCGTTGGGTATGTCGCATACCTTTGTCAATCTGAAGGAAAGCGATAAATCGCTCCTGGCGGTCGGCTACAGTCACCGGCTACCCAATGGTAAGCGGGAAATCATGCCTTTTACCGATTCCAAGGGATTGACCCCGGCGGCCAATATATCGTCCACCGTTGAAGATCTGGCCATCTATGTCAGCCTGCAATTTCGTGATGAACCGGTCGGTGGACGCCAGATTTTGAAGGGATCGACCCTAAAAGAGATGCAGCGAATTCATTGGATCCGGCCGAGCTGGAGCCGGGGCCGCGGGATCGGTTTTGAAACCTGGCCGATCGACGGCCGTACGGTAGTCGGCCACAGCGGCTGGGTAGCCGGATATCGTACCCGGTTGGCTTTTATGCCCGATCATAAAATCGCCGTCATTGTATTGACCAATTCGGATGACGGAGAACCGGAATATATGGCTGATCAGATCCTCCGCCAAATGACCGATCCCATTCTGGAAGCCGTTAAAAAACCCGCAGCGGTCATCACCGCTTCCCCTCTATGGAACCGGTACCTGGGACGCTATATCGATCCCTGGGGGTATATCACCGATGTAATCCTGCATAACGGAGAACTGATGCTCAACGAAATCAGTTACCCCCCCCAGGATCAACCCACCGCCAATCTGGTCGATCTGACCCCCATCAATGATACATTATTCCGGATGACCGGGGAAAACGGGAACGGCGAACTTCTGACATTTCAAATGGATTCCACCGGTGCCGTCAAACAAATCAAAACCGGCGAAAACTATATCTATCCTTATAAAACTCAACCCTGAGCATCGATCCGATCGATAATCTCCCTCCGGTCTAGCGTTTCAGGCTGAATTCCGGAAATACCAATTCCCTAAAGATATCGGTTCTGACGACTCGGTAGTGGGGATGGTATGCCTGTTTATAGGGTTCAGAGTGGGAGGGCTGACCATGATGAACCCGGATTTCATTCAGCCGTTCCGGGATTTGGCCGGCTGAACGGCTCTGTCCGTTTTGATTCAGCCACCGGATCAGCTCACCTGCATACTGATCCAATCGGACTGAATCCTCTTCGGTTTGCCGGGCCGATCGGATCATGACATCGAACAAACGATCGACCGAAAGTCCCCAGAATTTATAAGCTCTCAAATCGATCCGAGCCAACTGATTATCAGGAGAAATAATCTCTACCAGTCGGAGATTGCTGTCATTAATACCGGCCATTTCGCGTTCCAGATAACGATGGGCGGCACTGCTGTCTTCCATTAAGTGCCGGTTACCCATCGAAGCATGATAAATCAATTTCATCCAATCGTCGGCCTCCATGTGGGGATAGCGTCGGATCTGCTCTGATAAAATGGCCTTCAGATCACAGCGACCTGAGGGGAAGGCTAGATAAGGAAGAAGTTGGCGGCTCCATAGCCGATAGCCGGCCTGGGTCAGATGAATACCATCCCCAGTCAGTTCCGGTCGTAGCCGCCCTGAATCATCACACCAGGCTTCGGAACGGTTCAGATAAAAAATCCGATCCATACCGGATCTGGCCTCAGCCCAATTCCGAATATCCCGGTTCAGGCTGTCAATGGCGGGATTGAGCCCGGTATAACGGCCGCTCACCGGCAGTAGTGCCTGAAGATAGATCGAATGATCGGATGGGATTCCGGCTCGAATCGTTTCCACCATCCCATAATACCCTTGGCTGATTTCAGGAACCGATCGCCGTCGATCGGCAATATCGTTGATACCAATCATAATGAATACTGCGGTGGCAGGAACGTCAAAACAGGATGCTTCCAGCCGTTTGAGTACTCCCCCGTCACACCCGATCCCGATTCGATCGCTGATGATTCCCCGGTTATGAATGACCATCCCGGGAAAAAAGGATTCGAAATTGAATCCCTGAGTCAGAGAATTCCCAATGAATACCGGACCAGGATGATTCTGATCAAGGTTCTGACGATAAAACACAGCCAATCGCCGGTAAAAAAGATCCTGTTGGGATTGGGTCACAAACTGTAGACCGGCTGAATCAAGAACATCCGACTCCAGTCGGACCGGTATTCCCATTATGATTATCCATAGTATCACCGTCAGTATCATCCCTTTCATAATCAAGATTCCTTTCGATTTAATCCCTCTTTGATCAGTTGATGAAACAACCGGAGAACGCCCTGATGGATCCCCAATGAAATGCCATCCACCGATAATTCGGATTTTAGGGAAAACCCGTCGACAGCGCCGCCCCGAAGAGCCGCCCGGAGCATTTGGGATTCCTCGATGGCGGTATGGAGCAGATTCCGGTGATGCCAAAGGCTCAAGCCGGCCACCAAAGCATAAGCGCCCCAGTTGGAGACACCGGCTGTAATCAAATGGTCAACCTTGACGATAGTGGCCAACCGCGGGAAGGGATCGGGACGGGCCTGCAGTTGGGCATACACGTTACCCATTCCGATTTCATTCCCCCCATCCCCGATTCCCAGGGTCTCCCAATCGCCTCGCGGTAGTAAAAATAAATCATCCAACGGTTCATTCCATGATTTGACACTCAATCCCCGGGCATTCAGATAATCGCCATCACGATTCCGCCCGGGGCGTTCGATGGCTATCAGATGACTGGGATGGAGCTCCTCCAGAACGGCGGCAGCCTGGAATGAAGGCATAAGGCACAAAATCCGGGCCGGGGCTTTGGCGGCATCGATCAGGGCCTGTATAATCCGATTGACAGGAGAATCACAGATATAGATAACCTCCGCACCCATGGTTTGGAGAGCCCGTCCCAACACGATGGCTCCCAGAGGTCCGTCGGTTTCAGGTAATTCCGGCCCCAAACAGAATCCGGTGATAATCAAAACCCGTCGAGCATGAGCCAGGCTCTCTACCGCCGGTTTCACCATCGGCCGCTTGATCCAGGGCTCCAATCGTCGATCGGCCAGATCCAATTGCATTATTTTCTCAAGCGCATGATAAATCATAGGTTACCACCTGATCGTCGGCAATAGGTTAGATTTTATCAAACCGTTTTACTTGACTATTTAGTCAGAAGAGAATTCTGAAGCAAGGTTTTAGAAGAGGTAACAGGATTCTCTCGCCCGTTTTTATTTTCAATATACGAGGAATGGATAACAAAAGTCAAGCTGAATTTACATTAAGTTTCATATTGACATTTTAGAAAGAATAGTGTATGATTGATAATGAATACCGTACATATCAATTGAACCTGGGGACGCTCGGAAGGGTCAAACACCCAGGAAGGGTTAAAGATTCGGATTGAACACTGCCCGAAATCGAAACGGTTTGATGATAATCGGGCCAGCCCCTCAAGGAGTGCGTCATGGCGACTGTCGAGTTCAGAAACGTTTACAAGATCTATGCCAAAAACGTAATTGCCGTCAATAATTTCAATCTCGATATTGCCGATAAAGAGTTTATCGTGCTGGTTGGTCCTTCCGGATGCGGTAAGTCCACCACGCTGCGCATGGTAGCGGGACTTGAGGAAATCAGCCGGGGTGAGATCCTGATCGATCATCAGGCCGTCAATGACAAACCGGCCAAAGACCGCGATATCGCTATGGTATTTCAGAATTATGCCCTCTATCCTCATATGACAGTTTTTGAGAACATGGCCTTTGGTCTTAAACTCCGCAAGTTTTCAAAATCCGAAATCCGGCAGCGAGTCAATAACGCAGCCGCTATCCTGTCATTGGAAGAGTACCTGGAGCGAAAACCCCGAGAGCTGTCGGGTGGACAGCGCCAGCGGGTCGCGGTCGGCCGTGCGATTGTCCGCCATCCTAAAGTATTCCTGTTCGATGAACCCTTGTCTAATCTGGACGCCAAACTCCGGGTCCAGATGAGAACCGAAATCAGCCGGCTTCATCACCGTCTTCAAACCACCATGATCTATGTCACCCATGACCAAACCGAGGCCATGACCATGGGCGACCGGATCGTCGTCATGAAAGACGGATTTATCCAGCAGATTGACACCCCCATCCGTTTATATCACCATCCGGTCAACCTGTTTGTAGCCGGATTCATGGGCAGCCCGGCCATGAACTTTATTGACGGCCGGATCGTCCGGCGAGACGGCTTGCACTTTATCAGCACCGCCAATCCCGATTTCCATCTGGATCTGGCTCATCATCCCAATCAGGATGATCTTTCAGCTTATTGCGATCAGCCGATCATTCTGGGAATTCGTCCCGAAGATCTGTTCGATTATGAGCAGGTGGAGCGTTTCCCCCACCATTCCGCTCCCATCGAGGCAGAAATCGACGTGATCGAACCCATGGGACATGAAATCTTTCTGTATCTGAACTTCAATCTGGAGCATGCCCTGATGTGCCGGATCAATCCTCGGGAAATCCCGTCGGTTGGTAACTCCATCCGTATCGGATTCAATACCGGCAAACTCCATTTTTTCAATTCCGATACGCTGCAGCGCATTCCGGACTGATGAATACGATTTACAAACCCTGTCTCTATGACTCTATTTCAATTTAAATGCAGCGTTTTACTTTCATCAAACCGGTTAGATGACCGATCCAAGGAGCCTCTCCATGAATCTACAAATCACCGATTTTCAGCTTAAATTTGCCGGAACATCTTATCCCGTCTCGGCTCCTCCCCTCTCCATCTATCAAACCCTTCAATCTCTTAAACTGATCGAACCTCCCCTGCTCTATAAAAATGAATCCTTATCCCGTTGGGTCGCCGATTGCCCATGGGAATTGAACCTACGTTTCAAAACCACCCCCAAAGCAATCAACCGCTTGAAGATTCAGTTGTCTCCCTCGACGGATATCTCCATCAACCGCGGCCCTCTCCAACGCTTTGACAATGAATTTATGGATTTTTTTCCGCTCTTCACCTGGAAATCCTCCAATCATATAAAAATTTTATTCAATCCGGTGGAATTGGGAGTATTGGATCAAATTAATCAGAATGGTTATCTGTTTTGTGCCACCGACCATATTCGGCCCTATATCCGTAAACCGCAGTTCAGTTTCGGATGGGACTGGGGTCCCTATTTACCTGATTTTCTGCTCTATAAACTGGAAGATGCATCGTACGAGAGCGCCTATCTGGAAGCTTTCCATTTCCAGACTCTGGCAGCCGATTCTCGTCAGGCCAGAATGAGGGTTCAAGCCGATTTCTCGGTACTTCATTCATCGGAAGTCAAAATCAGCTTTCTCAAACAAGTCCATCATTTCATGGTAACACCTCAGTCTCCCCGTATCGAATTCGAAACCATCCTCGATCATCCCACTTTATGGTACCCGGCCGGATTCGGAAAACCGGCTATGTTCCCTTTAACCATTCAGTATCAGGACGGTAGACAAAGGAAACTGATCCGACGAATGGTGGGAATCAGAAGCGTCGAACTGATCCATGACAAGGGATTTCATTTTCTTATCAACGGCACCCCGATCTTTGCCCAGGGATACAACTGGATTCCGATCCATTCCTATCTGACTGAAATCGCCAATCCCCGTCGCCTGAACCGGCTGATCAAGCTGGCCTCGGATGGCGGCAGCAACATGTTAAGGGTATGGGGAGGAGGATTATATGAGACCGATGACTTTTACCTAAGATCCGCCCAAAAAGGGATCATGATCTGGCAGGATTTTCCCTTTGCCTGTTCTGAATACCCGATCCATGATCAATTTATCGGCAATGTCAAACAGGAAGCCGAACAGCAGGTGGCACGCATCCGGAACTATCCCAATCTGGTGTTGCTGTGCGGCAATAATGAAAACGAGTGGGTCTATCAGCCACGCCGTAAAGGCAACCGCATCAAAGGGGCGGAACTGTTCGAAAGCATCCTGCCCGCTATTGTCCGTCAACACGCCCCCGAAATTCCGTATTGGCAGAGTTCGCCCTGGAGTCCTGCCGACAATCCCAATCTGGATACCCAAGGTGATATGCATAATTGGAGCGTGTGGCATGAACTGAAAAACTATACCGACTATGAAACGGTCAATCCCCAGTTTGTCAGTGAATTCGGCATGCAGAGCCTTCCCAACGATACGGCTCTAAAGGCGATATTCCCATCCCATGAACCCCGGCATCCGTTTTCCACCTTTCTGACCTATCATAACAAGCATCTGCCGGACGGACATCAGCGAATCGCTTACTATCTGGAAGAAAACCATCTGAGCTGGCGGGATTTCAACCAGTTTCGGGATCAATCCCAGTTGTTTCAGGGACTGGCCATGAAACGAGCCATTGAAGCCTATCGGGTCAAAGGATGTAACGGAACCTTAATCTGGCAGTTCAATGACTGCTGGCCATCCGTCAGTTGGGCCGTCGTTGATGTGGCGGGAGACTGTAAACTCTCCTATTGGCTGGTCAAAGGCGCCCATCAACCCTGCATCATCACCTATTATCAGCATTCCATCCGGGCTCACAGCCTCAAGCCCCTGATCGGCCATGCCGTCATCGATCTGCTGGATTCCAACTCGACCCAGATCAAGAGCTTTTCCATCCGGTTCGAATTAGGGGGGCATGTTTGGAAGAATCTGTTATCCCTTGAGGAGCCGGCTCCCGATCGTTATATTAAAATCCAGGCTCCGGGATACTTGAACTACTATTTTTCTCCAGAGATTCCGGAATCTCTGAAGGTCAATCTGCTGATGGAACTGGTCGATTTTTACCGGCATCATTAATGGATAGAACGATGAAATCGGATACTTCAGATCATCTTTATTCAGGTTTTAAAAAGATCACGATTCGAGAAATCGCCAAATTAGCTGGAGTATCCGTCTCAACGGTTTCCCTGGTCCTGAACCGGAAAAGCCATGTTCTACCCGCTACCCGAAAGCGGATTGAGCGGATCATCAAGCGCTATGATTATCACCCCTCCAGTACAGCCAAGAATCTGGCCCGGTGTTCCACCACCACCCTGGGAATGATTGTTTCCAGCTCCCATTTTACATCCGAGGAACAGTTTTATTCCCGGATATTCATCTCGGCCGTCATTCAGGCCGAAAAATCCAATCATTATCTGCTATTGGCTCTGCCGGACATCGGAGCGGAGCATGGAGATTCCAGCCATTACCTGCCCCGTTTTTTGAACGAAAAGAGTGTTGACGGCATCATCATGATGGGGGATTGTCCCGATCACTATCTGGAAATCCTGCAGCAGAAACGATTACCGCTGGTGCTGGTGGATTATTATTCCTCAAAATTCAGTCTGCCCTGTATTATCAACGACAATTACCATGGAGGCTATATCGCTACCCGCCATCTGATCAGACTGGGACATTCCCAGCCGGCCTTCATCGGATCGATGATTCGTCATCCTTCCATCCGGGACCGCTATAAAGGCTATCTGGATGCGATTCGGGAGCAGGGAAACCAACCGATTGAACAACAAATCTATCTGGATCCAGGATATGACTCGTATGCTTTCGGTTATCAAGCCGGTCAATGGATGGCCTCATCTCCTCACCCTCCCGATGCGGTTTTTTCAGCTAATGATTCGATGGCGATCGGATGCATCAATGCTTTACAGGAATCACGACTCAGAGTTCCCGAGGATATAGCGGTGGTCGGATTCGACGATATTGATGCGTCCTCCCAGATCGATCCCAAACTGACTACGATCCGTGTCAATAAGGAACGGATGGGTGAATTGGCAGTGCAGAAATTGGTGGAATTGATCAGTCAGAAAAATCAGGCGTCTGAAAAAATCACGCTGCCGGTCGAGCTGATTATCCGCAATTCCTGCGGCTGTCAAGCTTCCATCCGGGAAACCATCCGCTTGTCCTGATCCTCCACTTACAACCACCGATTCCTGATTCTATCCGCTTGGCCATAACATTCCCGATGACGGGTAAAACTGCTTGACAATCACCTATTTTTAGATTATCTATTACTGAATCCTGTACTATTTAAGGAAGCATTGACTTTTTCGATTCCTCTGTTGATTCCCGGCCCCTGAATCAGAATGGAACGCCTAAGGAATAATCCATGGTCCGAATCAATAACCGGGATTACCCAAGGCTGAAAACCCAATAAGGATAGCTGGAAAAAATGTTGATTAAAAAAATTATCAATTCAATTAATTTTGGGATTGCGCGACTACATAAAAACCGCCGGATCAAATTCTGCGTCTGTCCCTGCAAGGTCAATCTTGGATCGGGCCTGGATCTTGTTGACAATTGGATCAACATTGATCTGAGTCTTTTTGCTCTGTTTCAATCATTTCCCAGGTTTTTCCTGAAAATAATCTATCGGTATTCCAGCGTCAGAAACTGGTATTCCTTTATCACCATCGACTCGCGACTTAAGCGGGGAGTGTTGATCCATCATAATCTGAAGTATGGAATTCCATTCGATGATAATCAGATCGATTATATATATACCTCCCACTTTCTGGAGCATATTTTTAAATCCGAAGCAGACTTCCTTCTCCAAGACTGCTATCGATGTTTAAAAAAAGGAGGAATTTTGAGGATTTGCATACCGGATCTGGCATTTATCATCGCCCGGTATCTGGAAGGGGATAAAAATTATGCCTTGGACAATCTCTATAATGCCGATCAGGACGATTCCTCCGGTTCCCATAAATATATGTACGACTTTGAAATGATAAAGGAAATACTCAAATCGAAAGGATTTACAGAAATTGAGCGATTATCGTTCAGAAAGAGTCGGTTACCTGAGATAGAGCGACTTGAGTATCGGGAAGATGACAGTTTATATGTGGAAGCTGTCAAATAGGATCGGGTGTTCTAATTGAGGGGAAGAGTAAAATAGAAGGCAGAGCCGCGGTTCAATTGACTTTCGACCCCAAGCTTTCCTCCATGCAGTTCCACAATCTTCTTTGCAATAGCCAGTCCCAGCCCGGTGGAGGTCTCGCCGGCAGTCGGTTTGGAACTCAATCGTTTATAGCTTTTAAAAAGATCTTTCAGATCACCGGGGCTTAATCCCTGTCCATTATCCTCCACCACACTTTTAATATAGTTACACTCAATTTCATAGTAGATTCGAACCCTACCATCAGGATAGGTATATTTGATTGCATTACTGAGGAAATTGTCGATCACTTCCTGGATACGGAACCGATCCACCTCGATCCGGATCGGAGTCAGAGGTCTGTCCAGACGCAGATCGATTTTTTTCTGGAGTGCCAAGCGACTATAAAAATCGATATGCTCTTCCCAAATCTGAATAAAATCTTCAGACTGCTTGTTGAGATTGATTTTTCCGGACTCAATCGCAGAAATATCGAGCAACTGATTGATTAGAAGCGACATTCGGTTAATCAAAGCCAGCACTTTTTGATTATCCTTCATGATTTTGGCGTGGTCAATCATGGGCGTGGCCAGGCTGAGGTTGATCAGTTCAATATAGCCGTTGATGGCAGTCAGGGGATTTCTGAGGTCATGGGCGGCAAAACCCAGGATCGCATTTTTCTTTTCATTCAATTGTCTCAAATCCTCCATAATCCGGCCGCGTGTAAAAGCAGAAATGATATGCTGTTTCAGATTATCCACAAATTCGATATTCTCGGAAAGATAATCATTACCTTCTGTTAGGCTGTCAAAAACCAGATACCCCTCCAGTAATCGATCGATCCGGATCAGCATAATCAGACCGCTCTTGGATCGGGGAGATGAATCGTTATTAAAATCAGGGCAAATCAGATTATCCTGATAGGTTCGAACATAAATATCGTCACAGATCATCGTGGCCTGATCGATATAATGATGATGGATTTCCGATTCGCTGTATTCGATACTGGGGGCTTCATTCCACTTCCAACCGGTCCAGGCTCTGATCTTAAATGTTCGACTATCGTGATCCAACACCCAGGCTAAGGTTCGTTCCACGCCGGATATGGCCTGAATTTCTTTTAAAATGGATTGCAGACAGCTTACTAATACAATCTCTTCATTAATGCTTTTGACAATACGGTTAATCTGTTCCAGTTCATATTTTTTTTCTTCCAGTTCATGATTCCGCTGATTAAGTTCCGAGGTTCGTTCACGAACCAGATTTTCCAGACGGATCCGGCTTTTTCTGGAGGCTTGGATCCGATTCCGGATCAGACTTCCGCTGACGATAAGAATCAACAAAATAGCGGATAGTTTAAACCAATGGGTCTGCCAGAAGAAATAACGGATTCGGATCGGAACGGATGCGTAAGAAAGGCTATCAGATGTTATGGCGGCACTAGCTCTGACCTGAAAGGTATAATCGCCGGGGGAAAGATTGGTATAAAAGGCGGTTTTTCGATTCCCGGCATTGATCCAATGGGTATCGAATCCGAGCAATCGATATTGAAAATTGATTTTATGTGGATAGGAAAAGGTAATGACGGTGTACTCAATTTCAAGATTGGAGGTACCGGGAGAAAAAGTGTATTGTAGGCGACTGGATTTGTAGGAGTGATCATAGCGGATACCTTCAATTCGAAGTCGTTTGGAAAACGGGCGAGTGGGATGGGCATTATAATCCACGATTGCCATACCTTTGACAGTAGAAAACAATAATTGTCCATTCCGGGTTTTCCAGGTTGAGGGTTGGTTACCCCCATTGCACTCGCTGTTGAGCATTCCATCGGCATGGTCATATCCCATACACAGAATGTATTCCGATTCTCCATTGATCCAGCGATCGATGTCGGATTTGGAAATTCGTTGGATTCCCTGATTGGTGCTCATCCAGAGTTGGTTCCGGTCATCACCCACCACATGATACAAATAATCGCTAAGAAGCCCCTGGCGTTGGGTTATTCCAACGAATTGTCCTCCGGAGTAACGGGTCAGGCCTTGGGTGGTAGCCAACCAGATAACGCCCTGATTGTCCTGATATAATCCTGAAATTCCATCACTGGAGAGACCATCTTTAACCGTATAAATCCGGAACTCACCCGAAGTATTCCGAACAGCCAGCCCCCCATCGGTACCGATCCATAAAGCTCCATCGCGGGCAACTAATAATGCCCGGATAATCTCATTCGGTAGTCCATCCTGCAGGGTATAATGCACAATCCGGTCATCCTCAATCGAAAACAAACCGTTACTATGGGTTCCAATCCATTTCCGGCCTTCCTGATCGACAATGATTGAGGTGATATTCTCTATCTTAGAGCTATCCGGGAATGAATAAGGCTTAATGATTCCATCCCGCCAAATACTGATTCCGTTATAAGTTCCAATCCAGATCACACCGGCCGGATACTCGCATAATGAAAATATATCATTGTCCAGCAATCCGTCTTCAGTCCGATATCGGGTATTTTTTCCATTCTCCAGACAATTTAGCCCATTTCCCGTGCCGACCCAAATCCGATCAAGTGAATCCTCCATGACAACCCACACCATATCATCCGAGAGACCATCTATCGAAGAATAGCTGGAAATCTGTTTTTCATAGATTCGATATAATCCATCCACGCTTCCAACCCAGATATTTTTCTCATCATCTTCCATCACCGAATAAATCCGCTTACCGATCAACCCGGTTTCAATCCGGATCGAATCATCCAGGGGGTAGATGATTCTTGCTATTCCCTGATTGGTGCCCAGCCATAGAACGCCGTCACTATCCAGGCATAGACAACTAATATCATTGTCCGGCAATCCGTCCCGGTGAGTGATAATCCGGGTCCGGTGACCATCATACCCGATCAGTCCGGTTCGGGTTGCCATCCATAAATGATCTTTTTCATCGGCCACAACCTGCCGGATCATCTCATTACTGGACCATCGTTCAATGTTATATACCGACCGGATCCCGGTAGGCTTCATTATATCAACCCCTTGGGCGGTTCCAATCCATAGCCGGTTTTGTCGGTCAATATAGAGCGAATTAACAATATTGCTTGACAATCCATCCGAGGTCGTATAGACCCGGACTGTATCCCGACCGTAGGAAGTCAGTCCTCCCGAGGTTCCGATCCAAACAATCCCGGATGAATCTTCCACCATACAGAACACTTCATGGTTGGGTAATCCCTGTTGAGTGGAAAAAATCGTATAAAACGAACTGGGAGCAATCCGGATAATCCCTCCCCCCATCGTCCCGATCCAAATCACAGAATCATGTTGGGTTTCACAAATTGACGAGATATAATTACTAATGACCTCTTGCCTCGACAATAACTCATTGTATACCCAAAACCGGCTTCCATCAAACCGGGCCAATCCCTCAGTGGTTCCTACCCATAAATATCCATCCTGTGATTGAAAAACAGTCTGGATATTATTCTGGGGCAAACCATCTTCCGTACTCCAGGTTTGAATTCCCAATTTGGATAAGGGTTGTTTCCAGGATATCGCCTCATTCCTTAACGGCATTAAAATCACAACCATTAAGATGATGATTCCATAACCAATCGCTCTCCTCAAAATACAGACTCTCTTTCTTGAATTATCAAATAAATTAATCATATATATGATAAAAATCAAGTATATTTTTATTATGTTCGAGAATTGTAAAATAAGACCCATAACTACAA
>JAGOEH010000037.1 GCA_017997825.1 Candidatus Delongbacteria bacterium | reverse complement strand
ATATCATAATAATGATACTTCAAAGGATTGTCAATACTAAAACGTCTCAACTGAGACAAAAGGGTTTCAAATGTTACTAAAACGTCTCAAATGAGACAAAAGGATATAGAGTGGTTTAATAGTTTAGAGCAGGGGTAAAAGCTGGGACTCCGGCAACAAGATCAGCGGGGAGCCAGGGCAAAATCGATCAGCTTGCGGATCAGTTCCGGATAGCTCAATCCGGCCAATTTGATCAGGCGGGGATACATGCTGATGGCCGTGAATCCGGGCATGGTATTGACCTCGTTCAGATACAGCCGGCCGTCGGCGGCAATAAAGAAATCGACCCGCAGCAATCCCTCGTTTTCCAGCACCCGGAAGGCATCTCGGGCAATCTGACGCAATCGGGCGATCAGGCTCTCGTCCAGTTCGGCCGGGGCTTTCAACGCCGCGCCGTCATCATCGACATACTTGGCGTCATAATCATAGAATTCATGCTTGGGAATGACCTCTCCCGGCATCGATACCATAATCTCGTCCCGGGTCTGTAACACGGCGATCTCGATTTCCCTTGGCTTTTCCAGTCCCATTTCGATCAGGACCTTGGAATCGTACTGAAAGGATTGCCCCAGGAATTCCTTGAATTCCGCCTCGTGATGGGCTTTGTAAATGCCGACCGACGAACCGGAATGGGCGGCTTTGATAAAAAGTGAGGTGGAGCCGAAGTGCCGGCATAACTCAGCAAAATCAGGGTAGGGCAGCTGGCCCTTGTATATGGTGATATAGGGGACTACCGGGATTTGGGCGGCTTCCAACAGTCGCTTGCTCAGTTCTTTATCCATCCCGATGGCCGAGGCCGTGATTCCATTCCCGACAAAGGGAATATTGAACAATTGCAGCATTCCCTGAATGGTGCCGTCCTCGCCGTTGCGGCCGTGAAGCACCGGCCAGACGCAATCCACCGGAAAGCATTCCAGGGTTTCGTGATCCCGATCCGTTCCCTGATGGAAGCTGTTCCCATGATTCGAAAGGACCCGCAGGCAGGCCTGGGGATGTCCGGGTTCGAGGATCACGATCGGCAGATTCTGATAATCGATCGCGATCCGGCGCGGGTTGTCGGGCTGGCTGAGCAGATTTTCCGGCTGGATCAGGTGCCATGTGCCGGTTTGATCGATGATGACAGTTCGTATCTGATAATCATCGGCCGGGATGGCCGCCAGGATGTTTTTG
The DNA here is from genome assembly GCA_017997825.1 of Candidatus Delongbacteria bacterium. Lineage (GTDB taxonomy): Bacteria > JAGOEH01 > JAGOEH01 > JAGOEH01 > JAGOEH01 > JAGOEH01. The sequence continues at coordinate 20,806 of JAGOEH010000037.1, read as the reverse complement.
GTGGAGATGATGCTGACTTCGTGTTCGACGGATTGACCGCCACAGATCAGAACCAGATGGGGACGCATGGGTATCGGCCTTTCAGGATTTAATATCGGGGTGATCCGGATCTTCCAGTAGAATATTGGCGATGACATTGGCCTGCATGTTGCTCCGGCATCCGGCTTGCCGGCGGTAATAGGCCAGGCAGCCCATCATGGCGGCATTATCCATACAGTAGGGCAGGGCAGGTATCACCAGCCTGATGTGGTGCCGTTCGGCCGCCTGGGCCATCTTGGCCCTCAATCGAGAATTGGCGGCAACTCCGCCGGACAAGGTCACAGTCGGAATCCCGAAATGCTTGGCCGCACGGAAGGTCTTGCGTACCAGCACATCGGTCAGGGCTTCCTGAAATCCGGCACACAGATCCTCCATATTCAATTCTTCGCCTTTTTGGCGATGATCCCGGATCAGATTCAGCATGGCGGTTTTGAGTCCGCTGAAGGAAAACAAAAAATTGTCCTTGTTCATCATGGGACGGGGCAGGTGATAGCGGTCGGGATTGCCGTTCCGGGCCAGTTTGTCGATGATCGGTCCCCCGGGGAATCCCAATTCCAGGAACTGGGCCACTTTGTCATAGGCTTCACCGGCGGCGTCGTCCACCGTTTTGCCCAGTATTTCGAACCGGTGATGGGCCTTGACCAGCACCAGGATGGTATGGCCTCCGGAGACCGTCAGGCAGAGATGGGGGAATTCCAGATCGGGATGATCGATAAAATTGGCATAGATATGCCCTTCGATGTGATTGAGGGGAATGAAATCCTTATGCCAGGCATAGGCCAGGGTTTTGGCGGCCATCATGCCCACCAGCAGGCTGCCGCTGAGTCCGTGGTAGGCCGTGGCGGCCAGCAGATCGATATCCGCCGGCCGCGTTTCGGCTTTTTGCATGGCCTCATCGATCACCTGTTCGATCACCAGCAGGTGTTTGCGAGAGGCGATTTCCGGGACGACTCCCCCATATTTCCGGTGGAATTCGGTCTGGGAGGAAATTACGTTCGACAGGACCTTATGCCCGTCTTCCACCACCGCTGCGCAGGTATCGTCACAGGAGGTTTCGATAGCCAGTATTTTCATGATCGATTGACACTCAGCGGTTGTTGATGGCTTTGCGGCGCTGGATGGCGTTCAGTCTTGATTTCAGCTTGTTGCGCACCTTCATGATCGGATCGCGGGTGACATCGGTATTGTCGGAATGACGGCGATACCGGTACAGGACCTTGTGGACCCGGTCGACATCGTACTTTTCCGAAACCTTCAGCACCATATCGTAGTCTTCGCCGAAATTACCGAAATTGATTTCGTCGTACAGTCCGAATTCTTCCAGTACGATCTTGGGGAATACCCGCAGGGCGCCGGCGCCGTCGACCCGGATAATGTTGTTGCGGTCATATTCCAGGTGCTCGATCACGCCCAGTTCCGGCATCGGGGTGCCGCTTTCGTCCATCACTTCGTAATAGGAGATGGCCAAGCCGCACTTGGGATGGCTTTCCAGATGAGCCACCATGGTTTCCAGGGTGTCCGGCGTATACTCGTCGTCGCTGTCCAACTGGCAGATATATTTGCCCTTGGCTTCCCGGATTCCGCGATTGAGCGCATCGGCAATGCATTTGCCGTTGTTCCGGATCAGGCGGACCCTCGGATCCGTGATGGCGCTGACTGTATCCTGGGTGCCGTCGGTCGATCCATTGTCCACCACGATCACTTCAAACGCCTTAAAGGTGCCTTCCAATACCCGTTTGACGGCATGGCCGATATACTTGACCCGATTGTAAACCGGGATGACCACCGAGGCCAACAGGGGATAAGGCTGAGCCGGATAGGGCACTGCCACGGTCGGATTCTCGATATAAGCGCCCAGGCGTTTCAGTTTATTGTAAAAAACCTCTTTGACTTCGATTTCCATCTTGGGAGGATAGAACAGATAGGAGAACTGCCCGAGTCCCTTGCCGCCGGGTGAGAAGAGCTTTTGGGAGATGTCGTCTTCCACCATGGTCTGGGCGGGTTTGATGGCGTCATAGCTGAATTCGGAGATATGGGTAATCTTGTAGTGGTCGGTCAGCTTCAGCCACAGATCGTATTCCTCCATGACTTCCAGCTTTTCGTCATAGAGTCCGACCTCTTTCATCTTGCTGATATCGAAGGCTTTGACGAATCCGTAATCGAAGCGTTCCTCCACCTGGCCTTCCCAGTCGAACAAATCGACCTTTTTGGCCGTTGCGCCTTCTACCAGCATATAGTTGGAATAGACCATGGCGGCCTGGGGATTGTCGAAGGCGATACTCCAGGAACGGATGAAATCCTTACCGGGAATGATATAGGGCGCCAGCGGCATGAAAACATCGCCGCCATACTGCTGAATAATCTGGTTGAAGGTTTTGGAACGGTGGGAGAGAGGCAGATTAGCGAGTTTTACGAAGGGATAATCCTTCAGCTTCAGGGGTTCCGGCTGGGAGCGGAAATCGGCCAGGATGACCTGAAAATTCTTGGCGGATTGTGCATCCAAAGCTGCCAGGACCGGGTAGATGGGCTGGTTGTTTTCGTAAATAGGAAAAAAGATGCTGATTTGCTTCATGATGAGCTCCATGGGTTAAAATGTTATAAATCCAGGCCGAGAACCTGCTTGAGCAGTTCGGCGTTCAGAATAGCCTGTCCGGCATGACAGTTGTTGAAAAAAACATACACATTGCCGTATTCCTGCAGGTGTTTGATCGGAGCGACCATATCCTTGATTTCCGGTTCGGTGTAATTATAGTCATAGCGATCCCCCTGCGAGGTGTCCCACCAGTTGTCCGGATTGCGTCCGTGCAGCCGGAAATAAGCTGTTCCGTTGGTCAGATCCGGGCGAAACGGGAACAGTCCGTCCAGCCGGGGAGCGTCCACCGTGACATAGCCCAGGTTTTCCGATTTCAGAAACTCAATCACCTCATTCCGGTTCCAGGATACATGACGGAACTCGATGAAGAGCGGATCGTCAGGGAAAAGGGTTTTCAGATGTTTGAGATACTTGATATTCACCTGCGAATGCTTGAAGGAGAAGGGAAACTGGGAGAGCAATCCCTTCAGTTTTCCTTGGATTTTCATCGGTTCCAGGCATCGGACAAAGGATTGATGCTCGTTGGATTCTATCGTGCGGGCATGGGAATACTGGCCCGGCAGCTTGACCATGAAGCGAAAGTCCGGTGAGGTCTTCTGCTCGATCCGCTGCATGATGGTGATCGGCGGGATTCGATAATAGGTGGAATTGATCTCGACCGTCTTGAAATGATACTGGTAGTAATCCAGCATTTTGGTCTTGGGGATTTCCGGGGGATAAAACACGCCGTGCCAGTCAGGAAAACTGTAACCCGATGTGCCGACATGGATTTGATGCTCATTAGCCATGATGGGAATATATAGAATTCAGCCGCATAAGTCAAGCGGAAATTCCCTTGATCTTATTATCACCACCGATTTATCATCATGTAACTTAGGGAGGTTTATATAAAATTCAATCGGAGAAACAGGGCCATGGGCGGTTGGTTTTATTAATTCAACTCAGGGGGTAGACCAGGTCAAACATGGAATACTGATCGGGAAAGATCTGGGGTATGATCCGTTTGGCTTTGACAAAGCGGGTTTTCCAATACTGGCTGTCGAGGTGACTGATCCCGATACCCTTGATCTTGGATTCGGCCGACACAAAATAGCCATTGCTCAGGTAAATTCCCACGTGACCGATCTCTTTTCCTATTTTAAAAAACAACAGATCACCCGGTTTCAGTTCATCCATACCGACCGTTTCACCCAGCGCAACCTGATTTCTCGATCCGTGCGGCAGGGTGATTCCGAAAAAATTTTTGAAGAGCATCATTACAAAACCCGAGCAATCCGTCCCTTTTTTACTGCTGCCTCCGTAACGGTACGGCACATTCTCATATTCTTCAATTCCGGAAATAATGTTCTCAAGCATGAACTTGTCAAAGTTCTCAAACAGGCTGATATGATTGCGTACATCATCCAGAGTTCCCCGGATGAAGTAAGAAGCCTGACTGGCGGAACCGAAGCTAACCAAAATCATCATCGCCAGCATCGAGCTCTTAAAAAACGTCAATTTGGCTTGTTTTGCTCTCAAACGCCCTCTCCTTTGGTTGATCCCGTTAAACGTTAACAATTAGGATAAAAGCATATTAATATAATTGAAAACAATTGTCAAGCGATTTTTTCATATTACATAATAAAAAAACAATATCAGTTAGTTTGATTTAAGCACAAACTGATTGAAAGCCAATCACAAAGGGTCATGACACGAATTTAATCAAAATTCAATAATATTGCGAATGTTATTTATAAGTAGTGATAAAGATTTTGATAGCCCTGATAAGGTGTTCATGATTTTAGTCTTGACTTTAAGTCCATTATCATATATATTTGGAGCCGGAAGTTTCGCGACATTGTTGAAATCTTACTGTGTAAATGAACCTATTAAGGAAAGCTGTTTTTATCTGAACATGGAGCAACGCGAGAGTTTTTTTCAGGAGATAATCCAGCGGTTCGCCGGTCGGCGGATTGCCGTGCTGGGTGATGTAATGTTGGATCGTTACATCCAGGGACGGGTCAATCGGATATCGCCGGAGGCTCCGGTCCCGGTGGTGGAGGTTGAGACCGAAACCGAGCGTTTGGGAGGTGCGGCCAATGTGGCTTTTAATTTGGCATCCTTGAATGCGCAGGTCCATCTGGTGGGAGTGATCGGGGATGATGAAGCCGGGGCGCGATTACGATCCGTTTTGCATGATTATCGGATTGGAACCGAGGGTTTGCTGATGGATTCCAACCGGCCCACCAGCTGCAAAACCCGGATTTTGGCCCGTCATCAGCAGATTGTACGGATCGATCGGGAGAAGCGTCAGCTGGTGGCACCCCCCATCCTGGCCGATATTATCCGTTATCTTGGTGAAATCCTGGATGAGTGTGATGCCCTGATCATTTCCGATTACGGTAAAGGATTGATTCAGCCGGAATTGTGCCGGGCGGCGCTGGAGTTTTGTCAATCGTCTCAGATATTTTCGGCGGTCGATCCCAAGCAGAGCGATTTTTCGATTTATGCCGGAGCGGATATGATGACTCCCAATCATCGGGAAGCCGGATTACCGTATCGAATCAACATCGAAAGCGAGCAGGATTTGCTGGCGGTCGGTCGGCGGATCCTGAAGGATTATGGATTCCGATCCCTGCTGATTACCCGGGGTGAGGAGGGGATGACCCTGTTTGAGGCTCCGGATACGGTGATTCATTTGCCGGCGGTGGCCCGTGAGGTGTTCGATGTATCCGGTGCCGGGGATACTGTGATCAGTGTATTGACGCTCTGCCGAGCTTCCGGGTGTTCGTTGAAACTCTCCGCCACCATCGCCAACCATGCTGCCGGCATTGTGGTCGGCAAACTGGGGACGGCGGCCGTCAGTGCGGCGGAATTGTTGGATGATCTTGCTTACAGGGCTCATATCCATGACTGATCATTGGTCTCAAATCCAGCAGATTTTACCCCTGGTCGGCAAACCCGGCCGCTATCTCGGTAACGAGCTGAATACCCAGATCAAACCGGCGGATCAGGTCGATATCTCAATGGCACTGGCCTATCCGGATCTGTATGAGATCGGGATGTCCTATACCGGATACAAAATCCTGTATAATCTGATCAACCGCTATGAGCGTTTTCAGGCCGAACGGGTGTTCTGTCCCTGGCCGGATCTGATCGACCTGCTGGAACGTCAGAATCTGCCCCTTTTCTCGCTTGAAACCAAACGGCCCCTGGCCCAATTCGATTTGCTCGGTTTCACCCTGCAGTATGAACTCAATTATTCCAATCTGGTCTGGATGCTCCATCTGGCCCGGATACCTCTCTATCAATCCCAGCGTACCTCGGAACATCCCCTGGTGGTGGGAGGGGGGATAGGAGTTTTCAATCCGGAACCGCTGGCGCCCTTTTTCGATTTTTTTCTGATAGGTGAAGCCGAAGAACTTCTACCCGACGTACTGCAGATGCTGGCCGACAGCAAGCGTGACGGCCTTTCCAGGGCCACCGTTCTGCAGCGGCTCTCGGAGATGCCCGGCATCTATGTTCCCTCATTTTACAAGCCGGTCTATCATGAGTATGGCGATTTTCAGAATCTGATCGATCTGAGGACCGGCAAACCGGCTCGTAGGATCTCCAAAGCCATTATCCGCCAGTTTGACAATCAGAACTGGGATACGGCCGATTTGGTGCCCCTGATCGATATCACCCACAGCCGGGTGGCTGTCGAGATCATGCGGGGGTGTTCCCATGGCTGCCGTTTCTGCAATGCCGGCTTCCTGTATCGTCCCTTGCGGGAAAAACCGGTCGATGTGATCTATCAGGAGGTCATCCAGAAAATCAATCTGACCGGATGGGATGAGGTCGGTTTGTTGAGTCTGGCCTCGTGTGATTATTCTCAATTGCCCGAACTGCTTGGGCAATTGAACCGCTATATTGAGAAGAAGCACATCACCATTTCTCTGCCCTCTTCCCGGATCGATAAAGTGGATGTGCAGTTGCTGAAATACCTACAGGGGGAACGCAAATCGGGGCTTACCTTTGCCCCGGAAACCGGGTCGGAACGCCTGCGTCGGGTAGTGAACAAGGATATTACCGATCAGCAGATCTATCAGGCCATCGATACAGTCTTCATGTCCGGCTGGAATTTGGTTAAGCTTTATTTCATGATCGGATTGCCGACCGAAACCGATCAGGATCTGATTTTGACGGCCGAGATGATCAATAAGATCTTCAAAACGGCCCAGTCCTATGGGCGGGACCGTCGGATCAATGTAACGATTTCTCCGTTCATTCCCAAAGCTCATACCCCCTTTCAGTGGGAAAGGCAGATCCCGTGTGACGAGCTGGCCCGCCGGATCGAGGTGTTGCGCCGGGCTTGCATCAAATCGGACCGGCTGAAAATAAGCTGGCGGGATGAGACGGTAGCCTGGCTGGAAGGGATCATGGCTCGCGGAGACCGCCGTCTGGCCCCGGTTCTTGAACAATGTGTTTCCGCCCGGATCTATTTTGACGGGTGGACCGATTATTTTGATGTCACTAAGTGGCAGACCCTGTTCCAGAATTTGGGCATCAATCCCGAAACCTATCTGAAAGCCCGTCCGGTGACCGGACATCTGCCCTGGGAACACTTGTCTCCGTTGGTGGATCCGGAGTTCCTGATGAAAGAATTGCACAAAGCCTACCGAGAGGAAACTACGCCCGATTGCCGGGAAAAATGCGTCAAATGCGGGGCTTGCACCTCCTCCGGCTCGATCTCGGTCCTCTCTCCATCCACTTCCGAATCCTCTACTGATTCTTTTCAGTACGGACGCCGCAGCGTCGTGGTGAAAAACAATAGTCTGGTCAACAAACTCAAGGTCAGGATTCATTATACCAAAGACGGATTGCTGCGTTTCGTTTCTCACCTGGATACCTTCCGGATTTTCGACCGCCTGATGCGTCGTCTTCAGATTCCCCTGGCCTTTTCCCAGGGCTACAATCCTCATCCCAAGATCATGATGGGACCTCCGCTCAGTCTGGGTGTTTCCAGCGAATTCGAATACCTCGATTTTCAACTGGATCAGCCCTTCCAGGATGTGTATATCCAGCGACTTCAGGCCAATCTGCCCCGCGACATGAAACTGATCCAGGCCAAGGTCATCTATAATAAAACAGCGGCTCTGAATGCTGCCATCAATCGGGCCGACTACCGGGTCGGTTTTCAACCGATCCTGCTCAGCTCTCTGCCCTCGATGCCGGTACAGCCCGGAGCGATGCCGGACGAGGAATTGGCTGGGCAAATCCAAGATTTCAATCAGCTTTTCCCCGATCATCAGCGTGTGATCCGGGAGTTCCTGATTCCGCACCTGGAGCGCTGGAATCAGGCCGAATCCATTGTGTGCGACCGCCGGCGCAACGACGGCACCACCAAAACCATGGATCTGAAATCCATGGTGATCGCGATCGAGATCGAATCCGATCAACCCCTTCCCAGCCTCCTGATCCAAACCCGTTTGACCGAATCGGGATCGGCCCGTCTCGACGAAATCCTGCTCCATCTGCTGGGATGGCCCGAATTTGTCTGCCTCCAGTTCAAACTGGAACGCATCGGTTTATGGATTGAACGAAATTCTGAATTATTGACCCCCATGGATGTATAAATGAAAACAGATATTATTATTAATGTAACCAGTCACGAAACCCGGGTAGGTATCCAGGAAGATGAAAAGCTGGTTGAGCTTTTTGTCGAGCGTCCCTTTGATCAGCGAATTCTGGGGAATATCTACAAAGGGGTGGTGAAAAAAGTTTTACCGAGTCTGCAGGCCGCGTTTGTAGATATCGGTCAGGATAAGAATGCCTTTCTGCATGTTTCCGATATGGTCGGATTTTCACTGGGCGAGGATGATGAAAACGATAATTCGGCCGTGGTTCAGTATAGCCGGAAAAAAATCTATCCTCCGATCGAAGATTTGCTGAAAAACGAACAGGAGATCATGGTTCAGGTCGTCAAGGAACCGATCGGGACCAAAGGCCCCCGAGTCAGTACCAATATCAACGTCCCTGGCCGGTTTCTGGTTTTACTGATGAAAAGCCGGAAGATCGCCATTTCCCGCAAGATTGTGGACAAGGCCGAACGGGGACGCCTGCGCCGGGTTGTGGATGAACACAAACCCCCCGAATTCGGTTTTATCATTCGAACCGTAAGCCTCGGTAAGGATGCTGATCTGCTCCAGAAGGACATTGTGGAATTGAGCAAAATCTGTAAGCAGATTCAAGCCGATTTTCAGAAAAAAAGGGCTCCGGTACTCCTGTATAAAGAGATCAGCTTGATGTCCAGCGTAATCCGCGATCTTTTTTCGGATGATGTCGACACGGTGGTCATCGATGGTAAGAAGGAGTATGACGAGATTGTCTCCTACCTGAAGCATATCAAATCGGAACTGCATGAACGGGTTTACTTTTACCGGAATGAGCGTCCGATTTTCGACAACTATCGGATCGAGGAGGAGATTACCACCATGCTGGACCGCGAGGTCTGGATGAGGCGGGGCGGCTATCTGGTGATCGAGCATACTGAGGCCCTGGTCTCGATCGATGTCAATTCGGGCAGCTGTACCAAAGGGAGCAATTCGGAGAGTTTTATCCTGTCGGTCAACCTGGAAGCGGCCCGCGAGATAGCCCGTCAGTTGAGATTGCGGGATATCGGCGGCTTGATCATCATCGACTTTATCGATATGCAGATCCGACACAATCGGGACCGGGTGTTCAATGAACTCCGCCAGGCCATGCGCCGGGACCGGGCCAAGTATTTCATTCTCAACTTCAGTGAATTCGGATTGATCGAAGTCACCCGGCAGCGGGTCAAGCCCAGCTTCCTTTTCACTTACAGCATCACCTGTCCATCCTGTAACGGGCTGGGCCGCATCGATAGTCCCCTGACCACCGTCAGCAAGATCGAACACTGGTTCCAGAGAGCCCGAATGTGGCTGGACGAAAACAAGTTCATCGTCAAAGTCAACCCGATCGTAGCTGAATTCATTCAGAAAGAGGATTTGGATAAATTCAAGGAGATCCAAAAACGCAACCGGATCCAGGTGATCCTCGAGCCCGATAACCAATTGCAGGCCTGTGAATATAAAGTTATTATCTATCGAACCGGTCAGGATATCACCACTCAGTTTGTGCAGACCCATGCTCAATGAAAACGATCCGCGCCTTCTGAGAATTGTGGAGGACCTGCGGCGTCGATACAAGATCGAATGCCGGAGTGTTGAGCTTTCCGGAGCCCGGTTCGATTACTGGGCCCCCCAGGATATTGAGGAATTGATCCGGGAAGTGGCCGAATCCGATTTCCAGAAGGATGAGCGCTTGCCGTACTGGTGCCATTTGTGGCCCTCCGCCATCTGCCTTCAGCAGTTTCTGGCCGCCCAGACCCCGCTCTGGGCCGGTCAACGCGTACTGGAACTGGGCTGCGGATTGGGCATGAACTCCTTTTTCCTTCAGCGTCAAGCCTCCCATCTGATCTCCATCGATTATGAATTGATTGCCCTGCAATTTGCCCGGCTCAACGTCATCCTCAACTCCGATCCATCCTGCGATCCTCGTTTCCCCTTTTGCGCCATGGATTGGCGGAATCCCGCTTTCAAAGGCCCCTTTGACGTGATGATCGGATCGGATGTCCTGTATGAAAAACGATTCTTTGCACCCATCATTGACCTGATCGACAATTTTATGGCTCCCCAGGCTCGTTTGATTTTCAGCGAACCGGGACGGACTGTGAGCCAGGGGTTTATCGAACAACTGCTTGATTCGGGCCGGCACCAAACCCGCCATCTCATTCCGTATCAGGATTCGGCAGCCAAAATCGATCAACAGGTCGTGATTCATGTATTCGAATCCGACTGATTCCATACTACAGCTCATCGGTTAATGATTCTCTCACCTGGCCGTTTTCTTTTCCGCCGGGAAGGTGGTTCTGTAAGCCAGGTATCCGCCAGGACGATATTGATGGAGGAATCACTGGACGGATAGGGAAGGGGGCGTTGAACGAGTTTTACTATTGATAAGGAGGTTGTTGATGTCGACACTTTATATGCCGGTGCGATGCTTTTTCGGTCAGGGTTGCCTGCGAGATCCCAATCCGATCTGGACGGAGTGGCCTGATCCGGTGTTGGTGATGGCCGGCAAGAGTTCGGCCGGTAACGGTTCACTCCAGGATTTGACCGATCAGCTGACCTCAGCCGGCAAAGCGTTTGATGTGGTTGATGATTTGCATCCCAATCCCTCGTCGAGTCAGCTCGACCAAATCGCTCAGGCGATGGCGAGCCGTTCCGTTCGGAGTCTGATCGGCCTGGGAGGCGGCAGCAATCTGGATGCAGCCAAAGCCCTGAGCCTGATGATCGCCAATTCGATTCCGGCCGAGGATATCTTTGTGCCGGAAAAGCTGAAGTCAGCCCTTCCGATGATCGCTATTCCGACTACATCCGGAACCGGCAGTGAAGCCACTCCCTATACCGTGATCAATGACGACACCCGTCAGCGCAAAGCCGGCATCGGCAATCCCCTGATCTTTCCGCGCTATGCCTTTCTGGATCCGGGCTACACCCTGACACTGCCCGCCGTGGTCACCCGCGACACCGCCATCGATGCACTCAGCCATCTGATGGAGGGTATCTATTCCACGCAATCCAATCCGCTGGTTATCCCCCTGATTCAGGCCGGTACCGCATTGATTCTGAAAGCCCTGCCCCGGATCGAGCAGAATCCGGGTGATCGGCAGGCCCGGGAGGATCTGATGACCGCCTCACTCTACGGCGGAATCGTCATCGCCCAGACCAGTACTACCCTCCAGCATTCCCTGGGGTATCCGTTGACCTTTCATCTGAATATCTCCCACGGCCTAGCCAACGGAATGGTGATGCCGATCATCCTGGAATTCTATGGGGATCCGGTTAAACGGCAATGGCTGGAGATCCTACGCCATTCCGGGCTCAAATCGCTGGAGGAATTCTATGATTGGCTGCAGGAGCGGGGGATCTGTTTCAGTTGTCCCCAGGTCTCCCGATTGGATTTGGAAGGGATCAGCCGTACAACGCTCAATGCCCGCAATACTTTGATTTCTCCCCGTTCCATTACACTGGATGATATCCGGGATCTGTACCGCCGTCTGGCCGGGGTCTGTAATTCATAGAATCACAAGATAATAGAAGGGTTGGCGTACCTTTGCAGGCAAGGCTCTGTCCGGTATTTGGTTTGGCCCTGATAAATAAGTAAGATATTGAAACATAAAGCAATATAAGAAATTATCATCACGGAAATTATGGCTTGACTTCCTGCCTTTTTTTGTTTACAATAGATTCAACGTGTCGTCCCGAGGACCTACCGTTCTGATGGCGGGATTTGAAATCGGGGGTGTTGTTTTCGTTATCAATCGCTGATTGAAAGAGTGTTATAATCCAACTGATATTACTATATGTATTTATCCAATTTGAGCATTATCGGATTTAAATCCTTTGCCGGCAAGACGCGGATCGATTTCAGCGATGGAATCATCGGAGTGGTGGGACCGAATGGGTGCGGCAAGTCCAACATCGTGGATGCCATCCGATGGGTGTTGGGCGAGCAGCGCTATACGGCTCTGCGTTCATCCAAGATGGAAGATGTTATCTTTAACGGTTCAGCCGGGCTTCCCCCTCAGAATATGGCCGAGGTTAGCCTGACAATCGAGAATAACAAGGGGCTGCTGCCGCTGATCTATCAGCAGGTATCCATCACACGCCGGATTTACCGGTCAGGGGAGAGCGAATATTACATCAACGGGAATCGATGCCGCCTGAAGGATATCAGTGAGCTGTTCATGGATACCGGAATGAGCAATCATGCCTACTCGATCATCGAACAGCAGATGGTGAGCGCGATCCTGAGCGAGAAACGTGAGGACCGCAAGTTCATTTTTGAAGAAGCGGCCGGGATCATGAAATATAAGGAGAAAAAGAAGGAAGCGCTCAACAAGCTGACCGCCAACGAAAATGATCTGCTGCGGGTCAATGATCTGATCCTGGAGATCGAAAAGAATGTGGCGGTACTCAAAAAACAATCCCATAAAGCTCAGCGATATCAAGCCCTGAAGCAGGAGATCCGATCCCGTGAACTCTATTTTTTTCACCATCGGCTCGATGAGATCGAATCCCGTCTCCAGCCGACCGAAGAGGAATTAATCCGCCTCCGGGATGAAAAGGAACGAAACAATACTGATTTTTCCGCTTTGGAAGCCCGGATGATCGAATCCTCGCATCAGGTGATCGAATGGAATACCCAACTGCAGCAGATCCAGAAACAATACCTGGATTTGCAGACAGCCCAAAACCAGATCAATCAGGAAATCAATCTGGGACAGGAACGGGTTCGCAACAAACAGACCGAAAACCAGCGTCTGACCCAGGAATTGGAACAGGCCGCTCAGCGGATCACCGATATTGAATCCTCGATCGAACAGCGCATGCGGGAACGCGAACAAAATCAGCAGCGCCTGAATGAATTGAAGGAAATGTTGAAGGGTAAAACGGGTCAATTGACTCAGGAAACGACCGATCATCAGGAACTTTCCGACCAGGTGACCCAAACCCGGACGTTGAAGGAAACTCTAAAGCAGGAATTGACCCGTGTTCAAAACACCATCAGCCTCCATCAGCAAAAAAAAGAGATGGTGGAGAAAGAGATGGAATCGATCCGCCGTCAGTCGGACGAGATCCTCCATAAGTATGACGAACGTCAGGCCGATCATCAGAAACTGGCGACGGCAAAAAATGAGCACCTGCTGAAAATTGAAGCCGCCGATGAGGATTTTTATCGCTACGAATTCCAGCTTCAGGAAATGATGGAAAAGAAGGCCCAGACCCAAGAACAATGGAGTGACCTGGACCGCGATATTATAAAAATGCAGGATAGGTTGGAGTTGCTTCGGAATGCCGATTTCCAGAAGAATCTCCAGCGGCCCGATGATCAAGCCACCCTTGAGCTGTATAAAACCCGCCACCGGGAACTGATCCATCTGCTGGACTACATCAATCCGATTCCCGAATATCAAAACGCCGTTCGAAATCTGGTCCGATATCTGAATACTTACCTGATACTCCCTCCGAATGATCCCGATTCCTTTTTTCCGGAGGAATGGCCGGAGCATTCTCTGGCTTTGGTTACGGCTTGGAACCCCTCCTCCATCCCGCCGGAAGGTCCGGTTCCCCCGGAAGGTCCGGTTCCCCCGGAAGGTCCGGTTCCCCCGGAAGGTCCGCTTTCTCCTGAGTCTCAACCTCGAATCACCCTGCCCGGCGCCCGGCCGCTGATGGAGTGCCTGGATGTTGATCCTGACTACCGCGGCATGGTGGCCCGCATCTTTCACTATGTGATGATGGTGGACGATATCCGCTCCATCGAGCCGCCGGTGATTCCATCACCCTGGATTGTCCTGGACCGACAGGGGAATCTGTGGGATTTTCGGACCGGGTACTGGGAGCATCTGAAAGAGGAGTCGAACACGGCATCATCCTCTCAGATCTTCGGCCGCAAGATGAAAATCGAGAGCCTGGAAAATGAGCTCGACCGTAAACGTAAAGCCTTGGTCTTTGCCGAACAGGATAAAGTCAGAATCGAATCGCAGTACCAGAGTATCAAAACCCGCCTGGAGCAGGCTCAAAAAGATAAGCAGGCCGCCCAGCAGGCCTTGACGGGATGCGCCCATCAGATCGGACTGATCGCGGCTGAACTGGAGCAGTGGAATGTCAGGCGGAATGAATTGGATCAACGGATTCAGCAGTATCAGAAAACCCGTCACCAATCCGATACGGAAATGGAATCGCTGGTGACGCTTCAGGCGGATATCGGATGCAAACTGAATCAGGCCGGACGGGACTGCGATGAGGTTGAAAACCGGTATCGGGTTTTTCAGACTGCTCTGCAGGCTATTCAGACCGAAATCAATCAGCTCAAAATTGATCTGATCCGACAGGAAGAAAAGTGTAAGAGTCTGGATTTTGAAACCGGACAACTGGATCAGCAGAAGCAGGAATTGATCCGCCGACAATCTCGAATCCGTCAGACCATTCAGGATAATCTCGGGCTGATGGAGCAGATTGGAGAGAACGCGGCCAGGCTCGATCAGACTGCTCATCAGCAAGCCGTCGATCTGGAACGAATCACGGCCGAACGTGAAAAAATCAGTGTCCGGATTACGACCCTCCAGAATACCAATGATCTGATCCAGAAACAGCAGAAAGAGCTGCGTGAAAAAGAACAAAAGATTCAGCATTTGATCGATCAGACCCGGGATGCCTTGGCCCGCATGGACCAGGATCGGGCGCTGGTCCGCGATCAACTGATGCTGAAGTATCAGATGCAGCCCGACGATCTGGTTGCCGCTTGTCCTCCTTTGGACCAGGTCCCCGACTGGACGCAGGTTCAAAACGAGCTGGAACAGCTCAATCAGAAGCTGGATAATCTTGGAAATGTTAATTTTGAGGCTATCGAAGAATACAATACCCAGAAAACCCGTTACGAGTTCTATCTGGAACAGCAGGCCGATCTGGCTCAGGCCAAGCAGACGCTGATGGATACCATTCACCGGATCAACCGGAC
The DNA here is from genome assembly GCA_017997825.1 of Candidatus Delongbacteria bacterium. Lineage (GTDB taxonomy): Bacteria > JAGOEH01 > JAGOEH01 > JAGOEH01 > JAGOEH01 > JAGOEH01. Next base: position 5,607 of record JAGOEH010000037.1, on the reverse strand, counting down.
CGCCGAAGAGATGTATCTGACTACCTTCGATCAGATCAAGGAAAACTTCAGGACGATTTTTAATCTCCTCTTTTCGGGCGGGGAATGCGATCTGATTCTGGAACGCAATCCGGACGACCCGCTGGATTTGGATGTTTCCATTCTGGCCAAGCCCCGCGGAAAAAAGATTCAGCATATCACCCTTCTTTCCGGAGGGGAAAAAGCGCTGACCTCGATCGCCCTGTTGTTTTCAATTTATTTGGTCAAACCCAGTCCCTATTGTATCCTGGATGAAGTGGATGCTCCTCTGGATGATGCCAATATCAGCCGCTTTCTCACTCTGATCCGGGATTTTTCCAATCATACCCAGTTTATTGTGATCACCCATAACAAAAAGACGATGGAAGAAACGGATCTGTTATATGGAATTACCATGGAGGAACCCGGTGTATCCAAAGTCGTTTCGGTTAAAGTCAAGCAGGAAGGAATGCATACTTCATGATCCAATCCATCTATCAGAAGATCAAATCGGGATTGAAGAGGACCCGGCAGGAGTTTACGGGAAAGATTGAGCAGTTGTTCAGTTCGTTCAAGAGTATTGACGAAGAGATGTTGGAACGGCTGGAAGAGATTTTGATCCAGAGTGATATTGGGGTAGAGATCACGGACGAGATTATCGAGAATCTGCGCTGTCAGATTCGATCCAATCGTCTCAAGGAGATGTCGGAGATTATCGGGTTTTTGAAACAGGAACTGACGACTTCTCTGATGGCCGACGAGTGGAGTGAGGAGAGTTTTCTGCACCGGATATCCCAGAAAAAGCCCTTTGTAATTTTGATGGTAGGCGTTAATGGGACCGGCAAGACGACGACCATCGGAAAATTGGCCAGTTTTTTTTCCCGCAGTCGGTTAAAAGTCATGATTGCAGCCTCGGATACCTTTCGGGCGGCGGCGGTGGAGCAATTGCAGGTTTGGGCCGAACGCAGCGGAGCGGCTTTCATTTCCCATAACCAGGCCAATGCCGATCCGGCGGCGGTGGCATATGACGCCTATCAGGCCGCCCAGGCCCGCGGGTTTGATGTACTGCTGATTGATACCGCCGGCCGACTGCACACCAAATCCAATCTAATGGAAGAACTTAAAAAGATCGAGCGGGTTCTGAAAAAAGCCTCCCCTGAAATTCCCCATGAAACCTGGATCGTGATTGACGGCAACTCCGGTCAGAACGCAATGGCGCAAACCGATACCTTTCTCAAAAGTATCCCTCTGACCGGCCTGGTGGTCACCAAGCTGGATGGTACGGCCCACGGCGGCGTTGTCCTGGCGATTCATAAAAAATTTAACCTCCCGATCCGTCTGGTCGGGGTCGGTGAACAACTCGATGACATCCAATTATTCAACAGCCGGCATTATGTCGATGCCATGTTCGATAACCGTTAATCTTTGGAGGACACGATGAATTATTACTTTGAGTTCCAACCCAAAAGCGATTATCTGTTGGTCAATGCCCGTTTCGATATTGTCAGCGATAATTCCAAGATTATGGATGACCTCTTCGAACAGGTTTTGAAGCATTCCTCTTCCAATATCCTGCTGAACCTGACCGATGTCTCGGTCATCGACAGTCTGGGACTGGGAAAACTGCTCAAATTCTTTCAGCGGACCAAACAGAATCATAAAAAAATGGTCCTGTTCGGACTGAATAATCAGATCAAGTATCTGTTCCATATCACCCAGTTGGAAGCCATCATGTCCATTGATGAGACGGAAGAAACCTCCGCTTTGAAACTGAAGGGAATGAACCTGGGGTAATGGATCGGTTACTGGGACAACCAAACGATCCGATCGTGGACCGTTGGTCGCATCTGTTAGATAAACCTTTACAAATCAAGGACTGAAAAATGAAATTACAACTGATCATTTTAGGGTTGGGGGTGTGGTTGTGGCTAAGCTGTACGCATGTCAGTCAGGTTCAATCGACCGGGGAATTTGCATCGCTTCAATCTCAAATTGATCAGCTTTTGGATGATACATACAGTGATAATGCCCACTGGGGAGTCTATATTACCTCCCTGAAGACCGGAAAAGTATGGTACAGCCGGAATTACAACAAATTATTCATGCCGGCCTCCAATACCAAGCTGGTGACCACGACGGCCGCCTACCGGCTGCTGGGACCCGATTTCACCTATCGGACCCCTCTGTATTATCAGGGATCCATTCAGGATGGATGTCTGAAGGGCAATCTGATCGTGGTCGGCCAGGGGGATCCCTCGATCAGTCCTTCTTTTTATTCTACCATCGATCAGGTTTTCGACCAGTGGTGCCAGGCCATCAAGAAATCCGGTATTCAGCGGATTGACGGGAATCTGGTCGGGCAGATCCATTTGTTTTCCGACGAAATCCTGGGACAGGGGTGGGCCTGGGATTACCAGTCCGATTATTATGCCGCCCAGATCGCCGCTTTATGCTATAATGACAATGTCATCGATATCAAGATCAAATATAACCCCTCCAAATCCCAGCCATGGGATATCACGATGAGCCCGGATTCGTCCTATCTGCAGGTCATACGAACCAATCTGAAGGTGGTGCCGAAGGGCATGGCCGGCGGAATTAATGCGATTCGTTCGATCGCTACCAATCAGATCAGCCTGGAGGGATCGATCGATTCGAGCTCGGAATGGAAAACCAGTGTCACCATCGATAATCCCAATCTGTTCTATTTGCGGGCTCTGCGCGCCTGTCTTCAGAAAAACGGCATTGTATTCAGCGGCGACCTGAAACTGGAAAACGACAGCACCGCCTTCAAGAATCTGAATCCGGCTCCGGTGCTGATCACCGAATATCAATCCCCCACGCTGAGTGAAATTACACGCGTCATTCTCAAAGTCAGCCATAATCTGATGGCGGAACAGGTATTCCGAACGCTGGGATTGCGTTTCCGCGGATATGGAAGCACCCGGAATGCAGTGGATGTCATTAAAAACGAGTATTTCAGTTCGATCGGTATCGATCCGGAACGGATTCAGCTTTACGACGGCTCGGGACTGGCACGCTATAATCTGATCGCCCCGCGCGATTTCGTCACCATGCTGGAAACCATGGCCCGTTCCAAGGCTTTTGAGTCCTACTATCCGTGCCTGCCGATTGCCGGAACGGACGGTACGATTTCCGGACGGATGAAAACCGGGCCGGCCGCCAAAAATGTCCATGCCAAGACCGGTTTTATTTCCAATGCCCGGGCCCTAAGCGGGTATGTCACCACCCGGCAGGGTGAAATGCTGGCGTTCAGTATGATCCTGAACAACTATACGGCCCCGACTCAGTATGCCAATAATGTCCAGGACAAGATCTGTACCATGTTGGCTGATTATAATCATTGATTACGGATTATTGCGGATGAATGATGCCGTAGGCGTTATGGTTCCCGTTTTACGGAATGGATAGAGCTTTACTGCTATTGCGGCCCTGATGCCGCTAAGCCTAACCCATTCCGGATACTTGAACAACTTAGTACGATAAGGAGCGGTGGATGGAACCAATGACGATAGACCCATCGGGTTTTTCACAGAATGCCCTGTTGGTCCTTGAAAAGCGCTATTTTAGAAAAAACTCCAAAGGGGAATGTATCGAAGATGTGGAAGCCATGTTTCATCGGATCGCCGGTAATATTGCCCAGGTTGATCGGATGTATGATCCTGACTGTGATGTGGCCGCTACGGAAGCCGATTTTTATGATCTGATGATCCGTCGGGATTTTATGCCGAATTCACCGACTCTGATGAATGCCGGCAATGATCTGCAGCAGCTTTCCGCCTGCTTTGTCTTACCGGTTCAGGACTCCATCGAGGGAATCTTTGAATCGGTCAAGAATACCGCTCTGATCCATAAAAGCGGAGGGGGGACCGGCTTTTCGTTTTCCCGGATTCGACCCAAAAATGATACGGTTCGATCCACTAAGGGAGTCTCCTCGGGGCCGGTTTCCTTCATGATGGTGTTTGATGCCGCCACCGAAGCCATCAAACAGGGTGGAACCCGGCGCGGGGCCAATATGGGGATTCTTCGGATCGATCACCCCGATATCATCGAATTCATCAAATCCAAAGATAAGACCTCACGCCATCTGACCAATTTCAATATATCGGTGGCCTTGACCGAAGATTTTATTGAGGCGGCTAAAACCAATCTGGATTATGACATCATTCATCCCAACAGCCGGCAGGTGGTCGGACGGATGAATGCAGCCGAGGTCTTCGATCTGATCGTCCACAAAGCTTGGGAAACCGGAGATCCCGGTATCATTTTCATTGACCGGATCAACCGCGACAATCCCACCCCGCACATCGGCGAGATCGAGAGCACCAATCCCTGCGGCGAACAACCCCTGCTGCCCTATGAGGCCTGTAATCTCGGCTCGATCAATCTCAGTAACATGCTTCGCCGGGACGATGGGGCGTATGGTCCGGATTGGGATAAACTGGATAAAGTCATCCGCCGCTCAGTTCATTTTTTGGATAATGTGATCGATGCCAGTCGGTTTCCCTTGGAGGAGATCACCCAAATGGTCAAGGGAAACCGTAAAATCGGGCTTGGCGTGATGGGATTCGCTGATATGCTGATCCTGTTGGGCATACCCTATGACAGTCAGGAAGCTCTTGATTTGGGCGGCCGGCTGATGGAATTCCTCCAGCGGATCAGCAAGGAAGAATCAGAAAAGTTGGCACAGACGCGCGGCGCTTTTCCCAATTTCACCGGGAGTATTTATGATGTCCCGGGAGGAAAGCCGATTCGAAATGCCACCACGACCACCATCGCGCCGACCGGAACCATTTCGATCATCGCCGGATGTTCCAGCGGGATCGAACCTCTATTTGCCCTCTGTTTTACCCGCCATGTGATGGATGGTCATTCCCTGATCGAGATCAATCCGGTATTTGACAGGATTGCCCGACAGGAGGGATTTTATTCGGACGACCTAATGAACACGGTGAATCAGGAGGGTGGAGTTCAGGGGATCGAGCCGGTTCCCGAAACATGGAAGCGGGTATTGAAAACCGCTCACGATATAACCCCGGAATGGCATGTCAGAATGCAGGCCGCATTCCAGAAATCGACCGACAATGCAGTATCCAAGACCGTCAATTTCCATCATGATGCGGTGGTGGATGATATCAGGAAGGTTTATTTATTGGCTTATGAACTGGGCTGTAAGGGGGTGACCGTGTTTCGCGACGGCAGCCTCGAGGCTCAGGTACTGAATGTCGGGATTGAAAAAAGTACCGGTTATCAGGAATTACCCAAGACCGACGGACCTGAAATCCATCCGAGGACCCGATCTCCTCTGATGCGGGGTGTGACCCGCCGATTCAAAACCGGGTGCGGCAATATTTATATTACCCTGAATTATGACAATGGCAACGGGCTGTTCGAGATCTTCAACCAGATCGGTAAAGCCGGGGGCTGCGCCGCTTCTCAGTCGGAAGCCATCGGGCGTCTGGCATCCCTGTCCCTGCGCAGCGGGATCAACCCTCACTATATTGTGGAGCAGCTCAAGGGAATCAGTTGCCACCGGCCGACCTGGGACGGGGGGGGAAGATACTCAGTTGCGCCGATGCTATCGGAAAA
>JAGOEH010000245.1 GCA_017997825.1 Candidatus Delongbacteria bacterium | reverse complement strand
ATTCGCAGCGGGACCGGGATAAGCCGGAAACCCCCTGAGCGTATACGATTTTGACCTTTTCCCCCGGGGCCAGGGTATAGGGACCCCAGGCGGCGGCACCGCTGGCTCCTCCCAGGTCATCCCCCAGCAGCGATTTGGGATAAGGATTGGTACTCATGGAACTGTCCATTCGATTGGTATTCCCGTTCAACATCTTGCCGGCCAAAAACTCGTAGGTTTCACGCATGCTGGCTTCATCATAGACCACGGTTTGGGGAAAATCATCATTCCCGTTCCAGCCGACCGTCGAGGGTTGCCCGGGATCATCAGTGCTGTCGTTCGGGCTCCGGTCGGCATGGATGAAAACCAGGCCGGTATGCTGAGGGGACTCCAGCCGTCCGTTCAGCGAGTCGTTGGGGGATCCGATATTGTCGTAATTGGCATTGGCGTCCCGGCCCAGCCAACTGAAGAAACAGCGGAGCGAATCGCTGCCCGGTTTTCCGGCCAGCCAATCGGCATAGGTTTCACCCCGTTTGGTCATCCATTGATCGATTCCCCATGACTGCTGTTGGTTGAACAGATAGTTCCCGGCCCGGCAGGTGGCATAATGGATCAATCCGCCGAACCGAATATCCTTCAGGGTAGTATTGGGACGTTCGATTTCATCATCCTGATCGGTATTGCCGGTGTTTTCCAGGGTGATCTCATAGATGAAGTAATTACTGTGGTATTGCTGACTGAATACCTTCACCACCCGATGGATGGTCAGTCCGATGCAGGTATTGATCCGGGTGATCACGATCCGGTCGGGAATCTGGTCATTATCGATGGAATCGATGATGGAACTATACTCGGGCGTGGTTTCCGACACCTCATTGCCGTCGACGTAGACCCGGGGGAGTTGAAATTTGGCGATCTGTTTGTGTTCCATCGGATAAAACAGGCTTTTGTTTTCGTTCTCCCGGTCGATCCAGAGGCTGAAATAGGACCAGTCTTTATTGGTTTCGTCCTTAAAATCCCGGGTTCCGATCCACCAGCGGGCGCTGACGAAATTATCCTGTTTGGCATGGACGGCCGGCCAGATCAGGCCCTCCATATAGGAATTGTTATAGCCGTATTCGCACAGCCAGGCATCCGCAAAATGGTGCAGCATGCCGACTTTGACATATTTCCGCAGGTTGCCCGGTACCTGGGCTTCGGCGGTCAGGTGGGGCAGTATCATCCCCAGCAGGATGTATCCGATCAGTCCGATTTTACGCATGGTTCATTTCCTTTATGGTTAGCCGTTGAATGGATGGTTGAATTAAAGACTCAGGGTCAATCCGAATCGAATCGTTCTGGGGTTCAGGTACATCAGGGATTCCAGGTTGGGCATGTTGATGTAAGCCTTATCGTCTTTGATCTTTTGAAGCTGCTGTTCCGTCAGGTTGGGATCGGTGGGGTCATACTTTTGGTAAGCCACTCCGGATTTTCGGACATCTCCGATCCGGTCATGACCGTGTTCGGCCCCCTTCTCCCAGGTAAAGTGGAGTGATTCCATATAATCGCGATAGTCGTTATAGTTGGAAAAAGCGCCCGAATTCAAGGTTTTGATATTGAATGGATTTATGATGTCCAGATAGAACTGGAACTGATAACGCTGAATCCGGAAGGAACGGGTCAGCCGGAAATCGAGGCTGTAAGTGTCTTTCCATTGGACATTGTCGCGGACTCCGGCTTGTCCGGAGGGATTCCAGGTGGTATAACCGCCCTCCTGCCAACCGGCGATGGTGCTCAGGTTCCATTCCGCCAGGGGATAGACGGTGTTCCATGAGGGGCCGAATTTGGAGGGGGTATGCAGATCCAGGTTTAACCGAATCTGGGGCTGGGGCCGCGGCCGGCTCTGTTCGGGTGGGTATTCCAGATTGTAGGTCCGCTGTTGATTGGAATTCTGGTAGTAACGGGTATAATCGAAGTACCCGGAGCTCTGGACCATGTAAGTATAGTTGACGAATCCGGAAATCCAGCGGCCGATATGTTTATCTACGGTGATTTCAAATCCCCGGATATCTTCATAACTGTTGTTGGAGGCTTTTTGGTAGTTGACGGAATTGTCGGAACTGGTGTAACGGACCCAACTGGGCTGGTCGCTGATATCTTTGTAGTAAGCGGCGATATTGATCAGATAGGCGTCGAGCAGGTTCTGTGAAACGCCCATTTCATAGGCCACGGTGGTGGAATAGTTCAGGTTGGGATTACCGATGGTCATTACCATACCGGTCCCGTCCCGATAGATATTGAAGGCGTAATCGGCCTGGGGAATGGAACGGAAGAATCCCCAGTTGAAGTAGAGTTTGGAACGCAGACTGATCGGGAATGATACGCCCAGGCGGGGACTGAGCGCCCAGTGAGATTCGGCGGATTGTTTTTCCGCCAGTTCTTCCAGTTCCTTTCCGTAAGTGGCGGAGAGCAGGGGATCAAAGGCGGCCAACTGGTACCAGTCGGTATTGGGATTGGAATAGTCCACCCGAAGCCCGATATTGGCAATCATTCCCTCAAACTCCAGCATGTCCTGGAGATAGAACCCCATGCGATAGGGATTCAGGTCCCATTTGCGCGAAAAGTTCCAGGAGATCAGAAACGGACTGACCATGGCGGCATCCACCTGATTATGGGTGTAGTCGAACTGGATTCCCAGCTTGACCAGGTTGAAACGGTTGATCTGGCTGGTGAGTCCCGCCGAGAGATTGGCCTTGGTGTTCCGGCTCTTGTCCCGCGACAGTCCCATCCATCCCCCCATTCGCAGACTGCCGATCCCATACGAATCATAACCGTAGTATCCGTAAGGGGCTTCATTGGTCCAGTATCCCGGAATGATCTGGTAGATGGAACTGGTGTCACGGTCTTCGGTTACAAAGGTGCGATACCGGTTGATCATGGCCTGGGTTTCGATCTCCAGATAGGTTTTCTGGCTGAAAATATGGGTCAGTTTAAGCCCGATCATGGTCCGGTAGATATCGGTCGGATTATAGTAGCCGGGAGTATAGAGAATCGCGGAAGAATTGGTGTTATAACGGATAATGGATGCCATACTCCAGGGGCTGCGGAATATATTGCCTTGGGGGGGTGAATTCTCGTCCGAACAGACCGAATTGGTAATTCCATATAGGCCGAACACCATCAGTTTGGTGGCAGGGGTCAGGTCGGAGGTGAGTTTCAGTTGAAAGTTGTTTTCCCGGTAGCTGTCGCGGGAAAGAGGGAAGAGAAGCATTTCCCGTTCCTGGCGGTAAGAGGCGAAGAAGCGGAGTTTGCCCAGTGATTTTGAGATGAGGGGGATCGGGCCGCCCAGCCCCAGATCGATGGTATAATCCGGCTTGGTGATATCGCCCTGTCGCCGGCGCTGCCATTCGAACAATCGTTTGATGGCGGTCGGAGTCAGATCGTTGGTGGGATCATTATCGCTCAGCCAGGCTTCGGAGAGTGCATTATAGCCTTCGAATTTGGGATATTGGCCTTGGGTATAGTCGTCCCAGGCTCCATTTTCGGTCCCGGTCCAGCAGACCTCCGGATCGGTGAACGGGCGATTGAAATAGGAGTCAGCGCTGTAAATCGAGGGACCGAAGTGTTTATCCTGGGCCGGTGTCAGCCGCAGTGTCAGGGAGGTCTGATAACGCTCCGGATCGCCTTCCCGGGTTACCACATTGACCACACCGGAACGGGCATTACCGTATTCGGCATTGAATCCCCCGGTCTGGACTTTAACCTCCTGGATAGAGCTCAGGTTGATCCCGGTATAGGGCGTATTGGAGCGTTCATCGTTCAGCATCAATCCGTCCACCATGAAGGATGTTTGGGATGAGCTTCCGCCGCGGATGGTCAGACCATCGCTGATTCCCGCCTGCATGCTCAAGACCTGGGTGATGCTCTGGATCGGCAGATTATTGATCTTTTTGGAGTCCACATTGAGTTGACTGGCGGATATTCCTTTTTCGATCAGGGGTTTGGCGGCTTCGATCACCGTGGCCTGCATCGAGATGTCTTCCGGTGTCAGCCGGATATCGAGGGTAGTGGTCAGTTCCATGTTGACCCGGGTATTCATGATAGTGACCGGGGCATATCCCATCATGCTGATCTTGACGGTATAGTCGCCGGCCGGGATGTTTAAAATGGTATAGTATCCATTGACGTCCGAAACTCCGCCGCGGGCGATATCCTCGATGTAAATATTGGCTCCGGGCAGCGGTTCGCCATTCTCCCGATCAACAATCCGTCCTGATATTTTACCGGTTACACCGGCCAGACCGGGGATATGGAGTATCATCAGCAGCGTGATCATCAAAATGATTAGTTTATTCATAAATCTTCGACTCCTCGTTGAATGGTGATCGGTTGCCTAAAAACCGAAACGGAAGGTAAACCGCTGAACATGGTCCAGGATCCCGAATGGAGTGTAAGCATAATCCATCGAGATTCGGTATTTCGACAATCCGAAACCGAAGCTGGGACCATATTCATCATTGTTGGAGGAGTATCCGGTTCTGATCTTGATCATATCCAGCCAGCCGTATTCGAGCCCGATGTTCACTTGCTTGGAGTA
>JAGOEH010000244.1 GCA_017997825.1 Candidatus Delongbacteria bacterium | reverse complement strand
GTTCCAGCTCCATTCCGACCGGAACACCATTGATCTGCAGAATGCCCCCAAAATTGGTCTGGGTGATAACTCCGACCGTATATCCTCCGCGGGATTTCGGCAGTACTCTGGATGAAGTCCCAATGCCCCCCTTGAATCCCAAACATGAGGTACCGGTACCGGCGCCGACATTGCCCTCCCGGACCATGCCGGTATCGGCGCAGAGCAGGGCCTTCATGACATGCTCACGATTGACGTAACGCAGCCGGATATGGTTGGGGCCGCCGTCATTGGTTTCACCGACGATCGGATTGACACTGCGCATGGAAGCGTTCTCCGGAAACCGTAGGGTATAATCGATCAAACCTTCGGCCGCGGCCGGAACACTCAAGGTATTGGTCAGGACAATCGGGGTTTCGATATTGCCCAGCTCTTCCACCTGGGAATACCCGGCCAGTTTACCGAAACCGTTGCCGATATGGATGGCGGCCGGGACCTTGTTCTGGAAAATATTGTCGGAATGAGGAATGATAGCGGTCACTCCGGTATGGATCGAATCTCCGACATTCAGGGTTACCTGCCCCACCTTAACCCCCGGAACATCGGTGATGGCGTTCAGAGGTCCCGGATTGAGAATCCCGATTTTGATGCCGTAATCCCTGGGCCGCTTGGTCTGAGCGTTAACCGTCATTAACAATGCCATCATTGAAATCATGATCAGTGATACTAATCGCATAATCACTCCATGGGTTAAGGATTGATGATGGAAAAATTCAGCCGATTATGGACAATCGGAATTCGCCGCTCAAGTTGAAAATGGATGCCGGACGGATGATTGATCGCAGTAAGCCGCAAACCGGTTGTATCATGGGTATAACCGTAAGCAATCATTTTTCCGCTGAGCGTTTACGGAAAAGACACCATCCATCCAGATTGAATTTCCACCGAATAAAACCGATGATGATGAATACCAGACCGATTCCGTGAAAGAATCCCTGCCAGAAATCCGGCAGCCCGATCAGGTGCTTGATGAGATTGGAAACGGCAATTGCCAAAATACCAATTACAAGGTGTAAGTTCGTTTTGGATTTCATGATTACTTCTCCTCTTTGGTCATTCCGTTCATTTCATCAACAGGGCGATCCAGAACGGCAGGGAAATGACGGATAAAATGGTACTTAGTATGATCGAACGGACAATGAAGGTTTTATCGAGATGATAGCGATCGGCCAGGGCAAAGGGGGTAATGGCCAGCGGCATGGCCGACTGAATAATGGAGATGGAAAAGCGGGCCGGATCATGACCGAACAGCATCACCCCGCAATAAAAAATACCCGGCAGCACCATCAGGGTGAAAACTGTGAAAATGAGGATCGAAATCCATTCTTTGAGGCGCCCGATCCGGGATTTGCCGATAAAAAGCCCGATCACGATCAGCACGGTCGGGGTGACGGAAGCCGTTACCATATCCATGGATTTGGTTAGGACATCCGGCAGGGTGATCCGGAGACTACCCACCAGAATTCCCAGCGCCACGGCATACAATAGGGGATTGCGGGACAGGTTTTTCAGGATGAAGATAGCGACCGCCGCCTTAGTCTTCTCGATGGAGTAATCCAAATATCCGATGCCGACCGTGAAGATCCAGAACAGATAAATAGCTACGATCAGACTGGCGGTGGTCAGTACGCTTGGTCCGGAAATCTGGACCAGGACCGGGATTCCTAAATACGCAATATTACTGAAGGTAAAGCAGATAGACAAGGAACGTCGTATTTCCGTACTGAGATGAAAAACTCTGCCGATCAGGAGTGCCAGCGCAAAACTGAAGAGGATGAATAGGGAATTGGCCACGATCAGACCTGATTCCTGGGTAAAGGAAAACGGGGTCTTGACCAGGGCGGAGAAGATCAGAACCGGAAATCCGATTCTAAGGGCAAAATCATTCAGGACCCGGGACCATTCCTCGCCCAGTTGCATGATTTTCTGCATCACGGCGCTGCCGAGGATGATCAGGAACAAGGGAGCGATGACTACTAAAATTTGGCCCATTGGTGGGATCCGTTTGATGATCGATTCATTCCATGCTCTGCCACTGTAACTATGATTTTGACTGGTTCATTCAAGGAGTTAGGAAAAGAGTTCTGGACCATGATTGGGGCATTTGGTTTATGAATGGGAGGTGGTAGTGTCGGAAAAGATACGGATACAATTTTTACCGCTGTGTTTGGCTTCATAAAGAGCTATATCGGCTTTATTCATTAGTTTATCGATTGTATCATTCAGTTCATAGTGGGCCAGACCAATACTGATTGTAACTGAGTGATTGGGGATAATGGAGTTGGCGGCTACTTCCGCTCGAATCTTTTCGATTGCCCGAAAAGCCGAATCCAGATTGATATGAGTAAAAAGGATAACAAACTCTTCTCCTCCCCAGCGGCCTGCCTGATCACTGATACGGATATTCTTGGCAATCGATGTGCTGATTTCCCTGATGACCCGGTCTCCCTCATTATGCCCATAGGTGTCATTAATTAATTTAAAATTATCAATATCGATCAACGCCAAGGATAAGGGGAATGAATAGCGTTTGGATCGGGCAAATTCCTGATCTACCCGGGCAATAAAACTTCGGCGGTTGTTCAGTTGACTCAACGGATCGATATTGGAGAGATGCTCAAGTTTTTTCTGGTTGCTTAGAATAATATTCACAAAAACAATAAATCCGGCGCCGGCAAAGATCAGAAGAGCCATCAGAACAATGAAATCATGGTCTAGAACATGGCCTGACTGATCTTCAGCGATGCTGATGATATAGGCGACAACATTATTTTCAAGATTGGGCATCGCTTTAAATAAAAGCAAATAATACTTGTCTTGAAAGCGGGTATAAAAACCGAAGCTTTTTCCGGATGCCAATAATTGGTCGGTATTACGGGATTTATTCTGAATAATTTGGATTTTGGAATCATCGTTACTGATATTGTTATCAAATAGGTAATTGTCGGAAAAAGAGCAAACGGAGTAATTATGTTGTTGATGGGAAAAAACAGTAGATTCGACTACCGAACGCTGGATGATAAAATAATAATTATAGTGGGTTAGATTGTTCAGGATACCTAGAAAAAATTCCATAGAAAAGGAGACTTCGACTGAACCGCAATGCTCATTACGGTGGAAAATAGGATATACGAATCGGTAACCATTAAATATTCTGCCCTCTTCAAAGCCAATGGTCGTCTGAAGATTAGTATTTGTCAACCGTACAGTAGTTCTGACCGAGGAGAGATTATCTCCAAAATCTTTAGGACTGTGCATCCTGAGAAAACTGGTACAATCGGGGAAATGGAAGTGAAGCTGGCGAAAATTAAACCTGCAAAGGGCTTTGTATTTGGATAGCATTTTGTTATATAATTGATTCCGTAAACCGGCCCGATGGATTTCATCGGCTTTCCAAGCTTCTGCCATAATTCCGGTTATTTCATCATGATCGATCATATCCTCAAATACAAAACGTGAAAAACTAGTTAGGTTTTGTACGGTAGCTTCGACTCTGGATTCTAAAATGTTAAGTTTATCATCGATATAGTTCTTTTTTTTATATCGATAATCTCTGATCAAAACCACCATCAATCCCATAAAAAACAAAATAATTAGTACATTCAGAAAAACTTTTGTTTTCATTTAATCATCTTGTAGCTGGTATCAACTTTTATTTATTAACGTACAATAAAAGTAGGTTGGGAGTTGGGATCATCATTTCAAGCCTTGTCAAATCAATCGTAAATAATATCGTCAATATTAAAAATAATACTATCAGTGATAAAAGTCAAGCTTTAAATCGTATGGTGATTTCTATTGACTTCCCTTTTCCCATCATCTATATTATATTCATTTACTGCCAGACTGAATTGAGTAGCTGAACGATATTTTGCATAATTATGCATTATAATAAGTCGGGTTGGAATGAACTAAAATCATCGCCGGAATGATTATCCGGGTTTTTAAATGAAAAGAGAGACGAGTGACGAGTGATGTGATAAAGGATAAAACGGTGGCGGTCGGGATGAGTGGGGGAGTGGATTCATCGGTGGCGGCCTGTTTGTTGAAACAGCAGGGATATCGGGTGATGGGACTGACCATGTCGATTTGGGATGATCAGTTTGCCGTGACCCATCAGGGGCGGGATGCCTGTTTTGGACCAGGGGAAGCCGAGGATCTGAAAGCGACCCGCGCCGTCTGCGATTTCATCGGAATTCCGCATCATATCATCGATCTGCGAGCGGAATTCAAGCAGTTCGTGCTGGATTATTTCCGGAGGGAGTATCTGGCCGGCCGGACTCCCAATCCCTGCATCGTCTGCAATCAGACCATCAAGTTCGGATTTCTGCTGAACAAGGCCCAATCGTTGGGGATAGCCTTCGATCATTTTGCCACCGGGCATTATGCCCGGATCGAGGCCATGCCGGAGGGCCGCTATCGCTTGCGAAAAGCCCTGGAATCCCGCAAAGATCAGTCCTATTTCCTATCCGGCTTGAAGCAGGACCAACTGGGACGGATTATTCTGCCGTTGGGATCATAC
>JAGOEH010000243.1 GCA_017997825.1 Candidatus Delongbacteria bacterium | reverse complement strand
CGGACGCCGGATCAAGATCTTAAGGCAAATCGAATTGCCGGCCGGAACCTACCAAACAGTGTGGGATGGTACGGATCATGCCGGAATGCCTGTGGGCAGCGGGATCTATTTCTACAAGCTGCAAATCCGGAATCAGGCTGGAACCCAGGTTACTGAAACCCAAAAAATGATGCTGCTCAAATAAGGAAAATTATTCCTATTCAGGCCCTTTCTCCCCGGATCGCGAGTGGCGGTCCGGGGGAATGGCCGATTTTTTCCCTGCCCGCTCATACCCTGATTCATCCTTTCATCCTGATCCGGTTAATTACGATCCTTCGGCCGATTCTGTTTTCATGACTTTCGCCGTTCTGTTTTGCCGACTAGGATGCTGTGTCCGGCCGATGCCCGGGTTGTGGCACACATAATGCATAAAAACGGGTGGAAGGAGAATACTATGTTGGATCGCTTATTGTATCAGGACAGCAGTCTTCCGGTGCTTGAAAAGGCGATGGATGCTTACGCCTTACGGCATAAGGCGATTGCTTCCAATGTCGCCAATATCAATACCGAGGGATATCGGCGCAAGGAAGTCAAGTTCGAGGAGCAACTGCAATATGCCCTGGATAAGGAACGGATACAAGGAACCAAAACGGATCCGGATCATATGGATCTCGGGCGACCCGAAATTGAAGCGGTCAAGGCCCAGGCTTTTGTGCCGGATGATCCGACCACACCTTCCGGTGTAAATAACGTCGATATTGATGATGAGATGGTTCAACTGACCAATAACCAGCTTCGCTTTTATTTTGCCAGTAAGCTGGCCGGGATCAACTTTAATATGATCCGTTCCGCCATCAAGGGGAAATAACCGGATTGGATGATGACCACAGGAGACGATCATGGAAATCGGTAGTCTTTTCACCTCGATTGACATCAGCGCCGGCGGATTGAAGGCTCAACGGCGGCGGTTGGATGTGGTATCGCAAAATATTGCCAATGCGGAGACGACCCGGACGCCGGAAGGGGGACCTTATCAGCGGAAGATGGTGGTCTTGAAAGAAGCCAACGAAAAGGTCAAATCGGCAGTCTTGAATTCGGAGGACAAGCTTGAACTGAGTCTGACCCATCAGAAGCACATGCCGATTCCCGAGTTTTTCGATTTGAAGAATGAGGCTATCCGCAAGGGAGTGGAGATTGATGAGGTGGTGAACGATGAGAAAACCCCGTTTCGGACGGTCTATGATCCGAGTCATCCTGATGCGGATCAGAACGGGTATGTTGAGATGCCCAATGTGAATATTATCAATGAAATGGTCGATATGATGACGGCGACCCGGGCTTACGAAGCCAATGCTACGGCTATGAATGCCGCCAAACAGATGGCGCTGAAAGCGCTGGAGATTTAAATGAAGCGATATAGTCTGGGATTGGCCCTGCTGATTCTGGTCATAACCGGCCGGGCTCAGAGTGTTTACTCCAATTCCACCGTGGACCAGATCATTGCGCAAAGCTACAGCCGGCATGAACTGGAAAAAATTGCCCGGTCATGTCTGAATTTTCCTCTCAGCCACTCTGAAAAACTTATGGTCCGTGCCAATCAAGGATCGGTTAAACCGGATCGCCGGATCTCTTCCCCGATTCCCAAAGTAAAAAAAGAAATCCAATCCGCTTCCTCCCTTGCCAAGACTCGTCCTCACCGTCGATTGGATCCTGCGATTGTCGCTCGGATCGATCGCTATGCCGTTGCCATTCGCTCCTGCTGCCGAACGCATCGTTTGGATGAAAATCTGGTTAAAGCGGTAATCTATGTCGAATCCGGCGGCAATCCCAAGGCGGTTTCTTCCAAGGGAGCCATGGGATTGATGCAATTGATGCCCTTCAATCTAAGCACGTTGGGCGTCCGTTCAGCGTTTGTCCCCCAGCAGAATATCCAGGGCGGGACCCGCTTGCTCTCCATTCTAAACCGTTATTTCGATCAGGATGAGTTTTATATGCTGTGGGCGTATCACGCCGGGATGCAGCGGGTCGATTCGGGAATCATGCCCGAGGAAACCCGCCGTTACATCGTAAATGTCAAACGTATTCAGAATTTATACCGAATTCAAGGAGACGACAAAAATGTCTGACATTGAATTACGTAATTCGCTGCTCAAACAGCTCGACGAGATCAATCGGCTTAGTCAGATTCCCGGCCAGGAAAGCCAGGCTCAGGAAGCTAAAGTCAAATTTGAAGATGTTCTCAAGAATTTTGTCAATGATGTTAATGATATGCAGTTGATGGCCAAAGAATCCATCGAGAAACTGGCGGCCGGGGAAATCACGGATGTTCACCAGGTGATGGTGGCAGTCGAAAAGGCCGGGGTTTCGTTCGATCTGATGATGGAAATCCGTAACAAAATGCTGGAAGCCTACCAGGAAATCATGCGGATGCAGGTTTGATAATTATTTTCGGATTAAGGAGTAGACTATGCAGGAAACCTTGATTAAGATCCTGAATCAAATCAAAGAAATCTGGAAACGACTCAGCAAAATCCAGCAGATCAGTATTATATCCTTATTGGGAATCCTGATTCTGAGTTTTATTCTGCTGCTGGTCTGGTCCAATACCACCAGTTATAAACTGCTCTACTCCAATTTGAGTCTCGAGGATTCAGAAAAGATATCCGAGTATTTGAAAAGCAAAAAAGTGGATTTTCGGAGTGAAGGCGGCGGCAGCATCATTTATGTCGATGATCGATTCCGGGATGAACTCCGGATCGAGATCAGCGACCACTTTCCCAAGTTCGATCTGAAGGGCTGGGAATTGTTCGATAAAACCAATCTTGGGCTGACCGATTTTACTCAGAAAATTAATTTTAAACGGGCACTGGAAGGGGAGTTGGCTCGTACTCTAAATGCTTACGAACAGATCAAGTTTTCGAGGGTTTTTTTGTCTCTGCCCGAGAAAAGCCTGTTTGTGGAAGAGGATAAGGATCCAACGGCAGCGGTCAATATAATGCTGAAGAATCCTCGTATGGGAGCCGGTAAGGAACTGGTCAGTTCGATCACCCTGCTGATCGCCCGTTCGGTGGAGGGACTCAAGCCTGAAAATGTGGTGGTCAGCGATTTTTACGGTAATCTGTTATCGGAAGAGGTTGGGGATGATCCGTTGGCCCGGATTTCCAATACCCAGATGAAGCTGAAACGTCAACTTGAGGAACGGCTTGAGCTGCAGGCTCAGAGCATGCTGGATCGAATGTTGGGTAAGGGCAATGCCATTGTACGGGTTTCGGCCGAACTCAATTTCGATCAGATCAATCGCCACATTGAGAGTTATCAGCCGGATACCACGGCCACTCGGAGCGAGGAACGAAACGATGAGAAAACGGGTGAAACCGAGAGTGTGGAACATAGCATTACCAACTATGAGATCAACCGCAGAATTGAAAATATAGTCAAGTCGGTCGGGTCGATCGCTCGTCTGACCGTCAGTGTGACTCTCAATCATAAAATTGGTACCAATGGAGAACTTCAGCCCCACTCCGCTCAGGAAGTCGGGGCCATCGAGCAGGTGATAAAAAACGCGGTCGGATTCGATCAGGAACGGGATGATCAGATTGCCGTCGCCAGTTATCCCTTCGATACGTCGGTGATGGATCGTGAACTGGCATCGATTGAGAAAGAGGAACGGCAGGCTATGATCCTGGCGATCGCCAAACGCCTGATTATCGTGCTGGTGCTCATTTTCATCATCTTCTTCCTGAGGAACATGATCAAACAATTTGCCGACAAGTATCTGAAAACCGAAGAGGTTAAGGCGGCGGCTCTGGAAGAACAACCGATTATTGAACCGGAACTGCTGGAATTGAAAAAACGTAAAGAAGAATTCCTGAACCAGGTCATCTCCCTTTCGGAAACGACTCCGGAAGATATCGCGCATCTGTTGAGAACCTGGCTGGTGGAAGATCTTAAATCAGGAGAATAGAGTCATTATGGGTAAAGAAAAAGAGATGGACAAGCGGGATCCTGGATCACCAATGACTGAACCGGATGATGAGCTGTTAAATCGATATCAGGCTCAACGGGACGGTAAGGATGAAATCGATCTGACCCGGATCAGCGGGGCCCGAAAAAGCGCTATTCTCTTGGTGGCGCTGGGATCGGAAACCGCCTCGGAAGTGATGAAGTTTTTGTCGGAAGACGAGATCGAGACCATTACCCTCGAAATCGCCGAGCTCAAGAATGTGACCTCCAAGTTGAGGGACGCCATAATTGAAGAGTTTACCCAGATGATCCTGGCCAAGGAGTACATTGCTTCCGGAGGTATCGATTATGCCCGGGAAGTTTTGGAATCGGCCTTGGGACATCATAAGGCGATGGAAATCATCAACCGCATTCAGAGTACCATGCGTAAAGAGGGATTCAAGCTCTTGCGCGAGGTCGATCCGGTTCAGTTGTCCGAGTTTGTCCGTAAAGAGCATCCTCAGACGATCGCCCTGATTCTGGCTAATTTGAATCCGATGCAGTCCTCGGCGATTCTGTCGGAGATTCCGGAAAAGCTGCAGGTGGATGTGATTACCCGATTGGCCACTCTGCAGCGTATTTC
>JAGOEH010000242.1:2223-4573 GCA_017997825.1 Candidatus Delongbacteria bacterium | reverse complement strand
GATAGATATTTTCCTCGGGCCGCAGGTTGTAATAGTCGCGGCACATCCTTACCCAGTCCGTCCCAAACTGATTCCGCTTGTCGATACCCGCCAGACTGGCGCCGATCACAGCCGGCAGCGCATTGACGGCCTCTCCGGATTGCGGGTAGGGAGTCCCGACTACCGTATGCAATCCGAAGGCCGGATCGGCCGGATAGTTCCGGCCGAAGGCCTTCAGCTCCACCAGCGGCAGATACTCTCCCTGACGATGAAGATCAAATACCAGCGAATCATAATACCGGGCCACTTCTGCCCAGTCCCTCATTATATAAGGATCCGGCCGATCCGGGAGCTGATCGATCCGCCCAATCCTGATCGGATCCCCGATTACCCCGGCCGCCACAATCAGTATCAGAACCATCATGCCATGACTAACTCTCATCCGATACCTGCCCAGCTAAAGCGTTGAATTCAGTAAAATTGTGTTGACATTTTGGGTAAATTATATTTAATTCCCGGCCGGTGAAAAACGATTAGGTTGAACGTCAGGGAACAGCTAAACGCAAACAAATTATTAAACCAAGGAGTTATAATGAAAAAGAATCTGTTCATGGTCATCCTGCTGATTCTGTGCGCTGCCCCGGCCATTCTGCAGGCCGCTTCCTATCATTGGGAAGACGCCCAGGTCTCGATTACCATTCCGGAAAACTGGACCCAGAAATTTGAAGACGGTTCGGATGAAAGCGGTGATACCCTGATTGTTACAGCTCCCAACGGCGCAATGTCGCTGCTTTTCTTTGTTCTGGAAGCTGACGAAATGGATAACGCCATCGATCAGGTCGAAAAAGATCTGAACGCGACTTTCGATGATCTCGAATTTAATGAGGATACCGAAGATTTTACCATTAACGGAATGCCGGCCTTTTCCCTGTCCGGTAAAGCCGAGAAGGGCAAAATCGATGTCGAGATCAATCTGGTGATCACTCCGGCCGCCAAATGCCTGACTATTCTCAGTATCGCCGGTCCCGATGTCTTTAAGAAATATGAAAAGGATATCATTTCGATCGTCAAGGGAATCGAACCGATCGAAGAAGAAGAAGATGAAGAGGAAGAGGAGTAACCATCCTTTTGGTCCTGTTTCCCGTCATCCTGTTCCCTGACGTTTTAGTCTGATCGGATCGTATTCACCCAACAATCACCTACCATCAATCATCTCCCCGGAAATCGTCAATCGAAGCGGTAGCCAAGGCCACATTTTCATCACATCCTGAATAATAAAGGTGTACCATCTCATCCCGGAGAGCACAGCCGCAAAGAAAAATGGTATTGGGGAAAAACCCGCTGGTTTCATAATCCATCTCGGGAGCTAAGATCGGCTTGGCTGAGCGATATAAGATTTTCTCAGGATGATCCCGATCGAGTCTGAGGTATCCCAGGGCATATTCGTCATGGTCGCTGACGCCATGATAGATCTCGATCCAGCCGTATCGGCTCACAAACGGAACCGCGCCGGCACCGATCTTGCGGCTTTCCCATGACTGCGTGGTTTTGGCAGCCAGCAAACGATGGTTTCCCCAGTGAATCAGATCCGGAGAATCGGCCAACCAGATGTTACTGCCCATTTCCGACATGGGCCGGGTCAAGGCACGATACCCTCCCCCCACCCGTCCCGGGAAAATCACGACATCCTTGTTGTCCGGAAGCATCACCACTCCCAATCGTCTAAAATTCCTGAAATCGCGGGTCTTCATCATCGCTACGCTCATCCCGTAGCGGCTGACCGCCGTATAGGTGATATAATACTCGTCATCAATCTTTGAGATTCGGGCATCCTCGATCCCGAATTCTTCATACCAGGTCTCCGGCATGATTCTCGGCTGATCCAGGATAGTGAAATGAATTCCATCGAGACTCTCGGCGATCCGGAAATAAGAATAGGATGTCAGGTAGAATCCGTTCCGGGTAGTAATCTTCCTGGAATCCGAATCATCAGTGATCTGATCGGCCTGAATGCTTTGAATCCGGATATAACCATCGGTCGGATCCCATAAAGGATAATAGAAATGAGATTCATCCTTCAAGCACAGAGGCGATTCGGCCACCCGGATCAATAGAATCACCTTGTTACGGTATTCGGCCACTCCGGGATTGAAGGTTCCAATCACCCGAAAATCAGGGCAGGTCGGAGGGATCTGATCAGGAGTAATAATTGGATTTTTCGGATAACGTGTCATAGTTCCTCTCTTTGATCACTCAGTCAGGGTTCATGGATCATGATGGTATCGGATCAGAGGGGCCTGGCCCGATTGAGATATAATTTCGATCATTCTACCGTCGAACAGCTCAACAAAATACGCTGGATGCTTTTCGC
>JAGOEH010000242.1:0-2123 GCA_017997825.1 Candidatus Delongbacteria bacterium | reverse complement strand
ATTCCTTCAACAATTTTTTCAATATCCCGCTGCAGTCCGGAATCGGGACGGAATTCCCAGTAGGCCAGCATTCCCAATAGAAGTTCAGCCGAGGCATCGGATGAATAGGTTTGGACCAAATAGGCCGGATAATCCTGATCATCATAGCGGACAGTTTTGGGATATACCGCCAGCATCTGCTCAATCTGCCGGTAAGACCGTTCCCACAGGCTATCCAGCAGGGGATAATCGGAGGGGGGTAAGGCATGATAGGCCTTGCCGATGGCCCAGACGGCCCGCGCCGCCCAGAATCCGAACGATTTGACCGAGGTAATCCCCGTCCGGTTGATCCGATGATCCCGGTCCATAAAATTATAGAACTGCCCGTCGTCCGCCTGCATCAGCTTCAGAAAGTTGATCATGTGGCGGATATGCGGTAACAGGCTGTCCGCTCCGCTATGCCGGTAAAGTTCGCACAGCAGCACCACACTCCGGGCTACGTCATCCACGCAGGTTATACCCTCGCCGGAAGCCTCCACCGGCCGGTAATCAGGTGCATCGGCATAGATATGGATATATTCGACCAATCGCCCTTCCACCGTCGCCGTATCGATCAGCCTGAAAAAATGATCGGTCACCGTCTGCGGTACCAATCGCGACGAATCAGATCGGGAGACGGGTTCAACGGACTCAGCAGATCCGGAACGCCCCATCAGGCTAATCATGACAATCCAGCCGAATAAGATCGTATGTAACCGCTTATGATGAATCATTTGAACCCCGTATGAGCCATGCTCTGGATAAAGTATTTCTGGAAAAACAAATAGACCAGGATGATCGGCAGAGCCAGCAGGAATGCGGCCGCCAATTGCGGCCCCAGCGACTGAGCCTCTCCGCCGGTCGCCAGTAACGCCACTAACTGCGGCATCGTCATCATCGATTTATCACGAATTACAATAATCGGCCACAATACATCATTCCAGATTCCCATAAAGGTAATAATGCTGACGGTAATCACTACCGGTTTAGACATCGGGAAGAGAATCCGAAACAGGATTCCCAATTCGGAACACCCATCGAGCCGGGCCGCATCGATTAATGCCTGAGGCGTCTGCTCAAAAAATTGCTTATACATCAGAATGGCAAAGGTCGAGACCAATCCCGGCAAAATCAAAGCCCAGTAACTGTCAATTAGATTCAGTTTAACCATCAGGATATAGAGGGGAATCAGAGTGATCTGAAATGGGATCATCATACAGAACAAAAGGGTATAAACAATCAGATTTCGTCCCCGGAACCGGAACTGACTAAGCACATAACCGGTCAAAGCGCCTACCAGATTGACTCCCAGGGTGACGACTCCCGAGACCAGCATGCTGTTGAGTAATCCCCGCCACAACGGAATTTTACTGAAAGCGGCACGATAAAACTGGAGATTGGGGTGGTGGGGAATCAGCGAAAACTCAGCCAACTCCGCCTCAGTTTTGAACGTCGCCATCATCATCCATATAAAGGGATAGGCAAATGCCAGCGCCGCCAGAATCAACACGATATAACCCGCCGTCTTTTTCATCCGCTGTCCCTCTCAACCATCCGCTTTTGAATCACCACAATCACCAGCAAAACCAGGGCGAAGGTAAAAGCCAGGCTGGCGGCATATCCCATGCTGCTGAATGAAAACGCCTGTTTGTAAACGTACAGCATGGCCGAAAGTGTGCTGTTCATCGGGCCTCCCCCGGTCAGGATATAAGGTTCAATGAAAAGGGAAAATCCATTGATCGATGAAAGAATCACTACCAAGAGAATCGTAGGATTCAACTGGGGCAGGGTGATATGAAAAAACATCTGCCGCCGGTTGGCTCCATCGATGGCTGCCGCTTCATACAGATAGCGCGGAATAGTCTGAAGTCCGACCAGAAACAGCACTAAATAAAACCCCACATTCTTCCAGGTCGCCATGACCGCTATCGATGGCATGGCCCAGTCCGGATCGATCAGAAACGGAATCCGTTTCAATCCGATATCGATCAGTAGCCGGTTAATGATCCCGGTATCATAGTTATACAGCTCACGCCACAGAATGGAGATCACAACCCCGGAAACCACCACCGGCATAAAAAACATAGCCCGGAACACTCCACGGC
>JAGOEH010000241.1 GCA_017997825.1 Candidatus Delongbacteria bacterium | reverse complement strand
TCATCAGCAGCATTCTGGACTGCTGGGAACAGATCAATTCCCATATCTCGGATTCTTCTTTATTCAAGCAAGGAATTTTTAAATATTCTGCCAATTTCTGGGGACTGCTGATCTGGTCGGATTGGGCAATGGAAGTGATTTTTTTTTCCAATTCCTTTCTTTTGCGATTGGTTTTACCATCGATCTTGGACTGGCCGAAATTCAGAACATGCCAGCCGGGCCATCGCAGTTGAGTATCATCCTGACCATATTTCCCCAGATGAGTATCGTTTCCCTCCACGATCCAAAAATAATACCGGGCATCAGGCTGTAACGGACAAGGCCGGGAAGGAGCAGGGTGCAGCAGGGTTTGATCGCGGACCAATGCCCCTAAAACCCCGATATCGATGATTCGGGATCCAATCAGCATAAAACCCATTTTTTTTAATGAACAACTCCGACCGATGGACAGCCGGTAAAAGGTATTCTCAATCCCGATCCAATCCTGAATGATGACCTGCGCCAGACGCTGGCCGATGATCCGGGCAAAGTCATAGGTCAGCTCGGCTTCCTTCTGATCGGCAATAAAAATATTCGGCACGATTCGCTGATCCTGAATTTTAAGCAGATGATACTCCAACAAAGGTCGAATTTCTTGATAGATTTTATCAGAACTTACATTCAATCGTTCCGCAATTTGAGAAATCGACTCTCCGTGATGAAGAGCCATCATGATTTGAAGTCTTGAGAGAGTAATAACCGGCCAGGGATCACCCCGTCCCGCCATCGAGGGATAAATACGAAAGGATGAACTCAAGCTTTCCTGTTCCAGTAATCCGATAATAAGGCTAATCCAAATCACCTGGGTTATAACCCAATTAAAACGGGCAATATTCATCCACATCTCCTTGCTTAACCCGACGCTACCCTGGTTAACGCCTTGGGTTAGTTGAAATGAAACCTCGATAGAAAGAATGGTTGATATTCCCGTCTGAATCCAAAACAAACCTGCATAACCGAATCGTCATTACAGTTTCGTTATAAATTACGAAAGCAATCATGATAATGTTCCCTTTACCTCCAAAATATAGACTCCTGTCGTTTAATCATTCCATCATCATAAAAGTCATTGACCGGTAAATCTATCCGATTTATCTCAACACAAACTGAACTCCAACCGGGATTGTGTTAAAATCAGATCCATGAAAATAACAATCTCAGTCTTCCATAATAATACCGTTACCACAAAGCAACTCTTTAACTTGAACCCTATCAGAAAAACCCGCTATTTAACGATCGATGATAAACAAGTTTTTCTGATAAGCGGTTCAATCCGTTATTACTGGGAATAGTTACTACCTTAGGCTGTGTACAACAGAAATACCATTTTATGGTTATTGATCAATATTGAATATACCAATAGCACCGGTCGGAGCAATTGTCTCTTGCCCTGTCGATTTCTTTCTATTATTATGTCATTTATTTTGTCATCGAATCAATATCATTTTTCGGGAATCAGAAAAGGTTTCAGTCGTCATTCTGAAAAAATAAACTCCGTTTGCTATATTCACGCTGTTGAATTCAACCGAGTGAAAGCCGGCAGGAAAATTCTGATTGGCAATAATAGCAATCTCTTTTCCACAGACATCAAAGACCGCCAAACAGACTTTTTGATCCGAAGAAAGAAAGAATAGAATACTGGTCTTTAAATGAAATGGATTGGGAGAATTCTGGAAAAGCTTGATTCCGTTCGGAACCTCACCGTTGATATCAATCCCTGTAACCGGCTCGACATGGACACCGGCTGAGCCGGTGATGGTCTGGCTTTGGTTGGATGCACTCACCGTAAAATCACCCGACACCGTGGCCGTATAGTTACCATCCTGGCTGATGGTTCCACCGTCGCTGGACCATATCGGATTGACTTGATACACATTCCCGTTCTGGTCATAGCCGGTCGCCGTAAACTGCTGCTGTTGGCCGACCTGTAAACTGACATGGTTCGGGGAAACCTCGATCCGAGCCAGATAGGAAGAACCAGCCTTAACGGCAATATCAGTAGAACCATTAACCCCTCCCTGTGGAGGTGGCCCCTCATAACACAGGATATATCCGCTTCCCTCGCCGGAAGCCGTATAAACACACTGAGGAGGAACACTCCCCGCTACCGGAGCAATGGAGCCGCATATTCCATCCCCCTCCCAATGAGGATCCTGAATTGCCACCGATTGGCCCGACTGATCGCGACCTTCAGCAGTAAATGTCAAGCTCTGTCCAGGTTGCAAGGTTGGATTGGATGGGGTAATCACAATAACCGACAGTTCAAATGGATGACCGGCGGAGAACATTTCCGTTCCTCCTAAAAACTGACTACCCATAACCATAAAACCTGCCATGAGCCAAACCCATACCATCATCCGTTTAATTCTCTCAATTTCACTCATCAATCCATCCTTGTTGCTATAAAGTATATCCCATAAGCTTTATTCAATCATAACGCATTGGTTCATGAACGGATTACCCTATCCAATCCACCAATGGACTGTATTCAGATAACAGCTTATTCCGGAAAAATAAAAAGAATTCAGGTATTTAATATATCGAGTAAGAAAAGCTATTTCAGCATCTATAACAGGAAAATGCTTCGTTCCGGTTCTATCCCAATTGTCAATCAATCAAGGAATTGGAATTAGCTATTAGTAAATATAACCGGAATTCCCCTGTTGTCAAGTAATAAATCGAGACCATTCATTATCGGAAAATAACGACTGGAATATCAAAATCCCAAAGCCGGCATTCTGGGTTATCAATCAATTAGGCCATTATTCAAGATAAAAAGATAAGATTTTTAAGATAGTGGCTAAACACAAAAAAATAACAAGGCATCGTAGCAATATGGATCTAAATTGAAATAAAATAGAATCCATTGTCATGAGAAACTGGTCGATTCAATCAAAAATCTTATTTAATATAGCAATCGATAATTTCCTTATAAATTCCTTCGTCCCGGATATACTTCAATCCTTTATTGAAATCATCCCGAATCCGGCTATCCTTGAAATTAAGCTGGAACTCGGTGATCTCCGGAAACAGATAATGATAAACCACCTCTTGGTCCGGTTTTTTCAAACCGGATAGTTTTTTGCTGAACCACTTGAAAATGATCTCGTCAATAATGATGACCTCGGCTTGATCCTTCCAGAACATGTCGACCTGATCAGCCTGGACCGGCAACTCTTTATATTTCTCAATATAGGGCGCCTCGACGCTGGGTGAAAAAAGAGACTCAAATTCAGGTCCCAGATCCCGATGGGCATTCTGCCAAGTAATGATACTCTTATCTTTTAAATCAGTAATTTTGTCCAGCTTGATCTTGTTTTTTTTCTTGGTCACAGCGACATTTTTAAACTGAATAAAATAATCGGAATAGAAGGTGGAATCGTCCATCTGCCTGACTCCGGCTGCCGCATCAGCTCTCTTGTCCTTGACCGCCGTTGCCAGTTCCTTATAGGAGCATTGGATGGTATTAAAGGTATGTCCCTTGTGAATCAGGGCTTCTTTGATGATATCGATCTCGATTCCCCCTTTACTCTGATCGGTCACATAGGGCGGAATATCGTTCGAGATGGCGATGACCAACCGATCGGCCGTCAATGATAACGACATCCAACAAAATATCAAAGCCATCCACCCGATTTTAATCCATCCGGTTTTCATGGTAATCTCCTTATAGTAATTCAGTCATCGGTTACAGCCCGGTTGCGGGACAATCACGGTAAAGCAGCAGTCTCCCATGATGCCGGGGCATTATCGGCCGGCTGTAGGAAAAGTGGGGTTGACCAGGCCGCAGAATGGGAGCATTGGATGGCAATATAATCAGCATTTTAAAGCTTGTCAATAGAATTTTACCGTCGGATGGCCTGAAAACCTGAAATACACTCCTCACTTGATAAAGCTGGTTATCCCTGCATTTTTGACGTCTTGGAAGATTTCGATTGACTTTTTGGGATTTTGGTTTTACTATTGATCAGTCAAGTGTTCTTTTGAAGTGTTCAATTGATTTTTTATCGTATTTTAAAATATCGCATCAATCGCAATATGATAATACTTATTTTACTCTCCATGGGATGATCAGCCAAGTGTAAATGGAATATGCCCGAAGCCGATGTTTCAGAGAAGAAGCCAATACGGGCATGTTTGAAGCAATTTCATCAATCCGTTTTGGATCAGGAGATGATCGTTGATTACCGAACCGCTTGCCGACAGAGTGATGAAGATAATTGGCCAGGCTGCCGGACTGTACCACCGGCTTATCGTAATGGTTGGCTCATCCGGGGTGGGCAAGACGGCCGCACTGCAGGACATTCATAAACGCACATCTATTCCGCTGATCAACGTTAATCTTGAACTTTCCCGATTAATGCTCGACCGAACCGAACGACAGCGGACGTTACAATCACCTCGACTTCTCTCAGAGATTGTGAACGCATATCCAGATGAAGTGGTTCTACTGGACAATCTCGAAATACTCTTCGATGTATCGCTCAAGCAGGACCCACTGCGGTTGCTGCAGCAGCTTTCGCGAAACAAGACACTGGTTGCGGCCTGGAATGGCTCAATTGACGGCGGGTACC
>JAGOEH010000036.1 GCA_017997825.1 Candidatus Delongbacteria bacterium | reverse complement strand
GAGCGAAGCTGGGATTGACCGATCACGGTCTGATAAAGCTGAATGATGATGCGATGTTGACTTTTTTCATCCTTGAGGTCATAAAAAGGGGGATGGGCTGTCTTGATCACTACTCTGGAGAAGGTCTGGTGATATCCGGTTGTAACTGAAAAGATGACATTGCTGGAGTCCTGATAACGGGATGTATCGGGAGCCGGGGATGGGGTAAGGGTTTGAGCCCAGGTCGGAAGCAGTAAAAAAAAAAGCCAGCCGATCGAATTAGGTAGTTTCATTGGCAACAACGAGCTCCATTATTCTGGGAGCAATCTCCTGGAGAGGGACAATATAGTCGGCCAGATTCTCCTTGACGACCGAACCCGGCATGCCGAAAACGACACAGGTTTCTTCGTCTTGAGCGATCACAGTCCCTGTTTTGTTCCTGATCTGCCGGGTTCCCTGTAATCCATCATGTCCCATTCCGGTCATGATGACGGCCAGCAGGTCATTGGAAAAATACTCAGCGGCGCTTTCAAACAACACATCGACCGATGGACGGTTGATCAACTGTGAAGGTTCTTTGGAAGTCCGAACGATAAATCCATCCCGGTTTTTACGCAGCGTCATATGAAAATCCCCCGGGGCGATATAGGCCTGTCCCGGCCGGATCATTTCTCCATCTTCGGCTTCCTTGACCCCAATCTGGGAAAGGGAGTTGAGGCGGTCGGCCAGTGATCGGGTAAAGACAGGGGGCATATGCTGAACAATCAGAATAGGTAAGGAAAAAGAAGACGGCAGGGGAGCAATTACCTTTTCCAGCGCGGGAGGGCCGCCGGTGGATGTTCCGATGACGACCATCGAGTAGCGATCCGATTTTTTTTTATATTTTTCCTTGACTCCCCGGGAAGAGGCCGTGCTGACGACGTTGACGACATTGATTTCCGAATCACGGGATCTGACGATCCGGCGCCGGGCCTGATACGCCGTCTTTATCTTCATGATGATTTCCTGCTTTTTGTTCATGATCGACAAGCTGGAATTGGCGATATCTTTGGGCAGATAATCGATCGCTCCTATCTTGAGAGCCTCCAGGGTAATCTTGGCTCCATCTTCGGTCAGAGAACTGACCATCACCACCGGCAAGGGTGAATTTTTCATGATAATTTTCAGGGCATCGATTCCGTTCATGATCGGCATCTCGATATCCAGGGTTACCACATCCGGTTTCAGTTCGGCGACTTTTTCCACGGCTTCCCGCCCATTCGAGGCTTCCCCGATGACCACAATCTCGGGATCGGCCTGGATCATTTTAGCGATAGCCTTACGGATGAATGGAGAATCGTCAACGATTAAAAGTTTGATGGACATCAGCCTAATTTAACCCTTTTCCCTTTGATAAACAATGATATGGTTCCTTTTTCCAGCATGAATACCGCGCTTCGATAGGCTTCCCGAAGTTCCATAATATCCTCTCCCATCACGATCCTAACCTTGGGAAAGGCGGTATCGGTGACCTGGACATTTGAAAACTTCAGTTTTTCCCGGATGGCATTGAGTTGTTCGAGTTCATGCTGCAGGGCATCGATCTGGAGAGGCAGCGAGGCCTGGGCTTTTTTCATCTGTTCGAGCAGATTTTCCTTATCGGGGGGAAGCTGATTTTTATCGAGTTTTTCTCTGAAGAGGGTATAGACATTTTGTTTGATGCGTTTCAGGTTTTCCTGATTTTTTTCGATCAGACCCTCCAGCTCGCGAATCCGGGCGAAATTTTCACGGGTGATTCCGGCTGAAAGAATGGTAGGAATGCAGGCCCCTGTACCGGCGATTTTGGTTTCGATCAGATGGAGTGCATAAGCGCTGCCGCCGATAATTGTACCCTTTTTACCCAAAACCTTGAGGCTGTTCTCAGCCCTAAGGTTGGCATTCATACTTTCCTCACCGATGATGATGTCTCTCCCGGCATGAACAGTCTGACTGCTGATATGGTGAATGATCACATCCTCTTTGGCTGTGACGTTGCCTGTTCCCTTACCCACAAATCCATTCTTGATGATAATGGATTTTTCAGAAATCAGTACCGCATCCTCGACCGAACCCATCACTTCAATGTTCCCCTGAGCCTTGATCGAGAAGGAACTCTTGACATCCTTCTTGACGATCACGGTTCCGTCAAAATCGATGTTTCCGACCGCATAATCCAGATCGCCTTCGACAATCAGAATATCTCGAATTTCGAGTAATTTTTGGGATGAGATCAAGATATGACCCGATTTTTCAGCAATCAATCGGATGGGATTATCGGGGTGGACTGCCACATTGATACCGATCGGCGGAGGGGTAAGCTGTCCCTGATGGGCTTTGATCCGTTCACCGAAAACATCTTCTCCGTCGACTCCCGAAGTCGGCTCCAGGATTTCGGCGATAATCTCCCCTTTTTTGACCGTCGGAATCGATCGAATCGTCTTAAAATCGACCGTACCATCCTCCTGAATATCCGGATTGATTTGGGGATCGAGATTGACCGTCATCTTTAATCGGGTATCTTGGCCATGCCGGGGAGGGGTTCCGGACGCAATCAGGAACTCCTCATTATACTTTTTTTTCAGCAGCAGTTCTTCCAATTTGGCCCGATCAAAAACTTTCAATCCTTTGCTGACCAGAAATGATACGGCATCATTGACGGTAATAAGGCGGCCGATATCATAAAAGGTAAAATAAGCTTCACTTCGATCCGGATTGAATCGCAAGCAATACTTATTGTTTTTGACTTCCAAATCCGGGGACGAATCGGATTCGCTCGGGGAACAATGCAGTTCATTCACCATAGGATTATGTTAGAAAGGAAAACAGGGTTAAAGACCAAGCTCAAACCTGAATCACCCACCCAGAATTTTATCGATTTTTTCTTTCAGAGTCTGGGGTGTGAAGGGTTTAACGATGTAATTATTGACTCCGGCCTTCATGGCCTCGATGATATCATCCTTGACACTGCGGGTTGTCACCATCAAAATGGGAATATCCTTCATGGCCGGATCGGATCGAACGGCTTTGACAAATGCCAGACCATCCATTTCGGGCATATTCCAGTCGGTGATAATAAAATTGATATTTTCGCTGGCCAGTTTGGCCAGAGCATCCTTGCCATCCTGGGCTTCGACCACATCTTCAAATTCGGCGCGCTTCAGGGTATTGACAATAATCCGACGCATGGTTGCTGAATCATCAACAGCCAGGATCCTGAGATTGGACATAGACTTCTCCTTTTTATTCGACTAACAGGCGTTCGATCTCTTTGACAATCAAATCAATTTTAAAGGGTTTTACCAGATAGCTGTTGGCGCCCAAATCCATGGCCTTTTTCATTTCATCACTCTGGTTTTCCGTTGACAGTACAATAATCGGAATCTTGACGTATTCCGGATCATTCCGAAGGTTGGTAATCAATTCAAACCCGTCCATATTCGGCATATTCAAGTCCGTAATGACCAGTTCTACCTTATTGACCGCGATTTTCTCCAAGGCCTCTTGCCCATCCGAGGCCAGATCGATCACATAATTCTTTAAACGCAATCCCATCGCGACAAATTTCCTGATCGTGTCCGAATCATCCACAAATATAATCCGATGTTTCATAATGCTACCTACTTAACCTTTTGGTAAAAAATCGATTTTTGGTAATGGACAATCTTGAAAGCTGTGCTGATTCCATGAAGAGTCTCCGAATGACCGACCATCAGATAGCCCTGATCAACCAATTTGTCATAGAACATGGATACGGTATTGATCCTGGATTCATTGCCGAAATAGATCATCACGTTCCGGCAGAATATCACATCCCGGTCTTTAACCAGCATCAGGGTGTTGGGCCGCGCCAGATTACCGAATTGAAACTTGACCATCCGCTTGACATCGGGTTTGATCTGAAAGGTTGAGGCATCAACCCGGTTAAAGTATTTCTGGATGATAACCGGAGGTGTATTGCGCAAACTCAGCTGATTGTATAAACCCGAACGGGCGACGGTCAGTACTTTATCGCTGACATCATTGGCATAAATCTCAATCTCGTAGCTCAGATGGATATTCTTTTCCATCAGCATAATGGCCAGGGTGTAAGGTTCTTCACCCGTACTACAGCCGGCACTCCAGATCAGGATCCGCCGATCCCCTGTCTTTTTTTTTTTCTCCATAATACTTGGAATAATGTAGCCGATGAAGGCGTCCAGCTGAAAATCAGTGCGGAAAAAGCTGGTTTCATTGGTGGTGATGACATTCAACAGGTTGGTAAATTCTTTGCCCGAGTTATCATATTTCAGATAGTAATAGTAATCTTTAAAGGTAGCAGATCCCGTTTCCATCAGACGCTTGTTCAGCCGGTTGTTCAGCAGATACATCTTGCTTTCGGAAAACTGGATACCGGTCTGTTCATAGATATAATTATTCAAAAGTGTAAATTCTTCATTACTTAATACAACCTCTTTTTTCAGACTGAAAGCATCCATGGATTATCCTGATTATTTGTTTTTCTGCGTGAGAACCTTCTCCAGATCAAGCAGAACCAGCAGTCGATCGTTCAATTTCCCCACTCCGGAAATAAACTCCGAGTCGACCTCACCCATGATCGAAGGTGGGGGTTCGATGGTGGTGCTGGAAATTTCAATGACTTCGGATACGGCATCGACGATAAATCCCAGTATTTTTTTATTGATCTCCACCACCACAATCTTGGTGTCCTTGTCATAACTGCGGACCGGTAATCCCAGCCGTTTCCGGATATTAATGATGGGGATGACCCTTCCGCGCAGATTGATTACCCCCTCCACATAATAGGGGGCCTTAGGAACCAGTGTAATATCCACCAACTTGAAAATCTCATGCACCATCGTGATATCAATGGCGAATTCTTCACTCCCGATATGGAAGGATACCAGTTTCCGCTTATCTTCAGTGAAAGACTGATCAGCCAAATACTGTTCTTTGATCGCCTGAATATTATCCATCGCATCCTCCGCTTTGGTATTTTGATAAATATAATACCAATAAAAATGATTGTCAAGATATTTCTGAATGCGGGGTGTAAAAGTTAATTAAAAATTGGATTTATGGAGCGATACAACTGCTTGGTTTCTATAAACTCAAAGGAATGCTGCTGGATGATATTCTCCTTGCGGCATCGTATCTGATGCGCGAATTCCTTTTTGCTTTTTTCCTCATTCTGAAAACACATCTGGCATTCGTGCCCGGTCACTACCCCTTTTTTTCTACATATCGAGATATTGATATCATCCAATTTGAATCCCAGATAATGCTCTTTATGAAGTTCAGCCGAACGAAGGTGAAATCGTCCTGAAAAGCCCTCGGTCAGAGCATAGGTCTCATGCCGGATTGTTCGGGTTTCAGGATTGAACTCGATCAGATAGATCGGCAGGATCGCGGTATGACCCTCGCGGGGGGTGTTTTTCTGCCAAAGGCATCGGCCGGAAAAGATCCATTCTCCATGAACCAGTTCCTCTCTGTAATCCAGAATATCAATCGGATAAGTATGGCGTCCGATCCGGAACCGGTCCTGGATCTTACAAAAATAATAGGGACAATCCCATTGGGTTAAGCGAATCTCGATACACTGATGGTGAATATCGGCATTGTACTTTTCTTTCTCACGGCGGATACAACGGTTACACAGGCGAATGATCCTATTCGATTGGCTCATCATCACTCCAAATGGAAAACATTTGACGGCTGACTGCGGCATCACGACGAGAATTCAAATAAGTACCCTGCTGGATTTGATGTTTGAGTTCCTCCAAGCGTTCATCCATGCCCCCGGTATCATCCCGATTGGAGAGTTTCGCCTGAATTTCATCGGCCATATTTTTTTCCTGAAGCCGTTGATAGGACTGATTGGAAATCCGAACCCGATCGCTTTCCACTCGCGGCGTTTCACGGGCAGCCTCACCCGGATCATTTTTGCGGCTCCCGCTTTTGCTTTTCAAGGGCTGTAACGCCGATGACGACAGTTGCGACAAGTCTTTGATATCCATGGGTGACCTCTCGGGTTAAGCCATTATGCCGATATAACTCGACACTTATGACTATAATTTATTCAAAGAATAATAAAAAAGAAATAATATGTCAAGTCGAATATGATTAAAATTATAGTTTTTTTATCAATACCAGGGAAATATCATCTTCCTGAGGCTCATTGCCGCGATAGCTCTGCCAGAACCCGATCATGGCGGCTTTGAGTTCGTGCATGGAGCAGTGGCGATTTACGGCCAGAAAATCCATCAAGCGCTGCTTCCCCATCATGCCATCAGCCGGATGGTGGACTTCATAGAAACCGTCGGTGATCAGAAGAATAAAATCACCGGATTGGAGGGATTGAGGAGCGGACAGGGTATAGCCGGTGTTATGTTGAATTCCGAGGGGCAAGCCGCAACTGGGGAATACATGAAACCGGTCGCTGTGCTTGTTATAGAAAATCGGTCCTTCATGGCCGGCGCTGATATAGCGGAAGGTACCATGATTAATATCGAGCAATACGATCAACAGGGTCATGAAATTGGAGTATTCCAGGTTGGATTCCAACAGATTGTTCAATTTATAGAATACCTGCTGCAGATCGTCAATATTCTCCACATAGGCATGCAAGGCGGCGCGGGCTGAAGCCATCACCAGTGCGGCTCCGATTCCATGACCGGCCACATCGCCGATCACCATGGCCAGGCTGTGATCAAAATAATGGATATAATCATAGTAATCGCCGCCGGTTTCATCACAGGTCTTGGCCCAGCTTTCAATTTCATACCCGGACAACTCAGGCGACTGTTTCGGAAAAAAATGCTGCTGGATCTCCCGGGCGATCAGAAAGGATTGTTGCAGTTTGATTTTTTCGATATAATGATTGAACAGAACAGAATTATTGATGGCGACAGCAGCTTGGGAAGCTACGATCTGGGCGGTCAGAAAATCGGTTTCGGTAAATGATCCATTTTGATGTTTGTCGTTCAGATTCAGCACCCCTAAAAAATCATCTTTATACAGAATGGGGATGCTGATGGCCGAAACATTACGGTAGCGGAAGGTATCAGGGGATATTCCGAAGGCCTGGTAATCCCCTTCGGTCTTGAGAAATACCGGGCGGTGCGATCGGGCTACATATCCGGCGATCCCTTCGGCGATCGGAAGCCGGACACTCCGCATCACATCGGGTTCAAAGCCTCGGCCGGCTTTAATATAAAGAGTGTTGGAATCCTGGTCGGGAAACATAATCGAGGCGCGATCAGCCTGAAGCACCCGCTGAATATTATTCAAGACCGATTCCAGAACCAGGTTGATATCCGGATTATGAGCGATTTCCAGTGAAATGGTTTTGATCAGTTCCAGTATCCGATGGTCCGCCATAGTTACCTTATGGATGGATAGTGGGTGCGCCCTGTCGGGCGTATAAAAAAAAAGCCGCTTGGTTAAGCGGCTCAGTCGGCATACACGCTGACTTTTTTCTTATCGCCCCGGAAGGTCTCAAACTTGACGATTCCGTCGATCAAGGCAAACAAGGTGTCATCCTTGCCGATTCCGACATTCGATCCCGGATGAATACGGGTTCCGCGCTGCCGAATGATGATGCCGCCGGCCCGGATGGTCTGACCGCTGTAAACCTTGACTCCCAGTCGCTGACTATTACTGTCTCGGCCGTTCCTGGAACTGCCGACTCCTTTTTTATGAGCCATAGCGCACTTACTCCTTAATTGAAAATTCCACTCGGTGGATTGATTTTGTTGATCTTTAACAGGGTATACTGCTGACGGTGTCCGATCTTTCGGGAGTATCCTTTACGACGTCGTTTCTTGAACGAGATCACTTTGTCACCCTTTTCGTGACCGACGATCTCGGCCTCGACCGAGGCGTCATCGATCAAAGGCTTCCCGATCAGGGAATGCTGGCCGTCCGACAGAAACGCCACCGTCGCGATGGTAACCTTGGTTCCCGGCTCGAAATCCTTTTTATCTATGCGAATCGTCAGGCCTTCCTCCACCTTATACTGAACTTCATCAGCGTGAATTATGGCATACATGATGTCTTACTCCTCCTGTTTAATTAAAGTGTTAAGACTGAGTATATACTTTTATTTTTGTCAAAAGTCAAGCCCTAATTTAGCCTTACTCCAAATTTCTCGGCCGAAATATAATTATCCATACTCTGACAAACCTCCCGGGCCCACCCGATCGCCGGGAGGATCAGGTCCTCCCACTCCCCGGCCGACAAGTTCTCCAGGTCATCGCAAGTGACGTGTTTCCGATAAAAGGCATCAATCAGTCCGGCATTGAAATTATCGCCGGCTCCGATGGTGCTGACGACCGGTATCGTGGATACAGGAACACTCAACCGGATGGTCGGGGTGAAGACCCGAACCGGATTTGAGGCGGCCGTCAGAATCAAGCAACGGCACCCGCATCGGCTGACCTGCCGATAGACGCTTTCCGGGTTGGTTTCACCGAAAACCAGTTCGAAATCCTCGGTCGAGCCCTTGACCAAGTGGGAACGGGCAATGTGACTGATGATGATGGGTCTCAGTTGCGGCAACTGGTCGCGATGAGCGGAGCGGAAATTGGGATCATAAACCGTTAAAAACCGGCCGCAATCCACCTGGCTCCATAAAGGCGCCAAATCGGCCTGACGTGCGGGCATAATCGGGAAATAGGATCCAAACAGAAAAATATCGTCATCCTGCAGCCGGGGAAAATTCCAGGCCGGCTGGGATTCCTCCGGCTCGGCGGAACGATAGAAATCATAACGGGCATTCATTTTCTCATCCAAAAATGCCAGGGCTAACGGGGTTTGAATTCCCGGTCGTATCCTGATATAATCCGTTCCGACTCGATTGAATGCCAGAAAGTCAGCGATCAGTTCTCCCGCCTGATCATTTCCGATCTCCGAGATAAGCTGGACCGGTAGGCCGCTGCGGCCCAGCGATACAGCCGCGTTCAGCATGGATCCCCCGGGATTGGCCCGCTGGGGCTGCCGATTCCGGAAGATAATATCCAGAACCGCCTCGCCAATCGTTATAATCCGGCCGGCCATCAGCGACTCCCCGGATTCCGGATCCCCCGGATTCGGTCTCGAAGCTCAAACAGATGATGATCCGACTGCCCCAAATCCTCGGTCAGCACCCGGATCTCCTCAAGGGCTTCCTCCCTCAAGCCCAGCTTGAGGCAGCAATCCAATTGAAACCGATGAACCCGAATGCAATCCTCCGGCTTCAGTTTATTCATTGACCGATTCATCCGTATCAGCTTTTCAAATCTTTCGGCGGCCAGGGGATACTCCCCCTCAAAATAATACAGGCTGCCGATTTTAGCCAGAGCTTCCAACAGAGTGGAATCGGCCGCAAAGGCTTTCTCATAAAAAGCCATGGCTTGGGAGTTGTTGTCATGCAGA
Source organism: Candidatus Delongbacteria bacterium (assembly GCA_017997825.1). Lineage (GTDB taxonomy): Bacteria > JAGOEH01 > JAGOEH01 > JAGOEH01 > JAGOEH01 > JAGOEH01. Next base: position 13,064 of record JAGOEH010000036.1, on the reverse strand, counting down.
ACCAGACTGTCGCCGGCTTCCATCAGATATTCCGGATACTGGGGAAAAACATCAAACAGGGCCATAAACTCATGCCCGGCGCGTTCATCCTCTTTCCGACCATACAGAAAGCGACCATAGCTCAGATGATAATCCGCCCATGACATCCGTCCGCTTAAGAAGCGGGTAGAGAGCGTATCCATCAGCGGGGTGTCAGGACGATCGGTCAGTTCAGGATAGAGCAGGATCTGTCGGCGATAGGGGGCCTGACGGGTAAGGTTTTCAATGGTTTTATGGGCCGCATAAAGATCCAGATCGGTATATCCCATCACCGGGCTTCGGTCGGGAAGATCGCGGGAGCTTTCGGTAAAAAACTGTTTTATAATCAATCCGGCATAATAGCGAGCCATCTCCCAATAGCCTTCCCGATTGGGATGGAGATGCTCCGTCATCCACTCATTTCCGATCTCCCCTCCCGGAGAAAAGGAACGGAGGTGCGCATCCAGATCCAGTACCCATATCCGGTTTTCCGGATCATGATAATTCTTTATGATGGCATTGATTCCGGAAGGAGCTCTGAAGCGGATGGCGTCATAATCCAGGGCCGCCTGATAATCGGCCGCATTCCCCGTCAACCGGGCCCGCTCATAACGGACATCGGCATAGACCGAATCCAGTTCGACCAGCCGGTTGAGTGCCTCCAGCGAATCCGTCCGAGTCCCGGACCGCCGCCATTTCAGAATGGATTCCTCCCACCGGGATGAGTCATCCGCCCCAAAATCCCGGCCATGATACGACGAGAAAGGAGCAAAATCCCGGGTATTGGAAATCAGGGTGGAAACCAGCAGAGGCCAATGATGATCCCGGCAAAAATTTACAATCTGATCCAGATTGCGCTGATAATCGCTCAGCGTCTCCCTGAAGACCGGCTCATCGTGACGAAGCCGCCGGGCACTGATCAGATGCGACATCAGGCTTTGATCGCCGATCGGAGTATCACCCCGACTCAACGTCAACAACAAATGCTTAAAAAATGAAACCGATCTTAGATCCAGCAGTCTGAGATAGAGTTTTTTGAGATTATATCCTCCCCAGCGGTATTGGGTGGAAGCGGTCCCGAATGAACCATAAAACTCATTATGCCCCAGGTAGAGCAAAACCAAATCCGGCTCCCAGGGCTGTAAATCCGGCAGCATATCGGACACCGCATAGCTGTTGATGGCCGATACCCCCAGGTTGATGACCTCAATCGTTCGCTCCGGTAGGGCGTGCTGCAGAATCTGCTTCAAAAAAAAGGGATAGGAGATATTGAACTGATAAGGAAATCCTGCCGTCGTCGATTCTCCGAGGCAAAACACCCGATAGACGCCCGGAGATTTTTCCGGGATCATCAATTCCGGGCTCAATGTCGGCACGATCGCATCCGGCAGAAAAAAATAGCGCCGGGGATAGAACCGGTTGCTTAACCGATACTCTACACCTTTGACGGTATACGATACAAAAAGACTATCGGCGCTCCCGACCGGATAGATAATCCGACTTACCCCTTCCAGCATCAGGATAAACAGGATCAACACGATCAGACTGAATATGATTCGTTTGAGCATGCATTCAAATTAATCAACCCGGTCCCCAAAGTCAATCCCAAAATGGGTAGTCATGATGGAAACCCGGAAAGAATTATTTCTTCATCCTGATGAAAAGTATTGACATGATACCATTTTTGTATTAATTGGAGTCATGGACCATAAAATCCCTCATTTATTTCACTCGTTTCTTGTGATGATCTTTTTTTTCCTCATTTCATGCGGGTGCGGCCGACAGGATCCGATATTGATGGAGATCGGAGGAGAAACGATCCGTCGTTCCGATTTTGAACCTTATTACCGGCAGTATCTGGCGGATTTTTCCATTCCGGATCAGGCGGCGTCCCGGGGGCAGTGTCTTAAGCTGATGATGGAGAATCGGCTGTTGAAACAGATTGCCTGTAGTTTGGGCATGGATACGACCCGGTTTTACCGGCTGAAAAAACAGCAAATCGAGATGATCACGACGGTCAGCCATTATAAGCAGGCCGAGGTAGGAAAAGAGCTGACGGTCGATTCCCTCGAACTTCGCCAGGCCTATCACCGCAGTATGAGCCGGATCACCCTGCGCTACCTTTACAGCCCCGAAAAAGGCGAGATTGACAGTCTCTACCGGCGGATTACCACCGGCGCCGATACGGTAGTGAGTTGGAGCAAGTCCTATGAGCTGGGTTTCGGCGAAATGGAGGAAGAAATCGAGGAGCAGGCCTATCAGCTCAAGCCCGGTCAGACTTCGAAACCGATTGCATCCATGAGCGGGTATACCATCATCCAGGTACTGGAACGCATCGATCAGCCGATTTCGACCGAAACGGATTATCTGCAAAAACGGGAACACATGATGATTCTTTTGAAGGAACGTAAAGTCAAGCATATCCTGCAGCGGAAATCCAAGGAGATGATCGGGCGGCTGGGTTTTAAGCCCTATCCCGAAGCCATCCGGCACTTTTATAATCTAATCCGATCCCCGGCCCCACCGGAAAGCGGAATTCCTCCTGAAACCATCCTTTATGAAGCCTTGGGTCAACCGGTGACCGCCTATGAAGTGCTGGATAAGATCCGATTGGTTTATCCGGAGGATCGAAATTGGATTCGGACCGAACGCCAACTGGAAAAGTTTCTGCTGAGTTTGGCCTTTCGGGATTATTTGTTTGAGCAAGCCCGGGAAGCCGGGTATGAGCGGTCTGAAACCGTTCAGAGTGAAATCGGCCGCAAGCTGAATTTTTTCCTGATCGATCAGCTCACCCGGATGCTGAAACAAACAATCGATACGGCAGAAATCAGAGCTTTTTATCGGCAGCACCGGGACAGCCTGGAAGCCGGCCAAGGCCCTTTGTTGGAGATCATGAGTTTCCCGTCCCGCATTCCGGCCGACAGTCTATACCTTGAGCTAAAGACCATGCCTGAAAAATGGGGGAAAATCAAACGACGCGTTAAAACCCGGCAATATCCCTGGTCATCGCTCCATGATCTGCCGCCACAACTCAAAAACCGGATCATTGACAGTCAGGCCGATTCCATCCTTCCCCCCTTTCCATTCCGTGGTCAATTCCGGCTGGCCAAAATCCTCAAGCGCTCGAATCCGAACGGGGAGAACGATTCCATACCGAGCTCCATGCACAACCAAATCCAGATCCACCTGCTGAACCTTGAACGAATAAAATTCCTGGACTACTGGCAGCAACGCATACCGATCAGGATCGATTCATCCGCCATCCGCCGTTTGAATTCCTGAATCGTCATCCCTGCCTCCCTTCCATCGAATCCCCGGCTACCCTCCCCGTTGAACCGATCAATACCGAATAATCGTAATATATCATCCTACCGGTACATACCTGATACGGATTCCCGCTAATCTTGCCGATCGACGATCGATTACCGAACTCTCAGCCCCGACTAAAATCGATCAGGACCGGATTGAAATGAGGTTCCACTATGATGGATTCATCTTTTATGGTACCGATTACAATGCACTGATACGTAAGGCAGAATATTTTTATCATCTCAACAAAAGATGTTGACAAAATGCTATAATCTTTCTATATTATGAATTAGGTTTAATTGTGCTTACATTATAAATCATTTTACCCAAACAAAACGGAGTCATTATGATGAACCGCTTGGGCTGGAAATTGGGTGTCCTGCTCATTCTGTTTTCCGGAATCATCCGGGCAGGCACGACAGGCAAGATAGCCGGAAAAGTGACGGATGAGTCATCCGGTGAGGCGTTACCCGGGGTCAACATTATGGTGGAATCGATCTGGTCGGGGGATATTGCGGTTCCGCTCGATCCCAAGCTGGGGGCGGCAACGGACATTAACGGGGAGTATTTCATCATCAACATTCCACCCGGATCCTATACCGTTACCGTATCGATGATCGGATACCATAAGCACAGCATCGCCCGGGTCATGGTCAGTGTTGACCGGACCAGTTATCTGGATTTCAAGCTCAAGGAACAGACCATTCAGATCGACAAGGAAATTCTGGTGACCGCCGACAAAGAGGTGGTGGTCAAGGATCAGACCAGTGCCCTGTCCAAGGTCAACAGCGAACAGATCAGCCTGCTGCCGGTGGAGAATGTCCAGGAGGTGCTTAACCTGCAGTCGGGCGTGACGGTCGGAGCCGGAGGCGATATTCATATCCGGGGCGGCCGCTCATCGGAAATCGCCTATTGGGTGGACGGCATCAATGTAACCGATTCCTATGACAACAGCCTCTCCCAATCGGTAGAGAATGAGGCCATCCAGGAACTCCAGGTCATATCCGGCACCTTCAATGCCGAATATGGACAGGCTATGTCCGGCATCATCAATATCGTCACCAAGGAGGGCGCCTCCAAATTCGACCTGAATCTTCATCTTTACGGCGGGGATTACCTGAGTTCCCATTCCTCACTCTATTCCAATCTGAATCAATTCAATCCGATTTACAATACCCAATTGACCCTGACCGGTCCGATCCGGTCGGGCATCAGTTTTTTCACCACCGCCCGCTATGCCTATGAAGACGGATACCTTTACGGTGAACGCCGGTTCACTCCGCAAGGACAAGCCGGGGACAACAAAGCCATCGCCATGAATGACGAGGCGCTCTTATCCATCCAGAACAAGCTGACCTTCCGAATCTCAGGCGCCATCAAGCTGGCGTTCGGTCAGCTCTATTCCACTAAGACTTATCACTCCTACAATCATCGTTTTCGCCTCAATCCGGACGGTATCCCGGAAGAGCACACCCAGGGACAAAACTATTACATGATCTGGACTCACACCCTGAACCAAAAGACATTCTATACCCTGAACGCCTCTTATCAGAAATCCGAGTATCAGATCTACAAATACGAAAATCCCTTGGATTCACGCTATATCCATCCCGATTCACTCAGCGGAGAGCCCACCTTTTCCTTTCTGAATTCGGGGATCGACAACCGGCATTTCGAACGCTATACCGAAACCCTGATTGCCAAGTTGGATATCACCTCGCAGATCTCGATGCGGCATCAACTCAAAGCCGGAATCGAGTATAAACGCTATCATCTATATCTGGACGAATTCTACATCATGCCGGAACTGGATGAAAGCCATGTGGAAATAAGCCCTTTCCGGCCCTATGTATATAACACGTCGACTCCTTATCATGATCGTTACCACCGCTTTCCTCAGGAGGCTTCGGCTTATATCCAGGACAAGATCGAGTATCAGAATTTTATTGTCAATGCCGGAATCCGTCTGGACTATTTCAATCCGGAGGCTGATCTGCCGGCTGATCCGGCGGATCCGAATATTTACAATCCGCTGAAGGAATCCCATGCCCAGTTGAGTTTGGAGGAACGCCGCTCCATCTGGTACAAACAGGCCGACGCCAAATACCAGGTCTCGCCTCGATTGGGAATTGCCTATCCGATCACCGACCAGGGCACCATCCATTTTTCCTACGGACATTTTCTACAGATTCCGAATTTTCTCTACCTGTACAACAAGCCGGAATACAAGATCAATGAATCCGGATCGATGCAGGGTGTATACGGCAATCCCGATTTGAAACCCCAGAAGACCACCATGTATGAAATCGGGCTGCAGCAGGAGGTATTTCCGGGCGCCAAGCTGGATATCACGGGATTTTACCGGGATGTCCGCGATTGGATATCGACCAGTCCGATCATTGAAACAGCCATTCCCGGCACCGATTATCTGATGTTCATCAACCAGGATTATGCCGGCGTCAAAGGCGTTACGCTCTCCTACAATCAGGCGGTCAATCGGAAGATCAATTTGAATGTGGAGTATACCTATCAGACGGCGGAGGGAACCAACAGTGATCCGGCCGAGGAGCAGCAAGCCATGGTGGATGAGCTGGAACCGACCCGGCAGTTGGTGCCGCTGGATTGGGACCGGACCCATACCGCCAACGCCTCCCTCAATTATTCCACGGCCCGGAACGGGATCACCCTGTTGGGCAAATATGCCTCCGGGATCCCTTATACCCCCTCTTTGAATTCCGTGTCCCGCCAGGCCAAAAATCTGTCCACCCAACTGAGCAAGAACAGTCGGCGTATTCCGGACAATCTCTCCATCGATCTGTATATGTTCCATACCATCCGGGTGGCCAAACTCGGATTCCAGCTTTATCTGAAGGTCTACAATCTGCTGGACCGCAAGAATCCGGTCACGGTTTACAGTGATACCGGCGATCCGGAATTCACCCTGGAAGACAAGAATGTCTCAGGGGATATCCAGTACAACAATCCGATCGAAGAGTATCTGATCCGGCCCGATTTTTTTCAGGCGCCCCGCAAGATCACCTGCGGCTTAAAAATAGATTTTTAAAGGAGCCGACATGCCAAAAACAATGATGTTCATTCTGTTGATATTTTTAACGGCCACTCTGTGGGCGCAGTACAAACCCTCCTCGGAACGGTCGGATCCCAAGCAGCGCCGTAAAACCGATATCGACGGCAACAATGTTCGGACCACCATTTTCAATACCGGGCTGACCGGGCGCCAGAATTACGGGCTGGCCGGACAAACCCCCTATGAATGGCCCAAGAATACCGGCCGGCATTATGTCGCCATGACCCAGATTTTTGTGGCCGGCGAGGTCCGCGATACCAACAACAACCGGATTCATATCGTGGACGTTCCCTATTCCCGCAGCGGAAGCCAGGGCAAGTCCTGGACCATCGAACCGGTTCCCGGCTACTGTAATCCCGATACCAATAACACCTATATCGCCAAAAGCGATATCCCCTCCTCCTGGCCTGAATACTGGCCGGATAAAATGACCGATCTGTCCGATCCGGGATGGAAAGGCAGTTGGAATGGCTATTTCGGCAAGAATATTTTCAATGCGGACCAGGAAATGTATTTCCGAGCGGCGGATGATCTGTATGACCGCTACCTCTATTTCCCCCACCGCCAGGATGATCCCAATCGACGAGGCTTGGGAATTCTGATCGATTGCCGCGTGCTGGCCTGGTCCCAGATCCTGGTCAGCGATGTCATCTATCTACTGTATGAGATCCGGAATGACTCCTATTATGACTTGCCCAAAACCGCCTTCTGCATTTGGATTGCCGATATGGTGGGCGGCGACGGCGATACCGAGGACGATTCACCGGTATTCGATATCTCACTGGATATCGCATGGTGCAAGGATAAAGACGGCCAATCCAAGAATGCCGCCTTTGCCGGCGTGGAGGTCGGCGTGGCCGGGGTGGCATTTCTGGAAACACCGGGTAATGCCGCCGATGGAATCGATAACGATGGGGACGGGGAAGATAATTCACCCAAGATTACCGACGCCATTATCGAGGGTGAGGATCAGACCGATCTGATCGACAACAACGGCAACGGGCTGATCGATGAAAACGAGACCCATGTCCCGTTCGGCAGCCAATCCGGAGTCGGATTCCGTGATCATATCGATAACGACGGGGACGGGGAATCGGGCAGCCCCGTCATCACCCAGGCCATGCTGGCCGGTGAAATTGCCGACAACGGCAAGGACGACAACCTAAACAACCTGTATGATGAAGGAACGGAAGATCTGGGTTTAAAATTCAAAGACCTGATCGACAATAACGATAATGGAGAAAATCTGAGCCCGGTCGTCACCCAGGCCATGCTGGAAGGGGAGATTCCCGACAACGGAAGGGACGATAACGGCAACGGGCTGATCGACGAGGATCAGCAGGATCTCGGTAAAAAGTATGCCGACGGGATCGATAATGACGCCGACGGCGCCATCGACGAAGAGATCGATGAGGGCATCGATGAGATGATCGATGAAAGTCGTGAAGATCATATCGATAATGACGGTGATTGGGATATCACCCTGGATGATGTCGGACTGGACGGAAACGCCTTTACCGGCGATCCGGGAGAGAATGACGCCAAGCCGACCTCCGGTGCCGGAACCTTCTTTCCGGGCGAACCCAATATCGACAAAACCGATGTATCCGAATCCGATCAGATCGGCCTGACCAATGTCCAGTATGTCAAGATGGGGAATTTCCATAACGAAAATGATGAAACCAACTGGAACATGCTGATGATCCCCGGAAAATTCTTCGACATGACCACTCCGATTACCGGGGATTGGGACGCCTTTGTATCCTCCGGATTCTTCCCCATCCAGTCGGGAGCCATCGAACGGATCAGTGTGGCCGTCATTTTAGGGGAAAATGATGAGTCGGTGGTGCGTAAAAAGCGGAACGCACAAAAGACCTATGATACCGATTACCAATTCGCCAAAGCTCCCTTTGTCCCTGTTTTACGGGCGGTCGCCGGGGACGGTGTGGTCCATCTGTATTGGGATGATGAAGCCGAGCAATCCTACGACGATTTTCTGGCCGAAATCGGTGAAGATCCCTATGATTTCGAGGGCTACCGCTTATACCGGACGACCGATCCCGGCCGGTTGGATGATTTTGATATTACCAATGCCTACGGCGACCAAGTCTATCATAAACCCATCATGATCTGCGACAAGGTCGATCAGTGGTCCGGCCTGCATCCCCTGCATTACAACGGGGCCCATTTCAATCTGGGAGAAAACACCGGGTTGTCCCATTCCTTTGTGGATTCCACCGTCCAGAACGGCGTGACCTACTATTATACTCTGACCTCCTTTGATTACGGCAGTGTGGTCAGCGAAATCCTGCCCAGCGAATGCCCGGTCATGCTCTCCATCAAAAGCGGCAAGGTGATCGGCAAGGGGCAGAATGTAGCGATCGTCACCCCGACGCCTCCGGCCGCCGGCTATGTTCCGGCCCAACTGGAATCCATCAATCACACCCGGGGCAGCGCCAACGGCAGCATTTCCTACTCGGTGATCGATCAGGACAGCATCCTGCACCATCACACCTACGAGATCAATTTTGAAGATACCATCATCGTCACCCAGAAATTCAGCGAAACGGTTTCCACCATCAAAACCAAAAACTTCAGCATCGAAGATATCACCGATCCGGCCAACCGGATTCCCATCATCCTCAAATCCACCGCCTTTGAAGGCCAGGAGATCCCCATTTTCAACGGACTGAGCCTGACCCTGCTGAATGAATCCTCGATCCAGCTCAATTCCGAGCTGAGCCGCTGGAATCATACCGAAGCCTATCAGTATGCCCTGCAATTGATAAACTATCCGACCTTTTACGGAGTCCCGCGGCCGGCGGATTATCAGGTGATTTTTGATGAGGTGGGAGTCGATACCTCGATTCTGGTCAAGGTGAAAATCCAGAGTACCACCCGAGAAATCCCGGCAATTCCGGTCAATTTTAAAGTCTACAACATCTCGGAAAACCGGTTCATCGATTTTGCTTTTCTGGAACAGGATCTGACCGACGGTGCAGGCAGGCTGACGGCGGATGCTTCCGGATTATACCAGGACAAGGTCATTTTTATGGAGACCCTGCAGGACAGTTTACGGCCCTCCTGGCTGTTCACCTGTTTCTATAACGCATCGCGTCGGGCTCCCATGACGGGCGACACGGCCTTCATATACACCAAGAAGCCCTTTACATCGCGGGATACTTATCAGTTCACCGTCTTGAGCGATAGTATCGATACCCGGCAAGCCAAATCCGACATGGATCGAATCCGGGTCGTTCCCAATCCCTATATCGTGGCGGCCACCTGGGAACCCACCAATCCTTACAACAGTGGCCGGGGCCCCCAGGAGATCCATTTTATTCATTTACCCCGTCAGTGTACCATCCGGATTTATACCGTCAATGGCGAACGGGTGGCCCAGATCGAGCACAACAGCGCCAACCGTGACGGCACCGCCGTCTGGAATCTGTTGACACTGGACAATCTGGCCGCTTCATACGGGATTTATATCTACCATATCGAAGCGCCGGGGCTGGGTGAAAAAATCGGTAAATTCGCGATCATCAAGTGATGAATGATAAAGGAGCCAATATGATTAAACGCAGCCTGATCTTAGGATTAATACTGATCAATCTGGCCGCAGCCGGTACGGTCAAAAAAACCGGGACCACCGCCGCCAAGTTCCTCTCGATTCCCGTAGGCGGACGGGCAGGAGGCATGGGAGGCGCCGTAACCGCCATCAGCGACGATCCCTCCTCCATGTACTGGAATCCGGCCGGTATCGCCTCCATCGACCGAAAAGCTGTCTATATGGTCCACTCCAACTGGGTGGCCGATATCCCCTTCAATTACATCGGCATGGTCATTCCGATGGGAGTCTACGGCACCCTCGGCCTCAATCTGACAACCCTCTCATCGGGTGAAATGGAGGTCACCACCGAATACGCCCAGGACGGCAACGGCGAAAAATTTACGGCCGGCAGCTTTGCCCTGGGATTATCCTATGCCCGGAATCTAACCGATCAATTCCAACTCGGGGGCACCCTCAAGTATATCCAGGAATCCATCTGGAATACCTCGGCCCGAACGGTAGCCCTGGATATCGGAACCATCTTCAAAACCCCGATCTACGGTATCCTGGTCGGAGCCTCCATCAGCAATTTCGGCCCTAAAATGAAAATGAGCGGCGATGATCTGATGGTCCAGAAGGATATCGATCCCCTCAACCAGGGAAACAATCCCAATCTGAACGCCTATCTGGCCACCGACAAATTCGAACTCCCCCTCAAAATGACGCTCAGTCTGGCCAAGGCCTTCATCAATACCGACAATATTCGCTTATTGAGCGTGGTGGAAGGGGTCCATCCCAATGATAACAGTGAATCGGTCAATTGGGGCGGCGAACTGGCCTTCTGGAAAAAAATGATCAGTGTCCGCGGGGGAATGCAATCCCTTTTCCAGAATAACCGGGAAAACCAGTTCACCTTCGGCGCCGGAATCCGATACCAGTTCGGCCCGCAATTCGGCATGAACTTCGATTATGCCTATCAGAGTTTCGAGTACCTCAATCAAGCTCATCACTTTTCACTGGGATTGAATTTTTGATGACTCGTTCCATCCTCAGCCTGCTTCTGATCATCCTGCTCGGCTACGGAGGGTGTTCCCGGAAGGATGACAGCGTGATCGAGTGCGGATCATACCGGATCAGCCGGGACGAATTCCTGGTCGAATACGCCCGGTACCAGATGCAGCCTCATACCCGGGACAACGATTCCACCCGCATCGAATACGCCAAATACCTGATGAACCGCAAACTGTTGGCCCAGTTGGCCGACAGCCTGGGGATCAGCCGGGACACGCTGGTCATTCAGGACCAGCGGCGCTACCTGGAATCCCAGATGCGGGAGTTGTATATCAAAGAACGGGTACAGACTCAGATCCCTCCCTTGAGTGACTCCCTGTGCCGGGATATCTATATGAAAATGCAGGAACCCCGGCGGATCCGGCATCTGGTCACCCGGGATTCGGCGACGGCCTGGGAGTGGTATCGCCAATTGCAATCCAAAACAATCCGCTTTGAACAGTTGGCGGAACAATGTTTTCAGGATACAACCCTACGGAAGAACGGCGGTTCTTTGGGCATGCTCAACTGGGACCAGCTGGATTATCCCCTGGCCCAAACCGCCTTTCGGATGGAACCGGGAGAGCTCTCTCCGCCCGTTAAAAATGGAATTTACTATCATATTCTACAGGTGGAGGGGATCCTGCGGGGGGTATTCACGGATGAATCCGCCTATCAGAATTCCCGAAACCGGATCTATGCGGCCTTCAAGGAATCCCTGTTCCGGAACAAAGCCGATTCGGTCGTCCGAAGCCTGGTCACTCATCAGGATATCCGGTACGATCAGGACCGGATGAACAGCCTGGACCGCATTTTGGACCCGATCCTGTCGCATCGTCCGGAAGCGCTTGGGGGCACCCCCTCAGCTCTGGGAGAAGATGAAATGCAAACCATTGTTTCCCGGCTGCATTCGGTCTATGACAAACCGGTCGCCGCCTGCAACAGGGAAACGGTCACAGTCCGGGATCTGATCTCCCATCTGCCCTATCTCGACAAAGAGATCATCCGCCGGGGCAGCCGTGAGATTCTGGGCTATTATCTGCGCGATCGTGAAATCAATCGCCTGGCTCATCAGGAAAACCTTCAACAACGACCCGAGATCAACCGGAAAGCGGCTTTGTACCGGGATAACGTTTACAGTAATCTGGTACATTCCCGCCTGATCCGATCGGTCGAGGTTTTGCCATCCGAAATCGATGCTTATTATCGGGATCACAAGGATCAGTTTGATGCTAACGGGATTCCGTCGTTGGAACTGGAATGGTTCAGCGGACCTGAACCGGCTGTCCGCCAAGCTGAAGTCTTATGGCGGCACGGGGAATCTCCCGACAGGATTATCAAGGATGTACCGGGATTGGTTTATCGGAAATCTGAATCGGTCACCCGCTTCAGCGACAGTAGTCTCTATAGAGTATTTTATCTATTACCCGCCGGAACCCTATCCTCACCCATCATGGACGGGGATACCTGCCGGATCGGCCGGGTGATCAAACGGGAAACCGTAGCGGGAGGAATCGAGGCGATGCGGGATCATATCCGATCCACCCTGCTGGCATCCAAGCGGGACAGCCTGATGAGTGCTACCCTTGACCGCTGTAAGCCATGCCGCCGTTATCGGATTAATCGGGAACTCCTGCGATCGCTGGCCCGCTGATCATCTCAGATGCTGTTTCAATTCATCCGCCATCAGCCTTGCTCCGGGGAATTGGGGATCAACCTTCAGACAATCCTCCAGAGCTTGCAGCGCCTCACCCAATCGACCGCTGAATCCATAGGCTCCGGCCAGGTTATAGAGCAATTGGGCATCGGAGGGAGTCAGACGGCGGGCCTGTTCCATATAATCGATTGCCGGCCCGAATTCCCGTTCCGTCATCAATGCGATTCCCAGCCATTTCAGGCTGAATGCATCCTGTTCGCCCAGGGCAATCCGCCCTTTCAGAAAGGGGATCGCCGGCCGGAATTGTTCGGCTTGCAGTAAATTCTGAACCGTATACTGATAGGGGGAATGATTGAATGGGGTATAGGCAATCAGGGTTTCCATTTCCC
>JAGOEH010000240.1 GCA_017997825.1 Candidatus Delongbacteria bacterium | reverse complement strand
CCCTGGGAGTCAGTCTGGAACCGGAAAATTTCGGCCACCTGATCGATTTCTTTTCCGGCCGCCGGGATTTATCGATGGGGATAGTCAGAATCCTGCACAATTTGAGTTTTATTGAAGATCCGACCCGAATCATTCGCGCCGTCCGTTTTGAACAGCGGCTGGGATTCAAGATCGCCGATCAAACCCTGCGCCTGATCCATTCGGCCATCAAACATAAAGTGCTTAAAAAGGTATCGACTCAGCGAATACAGGAAGAACTGCTGATTATGCTGAACGAAAAAAACCCTCTCAAACCTCTCCAACGCCTCCATGAATTGGGTATACTCCATCAACTTCCCATCAGTCTGGTCATCGACGACCGAAATATGAAAATCCTGGAACATATCAATTCATTTGTACAATGGTACCGGATGGTCTATAAGGATCACACCGCCTCGCTCTGGCTGACCTATCTGTTCGGCATTCTGCAGGGACTTACGAAAGCCAAAGTGACCCAGTTCTTCAAGATCTTCGCCTTTACCGACAAGCACCGATCGCTCTATCATTCCACTATCCGGGCTATTCCCATCTTCCAGGACCACCTGGCCAAAAATGATCTGCCCAACAGCCAACTCTATTTTCTGTTGATCAATTATCCCGATGAAAGCCTGCTTTTCCTGTTGGGTTATTTTGAAGAAATGTCGATCCGCCGCAATATTCTTTACTTCATGACCGAACTGAAGTCTATCCGCATCCGGATCCGCGGCACAGACCTGCTTCAATTGGGCCTCAAACCCGGCCCCCGAATCCGGAAGATTCTGGATGAAGTCCTGAAGGCCCGTCTGGATAACCGCATAACGATCGAACAGGAAATGGAATATGCCGGGGAATACCTGAAATTATCCGACCAAAAACATATTGACAATCCATAATAAGTTTTTATATTATATCTATATGAAACCAATCATGTTCAGCCAGGAAAAGTATGAAAAAAGAATCATTCCGTTTTATCTGGTGATCGGATCGCTGCTCCTTAATCTGGTCTATCTCGGATTGGCCCGTCTGATGGAATATATCCCCTGGCTGGGCTTCGTCTCCCGGATGGACTGGAATGCAGCCGCCAACAGCATGGAAACCCTCTCCAGCGCTTCAACCGCTATTATATTTGTCGGCGTAATCATCCTGGAAGTCTTCACCAACCGATATTTCCCTGTCATTAAATACTTCTTTTACAATATTCAATGCCTGTTCATTTTCACCTATACCGTCTCCGTCAGCATTTTTGCTTACTTCAGTACCTTCGCCTATCCCCTGCTGCCTTATGCCCCGCTTTTGGCTTTTGTTCTCCTATCCATTCAGATGATCATGCTGGGATTGTACTTTATTTTTTATATCGTCAGCTGGACCTCGCCGGCCTATACGATCACGATCATCGAAAAGGACATACGGTGTCTGATTGCCAAGGCGATCCGTATTTCCCGGAATTCCTTTACCAGTCAGGAACACAAAGCCAACTACTATCTCCAGATTAAAAAAAAAATATTCCAGCTCTTGTCCTACTTGATGACGGCGGCCGATGATATCGACAAGATCGTCGCTACCAAAGCCATCTTTTCCATCTCAAATATTCTGATCTACTACCAGCATCATAAGGCTCAAATTCCGGAACCGTTTTTCATCCTTTCTCCCCGTGAGAAAGATGATCGGGATATTGTCCACCTGAACAAACACATCTCGATTCAGGATCACAAACTGATACTGGAAGCCAAGTGCCTCTCGTTGCTGAACGATATCTTCGCCCTGCTGCTTTTCAGCAATCGCCAGGGTCCGGACGATATCTGCTCGGTGTTGGACGAGTACAGCAGCATCCTGATCGAAACCGATGAACTGAATATCCCGTTGATGCATATCATCAACGTCACCTATTTCAGATTCATGAATACCTGTCTGGAAACCGACGAAGAGTTTGCCGCTCTGAGAATCCTGGATCGGATCTACCATATGCTTCAGAGCTACCTGCATCAGATTGAATCCCACGGCCGCGGCCAGCCGGATCCCCCTCAGTCTTATCCGATTTTAGAACATGTCATCGAACAGATGAAAGATTATTCGGTGGCGTTTTATCGCAAAAATATGACCGATGTCCTGGAAAAAACCGCTCAAATTTTGTTTCTCTTCATTCGGGATATTGTAAGGCTGGACCGCCCGGAGTTCCGCCAAATGGAGCAGAATTTGCTGAACACATTTCTGCAGATCGATATGCCTCCGGATCCATCCCAGGTTAAAGATATTTCCCTGATCAACGTTCGGGTCGCCCAGGCGTTATTGGCTTCCCTCTATGAAGGCAAACCGGGCAGGAACGGAATCAATTCGATCGAGCTGATTGTTAACGACATGAAAGATGAAGAGCCCAACCGCCTACGGGCCATCGAGCGTTTAACCCTTCAGAACGCTCTTCAGTATAACGACATTCCGGCCGAATTGGTCAACCGGTTTTTTCAGCGTTTTAAAACCAAGGTTCTGATTTTGTCCGATGACACCCGCTTCGACCGCATCAACCCACCGGCTTATCAGATTATCAGAACGGACAGCATCCGAGATTTTATCATCAAACTGAATCTGACCTCCTTTCATCTGTTTATTCTGGATGATATCCCCGCTTTTTTGGGATTCCGGGAAATGATCGATCTGGTGCTTAATTTTCTGCCGGATACATCCCGCGTCGTTCTATATGTGGAGTTTGGTCACCCGGTGATGCAGACCAACCTGTACAAGCTGGCAGCGCTTCGTCTTCCATTCCGGATCAAGTATTTCAAAGAGGATGGAGAACTGGATGAAGATGAATTTCAACAGCTGGTCAGCCAGATGGTCTATGGACCGGCTCCGGGATTAGGGGACATGAAACCGAATCTTGAGCGATTGAGGGGGTTATTCGAATGACCCGAGTTTTAATCACCGGGGCTTTCAGTCCGATCGGGCGAGCCATCGGCATCCGCTTGGCCGGCCTGGGTCTGGAATTGGTGCTGCATTATCACCGAAACGATCCGGCCGCGGAATCATCCTATTTAGAGAGTCTCCGTCAAGCCGGATCCTCAAGCCTGGAAACCGGTCAGGCCGATTTCCGCCGCCCGGACAAATTGGAGGATTGGTGGCATTCCCTGACCGAACATAGACCATTGGATGCCATCATCCATAATGCCGCCGTTTTTTATCCGGTTCCTTTTGCCCGAACCGCTCCGGCCGACTGGAATACCTTCCTGAGCATCAATCTGGTCGCTCCGGCCTGCCTGTCCGAATTCTTTCTCCAACAGACGCATTTTACAGATCGGGAGCCCGGTCGAATGATTTTTATGGTCGACATTTATGCGGACAAAGTTCTTCCGGGTTATCTTCCCTATGCGGTCAGCAAGGCTGCGTTGAAAAGCCTGATTCGAAACATGGCTCGACAGGCCGGAAACCGTTTCTGCATCAATGGTATCTCTCCCGGCATCGTCAATCCGGACACCCCGGATTCCGTCATCCGGCGCTCCGTTACCCAAACACCGGTTCCGGCTGAAGAGGTAGCCTCAGCCTGCGCCTTTCTCCTGCAGCAACGTGCCATCAATGGAGAGATTATCAGGATTGACGGGGGTAAATCATTATTTTAAAAAAGGATGGGTTTATGAAGTCTTCTATCTTCTGTTTTTTGGTTTGGATGCTGATCGGCATCATCCCGGTCCAGGCTCAGGAATCGGCTGATTCGGTCAAGCCTGATGTACCGACGATTCAACCTTCCAATCTGCTGGATACGCTTTTTTTAGACACCACCACCATTGAAGGCAAGGTCAAGAAAAAAACTCCTTCCAAACGCCCCACCCCCAAAACGCGCCGAACCATTCCCGAACCGGCCGAGGAGCAACCTGACACTCTAGCTCCGGCTAAGCCGCTCCCCTCCAGCAGCATCCGAATCCGCCGGGAAATTTATCTGACCGCGACATCTGCCTTTGAAAACCAGGATATGGAAAAATCGGTCCAGTACTATCCACTCTATTTCAAACTGGCCGATCCCGATTCAGTCAAGGATGAAGACTATCAACGATATTTGATCGCTCAATCGCAACTCGGATTACCCCAGGATGCCGAAGGACAGGGGTATCTTCAAACCGACATCCTGCCGATGCTGGAAACCCAAATGGACAAATATCCGGATAATCACGACCTTCAATTCGCCGATGCCCAGATCAATATGCTGATCAACAAAAACAAAGGGCTCCATGCCAGGAAAAAGTACATGAAAAACGCCTATCACACCCTGACCGCCATTCTGGATCGAGAACCGGAAAACAAAGCCGCTGCGATCCAATTATCTCACTGGCACCAAGAGATGGGAGTCTACCCGAAATTCTGGATGAAATTATTCGGATTTAAGACTAAAGGGTACCCGGATGCCGTCAGTGTTATGGAGAAGGCCAAAAAAGCCCATCCCAATGATTGTGAAGTCAGTCTTGAGATGGCGATCGCCTATATCAACAACAAGAACATTCCGGCGGCGATCATGGAGTTTAAGACCCTGAACCTTTTACCGGAAACCGGTCCCCAGGATCACATTTACAAAACAAGGGCCCTGCCCTATGTCATCAACCTGGTGTATTGAACCGAAACCATGACGGAGCATACGATGAGCAAACCCATCGCCCTGGT
>JAGOEH010000035.1 GCA_017997825.1 Candidatus Delongbacteria bacterium | reverse complement strand
TACATCTCGAGGAGTTAGGGAAAACGGCCTTTATTGAATTGAAAAAAAATGAAGAAATACAGGAATCCGCTATCAGTAAAATCGATAATGGACTCGAACGTTCTGACGTTGCCTTGCTTTCTTGGGGTACGGCTGACCTTGTTGACTTGATAGCCCGCATGACTTCAAAAAAAGCATTATGGTCTGATCATGAGATCGAGAAAATCAAACCAATTGCTGAACGTTCTAGGCAAACATTGATTCATCTTTTTCCAGATTGGCTCAAAAGGCAATCTCCAAAGGATGGGACACCTGATGCTGTTGGTGAATTTAAGCACAAGATGATTCATAAGGTGGGTGGAAGTTTTCAAAAATTGAAATTGGACGAATTGCAAGATGAGCTTGTCAAATATACCAATACCGCTATTCGAAAAGTCGAGTTAATCGCTTCTGCGCACCAAATGGTGAGGGAAATTGGCCTATGGCTCACAACTCATGCTCAAGCTACAAGCTTTGTTCGGATAGCTGAGCTACGGGCACTTCAGAAAGTCGGCACCGAATATGCTAACAAACTTCGAAGCATTTCAACGCATATCGAAATGCCAGAGATCGTCGAGTTGCGCCTGCAACTATCGAATAGACTTGAAGAAATAAAAGCAGCTTTGAATGGAGCCAAAAAACGTGCTTCAAAACTATGGCAAGCAAGGCTCAAGACGATTAATGACGCCGAAGACCTGCAGAATGAAGTCGATGAGTTATTTTCTGTTTTTGAGGGCTGCAGAGAGGATCTTGATGATTTGCAATTGATGCGTAGATGTTTGCGTATCTATTTACAAGTTTATCAACAGTTAAACAATGATCGGCTTACCTGGAACGAGTTTGATTCACTGGCAAAAAAACTAAAATCTGAAGTGTTTGATGCAGTTGGTGAAGATGAGGCACCATGGGAACCGTTGGAGACTATAGAAAATTTCAGGAAATTGATAGTCGAAAGCAGGGAAGAGAAAAGTCTTGAATGGATACAAGATCTCGAAAACGAAACTACTGATTTTGAAAGACTAAATGCTTCAGAAATTAATAGTTTGCATGCTCGCGCTAACTGCCCTCCGGCAGTTCTTACAGATAACCATCGCGCACGGCTTGAGGAAATTAATAAAAGAATCGAAAAGCATTTGAGTAAACTAAAAATCGACTGGCTTATTGAAAAGTTTAGAGAGCTTTCTCCTGAAATGCAGAGACAGTTTCTTTTTAAGCTCAAAGATTTTATATCATCATGATTTATTTACCTCACTATATAGTTTCCAAGCTTGTAGGGAGAAGATGGTCCTTTTATAAGTCGAAAATGCTGCAACCATTGATCATGGTTATTTCACGATCAGCATTTTTCTTATCAATCGGGAACCGGCAGTTTCTAAAATACAGAAATAGATACCGGTCGAAACTGAGTCCGCCTGCCAAATAAACTGATAATGTCCCGGAATCGGACAGGTGATCCGGCGGGAAAGCAATTCCTGCCCGGCCAGATTGTAGATCCTGAGTTCAGTTTGTACCGGATGGGGTGCTCTCCACCGGATGGTCGTTTGCCGGATAAAAGGATTGGGATAATTTCCAAGATCGGATAGTTCCTGATGCTTGGGCCGTATCGGCAAATCGTTCCGTTCAGTCACCGGTACCGGTACGATAACATCGGGGGAGAGGCGGCGGTCGATCATGATCATCACGGCATCGGCCATGACCTGTTTGTTGGCCTCCACACCCTGATTGTCGATTTTTACGATCTGATGCCGGCCCTGTGTCAGATAGATGGTTCCGATCTGGTTCCAGCGTCCGCCGCGGGTTTGATCCAGGGTTATCTCGCTCGAATCGCTGTCCCCGTATATTACATAATGGGCCTGCTTGGAATAGTTGGGACTGGCGGTGGTGAAAGCATACACTCCGAACCATGCATTAAACGGCACGTCCATAGTATAGACTAACGAACTGTAAGTGTTGGAACTGGTGGCTAGTGTTTTTCCCTGGAATCCTGATGCGAGTTTCACCTGCCAGTCACCGCTGTAGGTCACATTACTCGAATCCATTTCATGGACAACTACGGCTTTCGGTCGCCAGATTTGGCTGTTACGTCCGGGTACGCTCGCCGATTCGGCATACCAACTCTTGAGCAGAGTGTCGGCCAGCAGGCTATTGTTGAGAGGGAAGGCTTCATAATAAAAAAAAGCCTCACCTATCAATCCTCGGCTTCGGTGGAAGGCGATCTGCTCGATCATATCCTTAGCGGTAATCAGGTATTGACTGCCGTGGTAGCCGCTGAGCAGATACATTCCGGATATGAATAGCGGCTTGTTGGCCGGGGAGAAATAGCCTAGAAACTTATCGACTTCAAATGAGTAATCGGTAAGTTTAGTACGGTAGAACTGCGGTATACAGTGATCCACCGTTCCCGATTCGACCCAGGTTTTGACGTCCTGGAGATACTCATCATAGGACCAGGGATAAAGGCTGGGACTGGAGCAGACGTGACAAGCCGGATTGATCGCCTTGACCGTATCGCGTACTCGCCGGAACCAATCATTCATTTTGCCGGCCCGCCATCGTTTCCAATCAGCGTCTTTATAATTTGAAGGCGGGGCGTTGCCATGGTGTTCCTGTTTGTATAATCCGACAGTCACCGAATCGTATCCACCTTCTACCGGCATAGCCGGGATACGGTCGGAATACTCGATACCGTCGATATCGTAGTTACGAACCGCCTCCACGGTAATGGCCCGAATGAAATCCTGTACTTCGGGATTGATGGGCGACATCCAATAAAAACTATTCTTTTCGCAATAGGCGCCCTGGTTGTCCTTCAACGCCCATTCAGGATAGGTTTCCAGGATTTTTCCGGGGCTGCCGTAATAGGATGCGAATCCGTATTCGTACCAAGGCAGGACTTCGATTCCGTTGCGATGAGCCTCGATGATGACGGTACGAAGAGGATCCCTCCCCTGTTGTGAAGGATCCATGACCGGATCGATCGAGTAGCCGAACAGACTGTCCGTTATAGCGCTTGGGTAAAGCGTATACCCGCCGTTCCAGACTACGACCAATACGGCATTGATGTTGAATGACGCCAGGAAATCCATAGCGTCTCCGATCATTTTATCGGAATTGAGCACATAGCTGTCAACATTGGTGATTTTAACCGCCCGGAGCTCTTGGTTGCTCAAGATATGAATCGGTAGACTGCACCAAGTCAATACAATCCAACATAAGAATCTCAATACTACCTCCTCAAGGGCATCGTTGACTTTATAAATCCTTCCACACTATTTATATAATACATCTGAAATCCCCGGCAAATTCCGATTGATGTCATTTCATTGATTGATGATGTGAAAACCATTAAAAAACCATCGCTTCAAAAAGGTTTGAATGAACTTGACAAACTTTATTAGAATGTTACCAGAAGAAAATAAATGACAAACATAACAGAGCTTTTTTACTGACTGCATAGCAATTGAAAATATAGAATATGTCAATAATAAAGTCAATGGTTTTAAAATGGTTATACCTCAACATTTCATGGTTGACTCTAAAGCTGTAAGTTGTTGGGGGATAATAAAGCCGGGAATGAGAGTTGAACTCACGACCTACTGATTACGAATCAGTTGCTCTACCACTGAGCTATCCCGGCACTCGACTCTTACGATCGAGTTCCAAATATAATATTTTCCCTGCCTGCCGTCAAGCGTTTTTTCTTGGAAATTAATCATGATTCCGGTTTAATATTTTACTTAAAAGCATTAAAGCAAAATATAAAATCCCATACTTTACTCTTATACCCGATTCACATTCTTGAGATCGTTAATCCGAACGATTTCAATCGACTATTGGGAATTCTGGGTTTACCATTAACCTGATATGGATTCCTTACTGGTGTTCGATGTTGTTTATTACGCTTCAATATAATACCTAATAATACAGACAAGTTTTTCACAATGGGTTATTTACTCTTTTAAAAATTGGGGTGGTTGGAGAATCCGATTTCCATTTATCCGGCCGGTATTTCTTCGGCTGGAGGCGGCTCCATCCGGTCAGCGTTGTAAAAACAGTATTTTTTAGGTGTTAAGTGTTTTTTTACCTGATACATGGCCTGATCGGCCTGTCGGATCAGTTCCGGAATCGTTTCGGCATGATCAGGGTAAAGACTGATTCCCATACTGCAACTGATGGAGATCGGCTGATTACGGATCATAGATAGCCTTTCGACCGACATGATCAGACTTTCAGCGATTCGCTCGATGACCAATCGGTCGGTCAGATCAGTCAACAGAATGACGAATTCATCACCGCCATATCGGGCAATGGTATCGCTTTTACGGATTATCAATCGCATTTTCCGGCTGATCTCCCTTAAAAGTTCATCCCCCTGTTGATGGCCATACTGGTCATTAACCGCTTTGAAATTGTCCAGGTTCATAAAAATGATGCCCAGTTTACTTCCATTCCGGTCGGCTTTGGCGATGGCCATAGTCAGTCTGTCGTTCATCAGATCGCGGTTGGGCAATCCGGTCAATGGATCGTGATAGGCCTTATATTTGATCAATTCTTCAAATTGCTTGCGAATGGTGATATCGCTGAAAATAAAAAGATACTGCGTGACCTGGTTTTCACGGTTGCAGATGGAAGAGATAGTCAGCCATTCGGGATAGGACTCCCCATTTTTCCGTTGATTCCATAGTTCACCGACCCAGTAACCCTTCTGTCTGACTTCCTCTCTCAACGTTCTGTAAAATTCCGGATCGTAGCGGTCGGAGTATAAAACTTCGATGTCTTTACCGATCACCTCTTCCGGTTCATAACCGGTGATGACGGTGAAAGCCGAATTGACCATCCGAATGGTCCCGGAGAGATCGGACAGCATGATGGCTTCCAGCGCGTTATCGAATACCGCCATCGCCAGTTTCTGCTTTTCCTCCAGCTTTTTTCGGTCGCTGATGTCGGTGGCGACCCTGAGCAATACAGTACGACCGTCAATCCATGGAATGATCTGTTCCCTCAATTCATACCACTGTTTTTTCTCCGCATCTTGGATTTCTCTGATTCTTGGATGATCGATATCTGCGACTGACTCTTCCAGTGGCTGCGTTAACGATTCGGGCCATGCGGCATTCCGGAGTTTCGCCTTGATTTCACCCCCGGTCAGGTCACCCTCCAGACAGCAGCCGGCTTTCCGGTTGCTGAAAAGAATTTCATGGCTGAACATATCGATGACCAATACGATGGCATCCATGCTGTCCATGATGGCCGTGAATATTTGATGCGATTTTTTCAGGATGATATCCTTTTCCAGACAATTGTTCATCTCGAGCGTTAGGCGTTTATTCAGGTCGGTCAGTTCCAGAGTCTGTTTTTCCATCTTTTTTTTCTGGTCAAACAGTTTTAGAATTGTATTGATGCGGGTTTCCAGAATTTCCGTTCGGATCGGTTTCATGATATAATCGATGCCGCCGTTTTTGTAGGATTCCAGAATGTATTTTTCATCTTTGGCCGGCGCCGTAATGAATATGATCGGGGTGGAGATGTTCATCGCCCGGATCCGTCTGGCGGTTTCAATGCCATTCATATCCGGCATCATGACATCCATCAGAATCAGAGTGAATTCCTGTTTATCCAGGATTGCCAGACACTGAGCCCCTGAATCGGCGCATTCAATGTCGATATCATATCGCTTTAGCAATTCTTTGAGATAAAAAAGATTGATTTCACTGTCATCGACGATCAGAACGGCCGGTTTATCCATATCATCTTCTCCATTTTTCAGTTGATGATTTTGGTTAATCTGACCACGGGATTGTTTATAATATAATCGGCTATGATAGAAAATCAAAATAATTTTTTTTTCAGCTTGGCGTCTATCGATTAAACCGATTGGACTTGACAGCTCCAATCGGTCGATGTATATTTATCCGGATTTAACCGATCATTCACTATTTACAGGAGAATCAGGCCGGATATGAAAGATTTTCATTCGATCCTGTTGGAATGGTTCGACCGCCATCAGCGGGATCTTCCGTGGAGAAAAAGCGGTGATATCTATGCGATCTGGGTTTCGGAAGTGATGCTGCAGCAGACTCAGGTCAAAACCGTAGTGGGTTATTATCATCGCTTCATGACCCGGTTCCCTGATGTGGCGGCGTTGGCGGCGGCGGATCCGGGAGAAGTCCTCAAGCTGTGGGAGGGATTGGGATATTATACGAGGGCGCGTCATCTGCACCAGGCCGCCCGGATGGTCATGGAACATTACCAGGGCCGAATCCCGTGTCATCCGGAGGGGTTCAGCCGGCTGCCGGGGGCCGGAGTATATATCACAGCGGCCGTTATGAGCATTGCCTGCGGATTCGTTATTCCAGTGGTGGATGGAAATGTGCTTAGGGTATATGCCCGCTATGCCGGGTATGACCGGGATATCCGGAGTCAGGCCGCTCATCGCCATATTCGGGAAGCCTTAACCCATTTGATCTCTCCCCAACGCCCCGGTGATTTCAATCAAGCCATGATGGAACTGGGAGCATTGATATGCCGTGTCAAATCACCGCTCTGTCCGGATTGTCCCCTCCAGCTTGATTGCTTCGCCTACCGATCCGGTTCGACCGATCGGTTTCCGTATCGATCACCGTCCAAAATCATCCCGGAATACCGGGTGTCGGTAGCGGTGATTATTCGGGACCGCCAAATCTACATTCAACAGCGAAAAGCGGAAGGCCATCTGGGGGGAATGTGGGAATTCCCGGGAGGCAAGGCCGAGTCCGATGAAACCGAAATCCGAACCCTGCAACGAGAATGCCTGGAAGAACTCGGCATCGAACCCCGGATTCGGTATGCCTTACCGATTGTCCGCCATGCCTATTCCCATTTCCGGATTATTCTAACCCCCCTGATCTGTTATCTGAATCCCGGGGACGAACCTCGACCCGCCGTGCCTTTTCGATGGATCCCCGCACACCAATTGGATCAGTTGCCGTTTCCCGCCGCCAATCACAAAATATTCGCCGATCTAAGACGATTGGAACCGGATCTTTTTACTGATGGCTGACCATTTCCGAGATAGACTCCGGTTCTGTTTCAGGATTTCTACAATTTATTTCACTCTGCCATTATGATCAATCATTTATTCAATGGAATACCCGACGGATCAAAACCCGTCGACCAGCCGGATCAATGGGTACGACCCAGGTATAATTCGGTTAATAATTGATTTTTTCAGAATAGGATTGACAAATAGTTGACTTTAATCTATATTGAATGATGGATCATTGTGCCATCATCATGTTTCCGAATCATGTCAATCCAGCCGAAGGGGTTTGCTTGAGAATTCTTATCGGTCTGATTCTGATTGGATTAATTGGGGGGGCATCATGCCGTAAACCGGGCCGGATTTATATTGTACCGGGAGATGGAAAGTATGATTCCGAATCATTGTCCGGATCGATGCAGAAAGAGTTCGAAAAAATTGCAGCCTCGGTCAAAAAGCTTTATTGTATCGCGGATTATCGGGAGTATTATTTTGCCGAATCTGAAAACATTCGGACGGCGGATCTGGCCAATTTTTTCATTAACAAACGGGCTTACTCATCCCGGAACGTCAATAAATCGGTTATCGGAACGGCTACCATCATTTACAGCACACTCGATCGAATCGCTTTGCTGACCTGTGCTCATGTCCTGGATTTTCCCGATACCCTCATCACCTATTATGATACGCGGAAAGAGCGGATCAAGGGGGTAGCCTTCAAAATCAAGCAGGAAAACATTGTTTTTGAGATTCCCCAGGCTGACAATTTTGAGATCATTGCCCTGGATTCGGTTTCCGATATCGCGGTTTTAGGCAAGACCTTCACCCGCTCTTTCTCTACTCTGGTATCCCGTCCGCCGGATCGTTCCGATGGAGTCGAAAAACCGGATATCGCAACTATGCAACCTATTTCCATTCTACCGATTTTGCCTTATAAACTGGGTAATTCCCGCGAACTGGAGTGGGGGTGTATTACTTACGTGATCGGATATCCATTGGGAAATATGATGATGACCCGTGGCTTAGTCAGTTCACCCCATCGCGGCAAAGACGGTTATTTTCTGCTGGATGCGCTTTTCAATCGTGGGATGAGCGGAGGACTCGTGCTGGCGGTGCGAGACGGCATTCCAAATTTCGAAGTGGTGGGAATGGCCAAATCGGTCGCCGCCGATGCCCGCCACTGGCTGGTGCCCAATCCGAATCTGAATCTTCCCTCCGATAACACGGAATTGAGCTATGACGGGAAGAGCTATGTTGTTTATGCCTCCCAGATTAACTACGGGATTACCTATCCGATTCCCTCCGACGTAATTCGTCAGTTTTTCAAGCGGCATCAGCTCGATTTTATGAGCCTGGGATATGATTTCAGTTCCTGGATTGATAAAAAAGGGTAACAAAAAAAACTTGACAACCCATCCATTTGGATTTATATTGGCTTTGATGCGAACAGAGAGGATCCACGCTAAATCTTTACGGTATTTATTGGGAATTACCCGGTCTTTCTTTGAGGGTAATCTCCGCTTAACCCGTAACATTCTTAATCCAAGGAGGAGTCGATGAATTTAGTGGAACGTGCCAAGAAGATTCTGTTAAGTCCCAAATCGGAATGGGCGGTGATCAAGAGCGAGCCGGCCACGGTCAAGGAATTGTTCACCCAGTATGCCATGATTCTGGCTTTGATTCCTGCCATCGCCACTTTTATCGGTTATAGTCTGATCGGTGTATCGGTGATGGGGATGTCGTTCAAATACCCGTTAATGAATGGGCTTTTACAGGCCGTATTGAGTTATGTACTGGGCCTTGGTGGTTTGTATGTTCTGGGATTTGTGATCGACGGTCTGGCGCCGTCTTTCGGTTCGACCAAGGATTTAGTGGCTTCCATGAAGGTTGTGGTATACAGCTACACGGCCGCGTGGGTCGGTGGAATCCTGATGATTATTCCGGCATTGGGTATCCTGGCGATGCTGTTCAGTATCTATTCTTTGTATCTGATGTATATCGGACTGAAAACCGTCAAAGAACCGCCGGCCGAGAAAGTTACCGGATATTTTGTGGTGAGCCTTTTGGTAGCGATTGTGGTCTATTTTGTTATCGGCGCTTTGGTGGCCGGTATAGCTCTGGGAGGTATGGCCAAACCTTTCTGAGTCTATTTGCAGATTTTACTGCCGCAGGCAGGATTATTACAGGCCGGTGCATCCGATGCATCGGCCTGTTTTGTTTGTGCGCCCGGCAGCAACAGCGGTTTCAGAACCTTCTCGGAACCGTCCACCGGCATCGGGCTTTCCAGTCCCATCAATTTCAGAATAAACGGATAAACATGGATGTTCTGAAACTTGGGCAGTATTTTTCCGGACTTGATATGGGGCCCCTGAGCATAAAATATCCCGTCCATGGCCTGACAGTATTCCGGATCATAGCCGTGCATCGCTTTGCTGTAATCGGAATTGGAAGACTTTTCTTTCCGTCGTTCTGCAATGATATAGGGGGATTCCATATCCACAATAATATCGGGTAATCGGGGACTTTCATCCAGGTGCCAGTGTCGGGGGGCTTTGTCCTGGCGATAGGCCTTGAAATGCCGGCGGTTGGTGTTCAGCAGGTTCAGTACGCTGTCGGGTGATTGATAAGGCCGAAGGTAAATGCCGGCCTGGGTGCTGCCGGTAAATACCTGGCACGAGTCGGTATTGATGTAATCGTCAATATAGGTGATATCTTCCAGATCGACATCCTGCATCCCGTGATCCGAAACAACGATAATATTGATCGGCAAGTCGATCTGTTCCAGCTCCCTGAACAATCGTCCCAACGATTGGTCCAGTTCGGCGATGGTGGCGGCCAATTCGGGAGAATCGGTTCCGTATTTGTGTCCTATCGCATCGACTTCGGCAAAATAGAGGGTTACAAATCGGGGGCGCTGGGATTCCGGCAGCCGAAACCATTGCACGACCTGATCTACCCGCTGGTCATAGGTAATTTTGGAATCATAGTTGTAGTAATAGGTTGGCATGATTCCCTGGATATCGGCTTCCGAACCGACCCAAAAGAAGGAGGCGGTGGTGATTCGGTTCCGTTCGCAGACTACCCAAATGGGGAAACCGCCATACCAGCTTCCGTCCTCCACCATCTCCCGATTGCCGATACTGTAAACTTCCCTCCGTTTGCGGTCATAGAACTTGTTGTCCACAATCCCGTGATGGGACGGATAGAGGCCGGTGATGATACTGTAATGGTTGGGGAAGGTCTTGGAGGGATAGACCGACTGCATGGCCTGGGCCCATGAACCCTCGTCACGGAATCGCCTCAGATTGGGCGGATTGAACCGGTCGGTATAATCATAGCGGTAGGCATCGATCGAAATCAGCAACACATAGGGCTTGAGAGATTCCACTGAGGAATGGGATATCCCGCTCTTCGGTGCTTGGCTGCGGGCGCATCCCAATCCCAGGATAATCATTCCCAGCGCGATCCATCGCATGTGTCGTCGGATTGTATTCATCATCAGCACTCCTTCTACTATTATGGATTGATTAACAGCAGTATGAATGTGGCATTTTTGAAAGTACGACTCAGCTTGATCCGGCGATCGGTGAAGAGAATTCCACACGGGAACGGCTGATCGCAGACCAGCTCCTGCCAATATACAAAAAAAAGTTTGGCTGTCAATCAATTAATTCGATTTACGGATTGACTTTTAACCTTTTCGGGTTTATCTTGACCTATTACCATTTCGATATGGCACCGGCTTGTTTCGACGGCCGGCATCCGGTTCCCGGTTCACCATCGGGTTCCGGTGTCATGTTCGGGAGATAGTCGAATCGGACGAGAGTTCGGATTCCTCTGTTCCGATTCACGGCAGTTAACGGCGTCATTCAGAGAGAAAGAGCAGTGCGATGATATTTTTACGGTATGGATCGCATTCCGATCCGGTATCAAAAACCAACCAAGGAGGATGGTGTGAATCTTTTCCGGTATGTGTCGGGTATGATGGTATTTTGTGTATTGATGGCCGCAGGATGCGGGGATAGCGAACAGGTGAAAATGACCAAAGAACTTCAGGCCTTTATCGCCACCTATGAAAATACGGTCGTTCCATTATCCAAAGAGGCCGGTATTGCCTATTTCAACGCCTCGCTTTCCGGCAAAGAAGAGGATTATAACAAAGCGGGAGAGTTGCAGGTTGAACTGAAAAAGATCTATTCCAATCCGGATGATTTCGCTTTATTGAAACGTATCAAGGAATCGGGAAAGATCAGTGACAGTCTGCTGATCCGGGAACTCGATCTGTTGTATAATGCCTATCTGGGTAACCAGATTTCCATTGAGAAACTGGAAAAACTGGTTAACCAGCAGACCGAGATCGAAAAGAAATTCAATACCTTCCGGGCTTCCGTCAAGGGAGAGAGCAAGACCGACAACGAGATTGAAGAGATCCTGAAGAAATCCGGAAAGACCGCTGAGGTGGAAGCGGCCTGGAAAGCCAGTAAGGAGATCGGTCCGTTGGTGGCTGAGGATATCAAGGCGTTAGTCAAACTGCGCAATGAAGTGGCCGTCGAGTTGGGTTTTGCGAATTATCATCAGATGCAGTTGAAACTGAGTGAACAGGATCCGGAAGAGATCAAGGTCTTGTTTGATCAGTTGGATGAGCTGACCCGAGAAGCCTTCACCCAGGTTAAGCATGAAATCGACAGCGTATTGAGTAAGCGTTACGGAATCGGGACGGACAAACTGATGCCCTGGCACTACCAGAATCGTTTCTTTCAGGAAGCTCCGGCCATCTATGAGGTGGATCTGGATCAGTATTATGCCGACAAGGATCTGGTCAAACTGACTCAGGATTACTATGCCGGGATTGGGCTTCCGGTGGATGATGTGATCGCTAACAGTGATCTGTTCGAAAAACCGGGCAAGTATCAGCACGCTTACTGTACCGATATCGATAAGCTGGGTGATGTGAGGGTAGTCTGCAATATCAAACCGAACAACAGTTGGATGAACACCATGCTGCATGAATTCGGGCATGCGGTCTATTCCAAATTCAACGATCGAGCTTTACCCTGGACCCTGAGAGACGCCGCCCATATTTTCACCACCGAGGCGATTGCTATGATGTTCGGACGGTTCGCATCCAATCCGGTCTGGATGAAGGATATGGTCGGAATCTCCGCCGAAGAGGCCGAGACGATCCGGGATGCCAGTTTCCGGTCCCTGCGTCTGGAACAGTTGGTTTTCAGCCGCTGGGCCCAGGTGATGTATCGATTCGAAAAGAGTATGTATGAGAATCCCGATCAGGATTTGAATGCGCTGTGGTGGGATCTGGTCGAGCAGTATCAAGGACTGAAGCGGCCCGAAGGACGCAATCAGCCCGACTGGGCCTCCAAGATCCATATCGCCACGGTTCCGGCCTATTACCACAATTATCTGATGGGCGAACTACTGGCTTCCCAGCTTTATCATCATATTGCGGCCAATGTACTGGGTGTCGAGGATATTTACGGCCAGAGTTTTGCCGGCCAGACCAAAGTCGGCCAGTACCTGCAGCAGGCCGTTTTTGCCCCCGGGATGAAATACGGGTGGAATGAGATGATCGAAAAAGCGACCGGCGAAAAACTGACTCCGGTTTACTATGCCAAGCAGTTTGTGCAAGTCAATTAAGACTGATCGATCAAGACTGAGTTGTTTTATCACCGGTTCCGGCTATGAGTCGGAACCGGTTTTTTTATTGTGCGCCCGGCAGGGCGCAGCGACATGGATCCGTTAGGATAGTCCGGGGATGGGTTCAGGATTGGATCAAACCCTTGAGACGCAAATCTTCTATCCGTTTGCGCACTTTGGGTTTGAGGGCGATACCGTTGGAAGATCGCAGGATGGTCTGAAACAACTTGTGGGCGGAGGCGTAATCCTTTTCCCTTAGGTGGCATTCGGCCAGGTGATAGGATATGAACATCGATTCAAAGGATTCGGGATTAAGAGCGATGGCCTGGGCCGCATATTGCTTCAGCAGGATGTCGGAACCGGTTTCGGCCAGGACCTCGATCAGTCTCATGTAGATTTTCTGCATTTCAGGGAACTGAGGATAGTGGGTGATGAAAGCGGCATAACGATCGGACGCCTCCTGAAACCGGCAGGCTTCATAGGACCATTCGGCATCTACCAGCTCGTTCAGCATGGGGAGGTTGTCTTCGATCCGCTGCAGAAGGCTGAATAAACGGATCAGATCGTTGTAGTATCGGCTTTTGGGATACTGCGCCATGACCCGCTGGAAGAGGGGGGTGGCGTTTAGGTATTGTTTGCGGTACATCATGGTTTTGCCTAAAAAGAAATAGGCATCGCCGGGACTGAATGACGGGCCGGCAGGAAGCTTGATCAGGTTTCCCAGCAAGGCCGCCGCCTGATCAAAGCGCTCGGTTTTCATCATCAGGCGGGCCCGGCTGAGCTGGATTTGACTGGCCATCTCGTCCGGCAAGGCGTTCGGATCGATCATTTCCATATACATCAGAGACTGCGGCAGATCATGGTGGACCTCTTCGTAAATCCTCGATAATCGGTAAGCCGCTTCAATCCTTTCGACCGGTTGAGCCGGGGTTCGGGTCAGAACCTTTTGGTAATAGCGGATGGAAGAATCCGGTAATTCCAGGTTTTCGAAGCATTGGCCGATTTTGAGGGTGAAATCTTGTTGGTAATGGGTTTCCACGTATTGAAGGATATGAATACCGTTCAGGTAATCCTGTTTTTCGAGGCAATAATTGGCGAATTGAAAGGTAATATTTCCTCCGGCATTACGCCGCTGGTCTTCCTGGATATACAGATCGAATGCTTTTTTAAAATCCCCCAGCTCATAATGTAGATTGGCCAGAAAGATCGCCAGATCGGGAGAGGTTTTATCTGAAATCAGTTTTCGGCTCAGAAGATCCATCAATTCCGGCTTGGCTTTAATCCGGTCCTGGAGAGTCTGCTGGACATACCCCCGGCGGGTATAGTAATTGGGCTCGTTTTCGGGTATTGACAGAAAAAGAATGTACTCATCCAGGGTGGCGGTTTCATTGCCTTCCAGATCATAGATGGTCGCCATTTCAAACGCCAGCAGCGAGGGTCGGTTGAGTTGGCGGCGGGTTTCAGTCACCATGCCGACGGCGTATTCATTCAGGCCCCAGGCCACACATTTCTCGAATATCATGGTGATGATGGCGTAATTGTAGTTGGAGGCCTTCAGTAAACGCTCCAATTGGCGGATGCTCCGGTCGGACTGGTTCCGGTCAAGGTAATACTGGGCCAGTTTGAAGGAAAAATCAGCGTTGGCCGGGTTTTTTACCAGCTTTTTCTGATAGAGTTCCATCAGTTTTTCATCGTTTCCCAGATCCCGGTAGATCGATTCCAGTTTGGCGAAGATTCGGGGATTATCGGGAAACTGTTGATAGAGCTGATCGGTTTCGGTCAGGGCCTGGTCAGTTTTATTCTCTTTAAGCAGAATATCGATGACGGCGAGGCTCCGGGTGATTTTGGGATCTTCGACGCGGTAGCCCATGGTGGTTCCCTGAGCCAGGACGGTGACCACGGCGGTCAATCCCAGTCCCAGGGCCAGGAATAAGATTCTCATTTATCCTCCGGGGATGGTTTTCGGCCGGATGCCGGTTGATTTTGATAATAATTGAGCAATTGATTGAAATAGCTTTTGATGAGCAATTCGTAATTGACGGGGTAACGGGATTTAAGGGCTTCCAGGATCATGAGCTTACGGCTGTCGGTATCGAACATGATCTGGGCATCCAGTTCGGGAACCTTGCGTGACTGTAAGGGTTCAGCTGTTTCGGCTTTGCGCTTTTGGCTTTTCTCGCGTTCGCGCATTGATTTATCGGAATCCAGCAACCGGGAAAGGATCTGCTGGTTTCGTTTGAGCAACTGGTCATCCAGTTTGCGGTTTTCCAGATCCAGGGCGCTCTGTTGCATATCCTGGACGGTTTGGTTCATTTTTGGTGACGGATTTTCCATCTTCTGCATTTGCTGATTCATATACTGCTGGAGCTGTTTGGCCAGTTCGGATTGCTGGTTGGAGAGCTGGTTGAGGCGTTCCTGCTGCTGCGGCGACATTTTTCCTTTTCCCATCCCGATCTGCTGCATCATCTGCTGGATGCTCTGATTCAGATCGGATTGGGCTCCGGCCATCTGCTGCATGGCGGCCATCGGCATCGGCATCGGATTGGAGCAGCTCTTTTTGGAATCATTGAGGGCCTGAATGCTCTTGAACATCTCAAAAGCAGCCTGGTTCATGTCACCCAGCGCTTCACCCTGGAAGTCACGAGCCTGCTGTAGATTTTGATGGGGATTTTCTCCGGGCTGGTAGGAGCGGCTGTTGCTGATTTTATCTACGGCCTCCCGGATATCCATCAGGGCTTCTCCCATTCTCTGCATGCTCGGAAGGCTGATTTCGCTTCGTTGTTTGGAATACTGATAGAGTGAATCGGCTGATTCTTTGACGGTCTGATAAATCGACTCCTGCTCCCGGGCAATCGCACTAAGCCGTGAATCCTGGGCCCGAGCCTGGGACAACTGCTGGTTGAGGTTTTCCTGGGTCTGGCTGGTGTAAAGCAGATTCTGATACATCTGCTCCATTTTTTCCATGATCTTCATAATGTCATCCATCTCCATTTTTTTCTGGAGATCGCTCATCTTTTTCTGAAGATCCTTCATATCCTTGCGCAATTGTTTAGACTGATTGCCGGCCTTTTTCATCTCGTTCTGCTTGAGCTGCTGCTGGATATCCTGCATCTGTTCCTGCATCTTCATCTGATCGGATTCCTGCTGGAGCTGCTGGGCTTCGGGTGCAAATTTATTGTCGGATTCCTGGAGCATCTTCTGAAATTCCTTCATATCCTGATCCAGTTTCTGCTGCTGGTCAGCGATCTTGGCCTGCTGCCGGCGGAGTTCCTCCGGATTGGGCGGGCGCTTTCCCGGTTTCTCCTCCTGGGATTTTGGGGATGGATCATCGGATTTGTTTGATTTTTGATCCGGTTCGTTAAGCTTATCTTCCAGATTCTGCTGCCGTTTTTCCATCTCTTCCAGCTTTTGCTGCATCTGGCTCAGTTTCTGTTCGGCCTGGAGCTTTTTAAGCAGAGCTAGGGTTCGGTCCAGGCGTTCTTTGAAGTCCTGCTGGTTTTTTTTCAGATTCTCCAGTTCCTTCATCATCTGTTCTTCCGACATGGTCGGCATGTCCCGCTTCAATCGGTCCATCAGGTCCTGCAGACGTTTGGGATCCAGTTCCTGCAGAATTTTTTCCACCTCTTTCATCTTATTCATGGTTTCTTCGGTTACAGCCTGGTTCTGTTCCATCTTTTGCAGGATCTGTTCAAAACTTTCGGCATGCTCCTGGATTTGTTCGGATTGTTTCTGGAGCTGATCCAGTTTATCCATCAGTTCTTTCTGTTTATCCCAGGAGATCTGGTTTTCCTTTTTCATTTCCTGCTGGAACTGGTCGATTTTCTGTTGCATTTTATCGAGTTCCCGCAGGGATTTTTCCATGCCGTTCATGGTTTGCTGCTGTTGACGTTCGACCTCGGCCATGATTTCGAACAGGGAAGGGAAGCGGAGGGTAAAGGTTTGGGTTTGGCTGCTTTTGGGGCCGGAGACCGCGTCGTTATCGGTCGCTTTCAGATAGTAGCTGACGACATCTTCGGTAATCAGGCTGAGTGGGGTTAGATCCCAGATATGAGAGATGATCTGTTCTTTCTGGAGCGGGTTGACGGCGACAGGAATTGTATGGCGTTCAGGGGAATCGTTGATCCAGTAAACCAGTTGCAGGCGGGATACTCCGAAATCGTCGGATACGACGGCCTGGATGGGGAGGACCATATCGTCGCCCAGATCCAGATCCCGGGCCGGGAAGATGATTTTGACGATTGGGGCCATATCGGGCTGGATGGTCAGGCTGTAGCGGATCGGGTCGGGCTGGCTGAGATTGGAGGTATCGGTGATTTTGAAATAGAAGCTGCCGCCGTCCTTGGCTTTCCATTCCAGGCGGGCCTGACGCTCTTCCAGTCGCATCGGAATTCCGGGTTGGTCGTTCATGACCAGTTCAGCCGAACTTAGCGGTTTGTCGGTGGTGAATGATAATCGGATCATGGAGCCCTTCATGGCCATCAGATCGCCGCTGATATCCTCCAGTTGGACCGTTTTCTGACGGGTATAGGCCGGAGGGATGATCTGGTAGCTGAAGGTCTTGATATGGGGGTAATCGGTGACCTCGACCCGGTAGAGCGTCGAGGCGAAGAACCGGGTTTTGATCCGGTATTCCAGGGGTTGCCGGATCTCTTTGAACCGGTATTCAAAACGGCTGGGATCGAGGCGGGTCATCGCTTCTTCTCTCCAGCGTTCGGCACCCTGATAGCGGTATTCCAGGATGATATCATCGTTGAATGCCGATTTGGATTGAGCCGTTACGGTCAGGGAGCGGTTCTTCAGAATCAGAGTATCACCCGGAAAAATTGTAAAATCTCCGGCAATTGGAACCAGTCGGGAATCCCAGGGGCGGATGATCCGCTGGTAGTGAATGGAAAAATGATCGAGTAACAGCGCCGGCAGAATCAGACTCAGCAATCCCGCCAGACTGAGCCATAGCGCCGGCTGAATCCGGTTGAACGGGAAGAATGCACTGAGTTTGAAATTACGCATCCGGACTCCGGCCCGGTCGATCATGATCTCCATCAAGGGTTCCAGCTCGGCGTTTTGACCATACTGGAGCGGGAGATAATAGCTGTTCTGTAGAAAATTATGATGATCGGGATATAGGCTTTCACTCAGGGAGAGAAATCGTTGGAGGGGGAAAAGGCTGCGCCCGGATCGGATAAAGATCAGTCCGGCCAGTCCTAGTATCATCAGGATCAGACAAAACCAGGCCGCCCAGCGTCCCTGACTGGACCAGATCATGAGGTAATCCAGCCAGCCGGCCAATCCCAAAGTGATCATCAGCGCGCCCAGCAGACGCCCGCCTCCCAGCAGGATCAGGATCAGCAAATAACGATGGTAAAGAGTATGGATATAATGACTGAATGACGGATGGGATCCGGACATGGGAGAATTCTCCTTCAAACGGCTAACAGTTCTTTTGGTTCAACTGGATTGGGAGCGAAAAGTTCCTCTATTCCAGATTGACGCGTGGTTTATGTTATCAAGGGGATCAGGTGCGGGGCCTGAATCCTTCTCCCAGGACTTCATGAACTTCATTGATGATGATAAAGGCTTCCGGATCGATTTCCCGGACAAACTGTTTGATGCGGCTGATCTCTTTGATACTGATTACGCAATAGATGATCGGGCGTTCCTGATGGGTATAAATTCCCTCTCCTTTTAGAATGGTGGCTCCCCGCCCCATATCGACAATGATCTTGCCGGTGATCTCTTCGTACCGGCTGCTGATGATGAAGACGGAAGCGGCATAGTTCCAGCCTTCGATAATGAAATTGATGACTTTCCCCGAAATGAAAAGACCGATCAGGGCATACAGCGTCAAATCGATGCTCTTGAAAATCAGAGCGAACAGCAGGGCGATGAAGCCGTCAAATACCAAAAAAGTGGTGCCGGGTTTGATGAAGAAATACTTGTAAACCAATTGAGCGATGATATCGGACCCGCCGGTAGTCCCGCGGACCCGGAAGATGATCCCCAGTCCGGTACCCATCAGAAGCGAACCGTAAATCGTTGCCAACAGCGTGTTCTGGGTCACGGACTGCAGGTGGAGAAAGGTCATCATGAAATCGATCGAAAGGGATGAAACCGTGAATCCAATCAGGGTCCGGATTCCAAAGGTCCGGCCCAGCAAATAGAGCCCGGTCAGAAAAAGGGGAATATTGAAGGCAATACTGACCAATCCGACCGGAAGGTGAAACAGGTAATGGAGAATCATGGAGATTCCGCTTACTCCTCCCGGTGAGATCTTGTGGGGAATGAAGAATAAAACCATCGACAATCCGGACAGAATGGAGCCGACGACCAGCAGCGAATACTCCGCGATGTCTGTTTTGAGACGGGATTTCATTTAATTCTCCTTGGGATGGATCATTGGATCAGAGTCAGGTCTGAGAACCGATCGGGTTATATGGAAGCAGTTCGACCAGCGTAGCTCCCCAGCCGGAATTGTCTCCGGCATCCCGAAATGAAATGACGCCCGGATTGGTCTTCAGCTTGTCCAGCACGATCGCTTTTTGCCGGCCGGTTCCTTTGCCGTGGATGATTCGGAGTGAATGAAGTCCATGCCGCCGGCATTCGTCGATATACTCATCGATCAGTCCGGGGATATCGCGGGGATTAAACTGGTGCAAATCCAGGGTGTCGGTGATCGGGTAGTGAAAGATCTCGTTATCGGATTCAGACATGATAGGGATCATAATACTGCATCAGGTGATAAAAGACAGAGCATACCGCCAGCCCGGCCATAACATCGATCACATAGTGCGCCCGGATATAGACCGTCGACATGATCAGGCCGAAGCTGAGAAACAGGATCACATATCGCCAGCGGGATTTGATATACTTTTGGGTATAGAGGATTACCAAACCTTCCACCGCGACATGCGAACTGGGAAAGGCCCCGCTGGGAATCTCGATATTCAATTCGATATAACTCAATACATAGTAGAAAATTCCGATTTCCGGTTTAAAGATGGAGTTGTTGAAATAAAACTGAGGGCCGGAACTGGGGAAGAAGATAAAAAACAGATAACAGAAAGCGAAGGTCAGGACCACGGTAGAAGCAAATTCCAGAAAGTATTGGTGCCGCTTACGATAAAGATAGATGGCTACGATCACGCCCAGATAGAAGTGACCCAGATAAAAAAAAGACATCAGTTCTTTGATCCATAAGGCCGGGAACTGATCGGCCAGCCAAATCGAGGGCTGACTGTTGAACAGGAAATTTTCGAAGGCTGCCAGATAGGGATCCAATTCAAAAGGTAAATAACTGTACTTGAAATAAATCGTTTCCAGGTAATAGGGGTAGAGAAAAACCAGCGAGTACCAGGCGTGGAGATGACCGCTCCAGTTTCGGCGGTAAAGGCTGTCGAACTTGATAATTCCTAGAGCCAGCAGGATAACGGCGGAATGAAAGATGAACAGAAGCTCGGCGTACTGGATACGGGAGGATCGGAGGGCAATAATGATCAGCAGCAGGACATTATAGATCAGAGTCAGGCGGTCGAGAAAATTGATCGGCATGGCGTTCAGCGTTTTCCATTTCGTAGGCTGGTTGAGCGGTTGGATGCACCGGACCGGGTTATCGTCACGTCCGTTTTGAAGGAAATCATTGCGATTGATAGGCGAAAATGTGGTCATCGACTGCCTGTTTTCAGACGCACAATTCCGTTAGGTATCAGGTTGATATCCGGATTCTCGCATCATCCATCATTGGTCAATGAATATATAAAAAAAATTCCGGCTTGGCAATACAAATTTGGAGGATTGAGTGAACCGGATCAGGAATATTTTGACAAATTATGAAAATAATGATTGACAAAAAGTGAATATTGTTGTATTTTTTGATTTCATTTTTGACTTTTTGTTAAAATTCCAAAGGAGGAGAGTATATGAAGCTTCGCTTGTTGAGTCTGATGATGGTGATTCTGTTGGTGACGAATACCGGTTTCGGAGCGGGATTTGCACTCTACGAGCATGGGGGACGCGCAATCGGGATGGCCGGTGCTTTTGCGGCAATCGCGGATGATGCATCCGCCATCTATTACAATCCGGCCGGATTGTCCTTTATTGAGCATAATACGGTGATGGCGGGTCTTCATCTGATCGCCCCCAAAACCAAGTTTACCCCGTGTCAGCCCTTTCCGGGCGGCGAATCCGCTGTTTCTGAAACTCAGGTTTTTACCCCGATCCATGTGTACGGCAACTATCATGTCACGCCCAAGCTTTCGCTGGGGGCCGGGATTTTCAATAATTTCGGGTTGGGCATGCGCTGGAACGACGATGGAAGCTTTGTGGGTCGTTTTGTTTCGTATGACGCGACCATCCAGTATTTCAATTTTGCCCTGGCGGCCAGTTATCAGCTTCTGCCCAGTCTATCGCTGGCGGTCGGCGGAGATATGCTGTACGGCAAGGTGATACTGAAGCGGAATATTGCCCTGTTCGAACACAGCCCCAATTCGGAAGCTGGAATCCTGGAACTTGAGGGCGCTTGTGATCCCTCCTTCAGCTTCAATCTGGGACTGCTGTACAAGCGGGAACGCTGGTCGCTAGGTCTGGCCTACCGGCATGAAATCGTCACCACCTTCAATGATGCCGAAGCCGATTTTACGGTCTTCAATACCCCGCTGCAGGCCGTCGCTGCCACCAAGATGGTGGACCAAAATGTGGACAGCGAGATCGCTTTGCCGGCCACCGCTTCGATCGGTGCGGCCTTCCGGCTAACGCCCAAATTGCTGCTTGGCTTTACCGCCAACTATATTGCCTGGAGCAGTTTCGAGAAATTGGAAATGAAATTCGATGATTCCTCCATCAATTCCGAGGTTAAAGAGGATTATGACGATACCTATATGCTGCGATTGGGGCTGGAATATCAGGTCAATCAGGCCTTCAGTCTTCGGACCGGCTACATCTTCGACCATTCGCCCCAGCCCAAGGAATCGATGAGTTCTCTGCTGGGGGATGCCGATCGCCACGATCTGTGCATCGGATTCGGTTATACCTTCAGTAATTTCACCATCGACATGAATTATATGGCTATCATGTTCAATGAGCGGGATACGCTGAAGGACGGGAAGCCGGTCCAGTATGAACTGCTGGATGGCGCCTACGAATCCTATGCTCATGTGCTGGGATTGTCGCTGGGATACCGTTTTTAATGATCGAATCGATGGAATTTAGCTATCAAAGGAAGGCCTGACTATGAATAAACGATGGATTATCTTTCATTTACTGGGTATCATTCTGATTCTGACCGGGTGCAGCCTGAATCAGCCGTCGGAACCGGAAATTACTGATCGGACAATCTATTTTCGGCGATATGTAGCCATGGGGAATAGTATTACGGCCGGCATGCAGAACAGCGGCATGCGGCAGGACTGGCAGCAGGCCAGTTATCCGGCCCTGATTGCTCATCAGGCCGGGATCGAGCATTTTGAGATGCCGCTGATTGCGGAACCCGGAATCGGATCCTCCCGGGATGTCAACGGGAATCCGATGACGCCTCTGGCCCACAAAGGGGGATTGACCATCGCCGCTGATCCGTTGACGGTCAATCCGTTGACTCTTTTATTGAATGCGACCCTGGCTATGCCCTACCATAATCTGGGTGTGCCGGGGGCCACTACCCGCGATCTGCTTTACTGTACCGATGCCACCAATTCTCAGTCGGTCGGCAATTCCTTTTTCAGCATGATTCTGCGGAATCCCAACCTGGGTAATACCACGGTCGTTCAGCAGGCTTTACTGCATACCCCGACCCTAGTGACCCTCTGGATCGGTAATAACGATATTCTAGGGGGAGTGATCCGCGGGACGATCATCTCCGGAACCACCGTGACTCCGGCTTCGGTTTACGGCGGGTTGATGGATATGATCTTCGATTCCCTGTTGAACCGCACCCCGGCCGAAATCTTTGTTGCCAATATCCCGTCTATTACCTCAATTCCCTATGTCACCACCGTTCCTCCGGTGATCATCAATCCGGCTACCATGGCCCCGGTTACCGATCAGACCGGCCAACCGATCCCCTGGCTGATGGAGGAAAGCAATGTCCGTTATGTCTTGATTTCCGCCTTGAGTCTGATATCCGCCGGACAAGGGATACCCGCCGCCTTGGGCGGCAGCGGCCAGCCCCTGCCGG
>JAGOEH010000239.1 GCA_017997825.1 Candidatus Delongbacteria bacterium | reverse complement strand
CTACGACAAATGCAGTTTCCCCTATGGATTGAATTGGCTCCCAATCAGGTGCTGAAAGGAATTATCCGCCAGATCGATAAGGGAGTGAAGGTCGTTTCGGTGGATACGGTGGCTGTTCTACAGGAACTACCGAGCCTTTGATCGGATCGATCCGGATTACGGTTCATTAGACCAGACAAGCCCGAATCACGAAAATCAAAATAATCAGCATGATCAGGCAGCCGCAGCCCATTTTTAGACTGGCCATAAACAGCTTGAAGAGCAACGCCAGAAGCAGCACGGCTCCGATAATCAATAGAATGGTGGGCATTTTTTCTTCTCCGCTAAGGATTATAATTCACCAAGAGTAGTTGAAATCGTTGTGGATCACCATGTGATCAGTATCCTGTATCGATTTAATACGTAAATAATTAAAAAATGTTTGATCGGGATAGTCTCCGTACCGGATTAATCTAATCATGATATCGGATCGATTTGATATCATATTCGGGACATCGGATCAGGGTTTGAATCGTTTCAGCATCAGGGATAGAGTGACCACCGTCACCGAGCTCATGGCCATAGCCAGACCGGCAAATTCCGGTTTGATGGTCCACCCCAAAATAGGATAAAGTATTCCGGCGGCGATCGGGATCAGGGCTGTATTGTAAGCCAGGGCCCAGAACAGATTCTGTTTGATCCGGCGAATAGTTTTGCGGCTTAATTGGACCAGAACCGGCAATCGGGAGATATCACGGCCCAGCAATACAATCTGGCCGGTTTCAATGGCAATATCCGTCCCGCTTCCCATTGCGATTCCGACATCCGCCTGAGCCAAAGCCGGGGCATCGTTGATCCCGTCGCCGACAAACGCAGTGATCCGGCCGTTGGCCTGCCATTCTTTTACAATCTCGGCTTTATGCTGCGGCATGACCTGTGCTCTATATCCATCCAGCCCTAATTCCTGTGCGATCCGACGAGCGGTTTCCTCATGGTCACCGGTAATCATCAAGGTCTCAAATCCTGAATCCCTGAGTTTTCTAATACTAGCCGCTGCATTGGGATGCAGGGAATCGGATACCGTGATCCGACCGATCAGTCGACGATCCTCGGCTACGTAAATGATCGACTGGCCGCTGCCGCTCCATCCTTCCGGAATGTCCGGCAGATCGGAGATCCGGTTTTCCTTGAACCATGCATAACTCCCCGCCATATAAGCTAATTGACCGATATTTCCACTGATGCCCTGCCCCTCGTGATTGGTGAACGCTTCCACCGGTAGTAGGGGGAGTGATTTGTCTCCGGCCGATTTTTTTACGGCTTCTCCCAAGGGGTGTTCGGAATGGGATTCCAGCGAGGCCAACTTTTGTATCAGCGACATTTCATCGCCCTCCAATGTTTCAACCCCTGTGATCCATGGTTCTCCACGGGTCAGGGTCCCGGTTTTATCCAAAATGACGGTAGTGATCCGATTCATGATTTCAAGGGCCTGACCATCCTTGATCAGAATCCCCAGTTCAGCCCCCCGTCCTAGCGCAACGGTAACGGCCGTCGGAGTCGCCAATCCCAAAGCGCAGGGGCAGGCGATGACCAATACGGATATCAAACAGGTCAAAGCAAATAGAAATCCGGATCCGAGAATCCAGTACCAGATAATGAAGGTTAGAATGGCAATACTCAGAATAATGGGGATGAATACCGAAACGACTCGGTCGGCGAGTTGCTGGATCGGCAGCTTGGAGGACTGGGCCTGTTCCACCATGCGAATGATCTGCGATAGCAGGGTATCACGCCCGATTTTGCGGGCTTCGAACAGCAGGCTTCCGTTGCGGTTGATGGTTCCGGCATACAGCTTGTCCCCAGGGTGTTTCTTGACCGGTTTGGATTCACCGCTCAGCATCGATTCATCAATATAGCTATTTCCTTCAATCACTTCTCCGTCAACTGGAACCTTTTCGCCGGGCCGAACGCGAATCCGGTCGCCGATCCGGACCTCCTGAATCGGAATGAGGCGTTCTCCCGATTCATCCTGAATCAAGGCTGTCTTGGCCTGTAATCCCATCAGTTTACGGATCGATTGCGAGGTCTTGCCCTTGGCCCGGCCTTCCAGGTACCGCCCCAGGGTCAAAAAGGTGGCCAGCATCAGGGTGGTATCATAGAATACAAATCCATCCGGCAGCAGTCCGAAGGTCGCTCCCAGGCTTGACAGCAAAGCCACCCCCATTCCCAGTCCGTACATCACGTCCATTCCCAGACGATGCTGCCTGAGTGACAGTAACGCCGACCGAAAGATGGGATGACTGATATAAAAGAAAGCCGCCATCCCGATCACGGTCAACCAGGCGGCCGCAAAATGGATTTTATGCTGGAGGCTGAATAATGAATCCCGAATCTGGGCAATCGTCAGCGATGTATGACTGTATAGGATCATCAAGGGTAATCCTGCAACCAGTCCGATCGTGAACCGATTCCGGATCTCTTTCAGCGCCAGGGCCCGTTTTTGATCATCAAATTCCGAGATCCGGTCTTCTTCCGGTCCAAGGTACTCAAATCCTGTCGCGCGGATAGCCTGTTCTACATCCGCCAGACTGCACCGATCCGAATCGATGGTGAAGGATGCTTTTTCGGTACTGAGGTTGACACGGCATTCCTGTATACCGGGAAGGGACGACAGGGCTTTCTCGATAGCCGAGGCGCACATGGCGCAGTGCATACCCCCGATTCTTATTGATAGTTTACTGGTCATGGTGGATTGCTCCTGGTCGAATTATTCCGATTTCAGTCTTGTTTTTCTTTATCCCCGGTTTTGAGCATCATGGACGAACCGTTTCGGATGGTTAAACTCATGTACCTGGAGTGATTATAAAATAGGTTTAGCGTTCGAATATTTTCCAATACCAGCGGACAGGACGATTCTCGGCGAGAATCCTATCTTTTACATAAGATTCTAAGGATCTTTTGCAGTCTTGGTAATCATACGGGCCAAGAGCTTTAATTAACTCCACCAGCTTTTGGGCAGCCGGTTTCATTTCCACCTCAATCCGGCGCTCGTCCTCTGCCGATTCCGCGGCCCAGTCGTCAAACTCCCCGAACAGATTGATCAATTCCCCCGGTTCGATGTCGTCTTCGCTCATCATGGTGTCTCCCCATTTGAGCAGATCATCGATAGACTTTATCCATTCGCTTTTAGCCATTGAATTACCCCTTGATTTAGATTTTCCATCATCTTAAATTGAACAAACCCGTAACCAAGATTGTTCCCTTTATCTTGGAATTGATCATTGCCCGATAAGTCTGTTACTCCTTGACCTCACTCCGATTTCCACCATTTTGTAATATGAGACTAAACAAGGCAGGGTCGATCGGCCCTGCCTTGTTTAATAATGGTTTCGGTTGAAAGGAGATTACTTCATGAGCATAATTTTTAAGAGAATGGATCGGTTGAGGGACTGAATGCGAATGATATAGAGGCCGCTGGGGCAGTTGTGGCCGGCGGGATCACAGCCGTTCCATTCCAACTGATGGT
The DNA here is from genome assembly GCA_017997825.1 of Candidatus Delongbacteria bacterium. Taxonomy (GTDB): domain Bacteria; phylum JAGOEH01; class JAGOEH01; order JAGOEH01; family JAGOEH01; genus JAGOEH01. The sequence continues at coordinate 1,209 of JAGOEH010000239.1, read as the reverse complement.
CGCCGGGACAGAGCATGGCATAGTCCCATTGTCGGACGATCCGTCCCAGGGTGTTGTAGATTTGGATAGAGACGGGGCCGGCCTGGGCCATGCGGTATCGGATCAGGGCCGGGCCATTGAAGGGGTTGGGGAAAGCAATGGCGCTCAGCGGCTTTTCGTTATCGAGCCGCGGATCATCCGACTCACCGATATCAGTCGGGATATAGGACCGGATGTCCGACCATTCCGATTGGGCCAGGTTGTCGGGCAGACCGCTTCTGACCTGGTAAAAAACAGGCTGATCCAGCGGTACATTGTTGAGGAGGATGGAATGCCCGGAACGGCTATCCTTGTATTCGATCAGGTCGGAGAGGTCGGTGGAGGATCGTCCCCAGCGCAGGATGGAAGAGGCGGGGTGGTCGGTATCCCATTGAACCCGGAGTCGTTCCTGGGAGAGGCTGTGGCGCAGGTTGGAGATGACGGGGGGTAGTGGGGGCTGGTTATCCAGGGCGACCGACAGCTCGGTTCGGCAGGTCAGGCCGAGGTAGTTGCGGATCGTCAGGCTGATGGTATAGGGCCCCGGTTCCAGGTCGGATATCAGGACCTGGCCGTCAGTGCCGTAATTGACGGAATCGGCGAAACGCCCGATCAGGTCGCTCTGCCGGTATAACAGGAGCTGATAGGTGACGAACTGGTCGGATTGCCACTGAATACCGAGCCGTCCCTGGTGGTGGAGATAGACCTCGGATTGGATCATGGCCGGCGGGATAGGACTTCGCTGGGCCTGGGTGGTGAAGGAGACCGGGGTGTCGGCCATGGCCTGGAAGCGGGATTGGGCGATCAGTTCCGCCGCCGGGGGATAGTACCCGGTCAGTCCTGAGATATCGGTCATCTCGAGCCGGAAGTAGTAGGTGGTGCCGGGCAGCAGCTTGTCGATCTTGAGATAACAGGAGAAGGGGCAATCGGGGAAGATAATGGATCGGTCAAGATGATCGGGATCGGTCCCGAAGAAGCAGGTGACGGAAGCCGGCTCGCTCAGGATCAGGCGGATGAAACAGAGGGTATCCAACAGGAATGGCTCCAGCTCGACCACCCAGGGTGGGGAATTGGGAGTGGGCTCATCCCGGATGAGGAACGAATCGAGCGGGGAGGTGAGGGAATGGTCCAGGCTGTTGATCAGCCTGACCTGGTAGACGTATCGGCCGGAAGGGAGTTGACCCAGATTGACGG
>JAGOEH010000034.1 GCA_017997825.1 Candidatus Delongbacteria bacterium | reverse complement strand
CTAAAAAAAGACCCGAATCGATTTTTGTTTTCAGCCTCAGGTACGTCTTATTCAAACGCATCAAACTAAATAATATCTATTGACAAATCGGCGGATTTAATGTATATATAGGCAATTATCAAAGGATAGCGCGAATGCTTGGCAGTCATTCTCACCATCTTCCGATCGTATTGAAAAATGGAACCCTGATCGATCCGGGAGCCAATTTTATTTCCCGGCAGGATATCCGGATCGCGGCCGATGGATTGATCGATCGAATCGGATCGAATCTTGAAGCAGAACCGGGGGATCAGATCTATGATATTGAAAGGTGCATGATAGCGCCGGCTTTGGTGGATTTACACACCCATACCCGAATACCGTCTCCGGACACCGTCGAAACGGCCGAATCCATTACAGCGTCGGCTCTGGCGGGGGGGTATACCCGCTTGACCGCCATGCCCAACACCCAACCTGTGATGGATGATCCCGAGCTGATTCGTCAAATCCGCCGGACTTATGATACACTGCCGATTCGGATCCAGCCGGTGGGCTGCTTGACAATCGGAGAACAGGGAAAAAAACCGAGTCCCATGGCTGAATTGGCGGAAGCCGGGGTATGCGGTTTTTCGGATGACGGTCGCTGGATCAGCGATTCCGGTGTGATGGATAGCTGCCTGAGGGAGGCGGCTCGCCTCGCTTTGCCGGTATTTTCACACTGTGAAGATCAGAGTCTGTCACCCGGCGGAATGATTCACCCCAGTCCTGCAGCCGTCCAGATGAGCCTGCCGGTCCAGCCTCCGGAAAGTGAATCCCTGGCGGTCGGTCGGGACATCATGCTGGCTTTGAAGAACAAGGCTCGTTTGCATTTATGCCATCTCAGCACACAACAAAGTTGCCGGTTGGTGGAGATTCTGGCTGACGGATACCCATCGGTCACCGCCGAAACGGCTCCCCACTATTTTTCATTAACCTCCGATCGGATTACCTCGGACAATGGACTCTATAAGGTCAATCCACCCTTGAGAACCGGCCACGATCGGGATGCGATTATCCAGGCTATCCGAGCTAACCGGATCACCGTCATAGCCACTGATCATGCACCCCATCCATCTCAAAGGAAAACAGTCGATTTCAAATCCAGCGCCTTCGGATTCATTGGACTTGAAACCGCACTCGCGGTGGGAATAACCTATCTGATCCGTCCGGGATGGGTAGACTGGCTCAAACTGATCGCCATGATGTCGGTCAATCCGGCCGCCATTTTGAATCATCCGATTGCGCCGATTCAACCCGGGCATGGTCCCGATCTGATCGTCATCAACCCGGATCACACCTGGATTCCAACCCCGGAGCATTTTCATTCCGAATGTCGAAACAGTCCGTTTATCGGGCAATCATTAATCGGTAAAGTTAAAATGACTCTAGTACGAGGACAACTACTTTATCAAGATCACACTATTTAACCAAGGAGTATCCCATGAAGCAAATGCTACGCAAGATGACCCTGTTATCGATCGCCGCGGCGATTGTGTTTTTGGCCTGTGAAAGCCAGCATTTCACCGGGGCTAAAGTGTATATCCAGCAGTCCAATTGGGAAAAGGCCATCGAGCAGTTGAAGATCGAGACCGGGATGAATCCGGCCAATGCGGAAGCCTGGTGGTTGCTGGCTGAATGCTATGCCAAGACCAAAAAATTTACCGACATGAATCATGCTCTGAACGAGTGCGTTAAGGCCGATCCGACACCGACCCGCAAAGAGAATGTTCAGAACCTGCGCCATAACGAATGGGTTCCCTACTACAATTCAGCCGTCGCCGCCTTACAGAAAAAAGACTTTGCCGCTTCCATCGAGAAAATCAACAAGGCGATCGAAGTCAATGCCGATAAACCCGAAAACTATGTCAACCTGGGCATCATCTATATCCAGATGGACAGCCTTGACCTGGCCATGCCGCACTTTGATAAGGCCCTTGGTATGCTGACTCCTCCCAAAACCAAATCCGATTCCACGTTATACCTGACGGCGCTGAAAGATAAAGCCGCTATCTACATGAATAAAAAAGACAATGAGAATTCGCTGAAAACCTACCAGCAGGTGGTTGAATTTGCCCCCACGGATGCCCTAGCCTGGATCTCCATCGGAAACTGCTATGATCTGAACAAGGACTATGAGAACTCCCAGAAGGCGTATAGCAAAGCCAGCGAACTGGAACCCGACAACAAAAATATCTGGTATAATATCGGCGTCAGCTTCTTTCAGGTCAAAAACCATCCTGAGGCCATCAAGGCTTTTGAAAAAGTCGTCGCAATCGATCCGGATGATAAAGATGCCCTGTACAACCTGTCCATGCTCTTTACATTAGAAAAGCAATGGGATAACGCCCTGCCTCATCTGGAAAAACTGAAGGTCATCGATCCGGACAACAAAGATATCTGGCAACTGCTGGGTACCGTCTATGTCAATAAGAATATGAAGGATGAAGGCGCCAAAGCCTTTGATCGGGCCAAGGAATTGGAAAACCAGACCAACTGATCACCCGCCTGATTGTATCATTCAAGGGATAGGTTCTCGGACCTATCCCTTTTTTTATGACTATCAAATTCTAATCTTGAAAGATCAATCCATGTCATACTTTACCCGGGGCTAAAAAGTCAAGATGATCTGATTGCAATTGAAGAAAACCGGCAATTACCGATTTTCAGGAATTATAGATTTGGTAGGTGAAGGATTAAAAGAATGGAATGGTCAGAATGTTATCTTTACGAATATTTTAAGGGCTTTGACGACCAAGGTATGACCCAGGACGCGGTTATTGCTGCGGGTATATTCACCCGTCAACCCACCATTGATAGTCCGGCTGAAGTTATAACTGATCTGAGGTTTGAAGGACAAATCACTTCGGTTGACGGTTGCCTCCTCCCCATCGACTTGAGTTGAGCTATTGTTCAGGGTGATCAGCATGGTCATGTTCATGGTATTGTTGAATTTTAATTTTTTATTCTTAAAAAAGAGAAAATTCAGGCCCATACCACGTTCAGCGGAAAAGGAATAGGATAGGTTCACCGAATGACCATTGTTTTTAGTGACGGTTTCCGCACTGGCTGCATTTTCCGAAATCGATCGGCTCTGATTATAGCTATAGACCAGATTGATCCGTTTGATGGTGGTATTGAATCCGACCAGGGGATTCATGGAAAAGGTTTTGGTCTGTCCGGTAGAGGCATTGTCGATCGAATAGGATCCGCTGTGATTGAGGTTCAGACTGGGGGGAATCTTCTTCAGAAAGAAGATTTTATTGAGGCTTCCGACGGTGGCGGTCCAGGACCAGGAATCGGAGGTACGGATTACTTCGGAACCCAATCCGCTGTGGTTTTGAGAAACTGTATTCTTGTAATTTCCGGTCGTTCGGATCGATTCGATCAGGTTGAAGGAGGATCCGACGTTCCAGCTATTCGATTGGTTCATGGCATCCCGCTGGCGGTAAACCGAGTCTTCCGCCATGGGATCGGTGGGGCGGTCAAATCCTTGCAAGCCGAGCTGATAATTCAGATCAGGCGTATGAGGCAATTGGGCATATCCATAGGAGCGAGTCCGATCGGCCGAGAATGAAATCGGCCCGGTCCGTTTAAGTAGCGCGGCACGCAGGAACTTCCACATAAAAAACTTATCCATACCGATTCGTTTGGTGGAATTATCCATAAACATCAACAGGTTAAAATTCAGGCTGCCACGATAGCTGCGGTTGATATTTGCGGTATAGGTGTTTTTCGTCGTGGAGGTGGTTGTGCTTGAGGTGGTGGTGGTCCGTTCAATCTGGCTTTGGTTGTAAGAATAGCTGTAGTTGGCACTGGGAGTCAGCCAAGCGGTCAGTTTGGGATTATAGTTGAGCGAATAGTTATGGACCCGGGATAGCTCATAGCCAAGCTTTCCCTGGCGAATAGCCTCCAGGGTCAGAGGCTGGAATTTCATATCTCGCTTCATATCGAAGGAATAGTTGAAGGGCAGGGAATTCAAGATCGAGACCCGATAGTTGAACTTGGAATTCAGGGTTCGGGTAACTCGGGCAATCGGTTCGGTTTCATACCGGCGCTGGTTTTGTGAATTGGATTCGGTAAAATCCATCGATCCGTCCAACTGGCTGGGGATCGGTGTAAATTCGGTATTCTGAACAAAGCTGTTCAATATCGGAATCGGCTTGGTCCAACGGAATATCTTAAAGGTTTTGGCTTTCTTCGGCTTCAAATCCAGACTGAATCCCCCGCTTTGGTTCCTGGTACGGCTGAGAATATAAGAATAGTCGTTGCGATCGCTCTGGCTTTTGGAATAGCGCAGCTTGATCCGTTCAAACAGCAGATTGACCAGCCGTTTTTTACTGCCGGCTCCCTTGGTATAACTGATACTGAAGGTGGATGAAAACGTTTTTCCCATATAGATGTTCAAAGTGGGATCATTTTCAATATCGTTCTTGTCGTTCCCCAGAATGACATCCGACCCGCTGATGGTACGGGGCACATCCGAACTGCTGGAATGACTGTAAGAAACCGGAATGGAAACCTGGGACTTGGTGGAAAAAAACTTCCCGATATCGAGCTGAGTGGAATAATTGGATGTCGTAGAAAACGAGTTTTTGCCGAAGTCGGACCGCAGATCGTGAAAAAAAGCATCCTGTTCGGTCAGATTGTAGCTGACGGATCCCAGGTTGGCCAGCGAGGTTTGAATTGAAAAACGTTTAGCGGTTCCGCTCTGATTATTGGGATCGACCAGGCGCAGTTCATTGAACCAGATCTGAATCTCCTCCGGATAACCGACCGGGGAACGATTCTTGTTCAGATTGACCACCCCAAGCTCGATCCGGCGCACATTGTTGAACAGCGGATTCCCTTTGATATAAAAATGGTTGAGGTAAAACTCCGGGTTAGCCAATCGAATACTGTCTTCCGGGGACATGAAATAGTTACTGTCGATTCTGGCTTGTTCCCTCATCTGCTCCAGCAGGAAAAGAGAATCCTTTTTGAAGAACATCATATCCTGAATCGGGATCTGAACCTTGATCCAGTCATTGGCGATCACCCCGTGATACTGATAGTAATTGTTATGATCGGTTCCAAGCCGGATGAAATACCCCATACTGTCATTATTATAGAGGGGGCCATGGATATAGAATTCCAGGGTTTGATACATGGTCAAATCATAGGAAGTGGAGGTAATTTGATACACTGAGGCTTCATGGCCGTATTCCAGATTTTTGACAATCAGGCTGAGCGACTGTTCGTTCTGCTGGTACTCGGTTTCCGGGTCCTTGATGCGTTCCAGACCTTCCGGCAGGGTGTAATCGGAGTTTTCCTCCACGTTGACCACCGAGACCCGAAACTGTTCCTGAAGAGAATCGACAGCCGGCAGGAGGGAGGAATCGGGCAGAGTTTTCAGATTGGATTTCTTGATGTTATTTTGGAGCCATCGGTTTTCCACAATCTCGAACTTGGCGATTCGGAGATATTTGGTCTGATCGGCACCGGAAATCCATAGCCGGACGGTCTCAATCTTGTCCCAGGCCGGATTTCCGATCTTACCGACATAATTCTCCAACGGAATCCGGTACAAGCGCCAGGGATTCTCGTCGGTGGGATCGCTTTCGGTACCGGGGACATAATACCCGGGATTGCTGGGATCCGGTTTGGTAATTTTCACATGGTACTCAAAGTAATCGTTTTCCAGGTCAAAGGATTGGCCGGTATTGAGGTACTCGGCATCCGGGGTTGTCCCGGTGGTCCCGTCATTTTTATTATTCTTGGTTCCATTGATATACATCAGTTGCGCCAGTGAGTAATCGGGTTTTTCCTTCCATTTTCCCCAATCATCATAGGGATCATAATAGGGATCAGCCGGATCGCTCCATAGCCCAATATCTTCCTTATCACTCAGAATACCGTTTCCATCGACGTCTTCGGTTCTCACAATCCCCCCATCTCCGTTAACATCTTCGCTGATCAGACCCAGGTCGATATAGAGATCGACATCATCGCCCTTGAGCCAGATTTCAATATACTTGCTCTGGGTTTTATCATAATTCCAGAGCGGACGCATAATGCCATCCCAGGTCGCGGTGGGCAGAATGGAGCTACTGTCGGGCAGGTAGATCAGATCCAGAATAATAACGTTATCATCCTGTTGTTTAACCTCCTTGTTGGGCCAGATTTCCCGACTGGAAGCGGGGTTGTAACGGTTATACCAGATTAGTTTTCCACGTTCTGAAGCATCGACCGCAACCGGAGGAGAGCTTTTTTTCCAGTTAAAACGCTGGGTTCCCAAACCATCGGAATTGCGGCTGCCCTCAAAATCATCGATGTAGGCCGCTTTGTATTTACTGACATTGTGATCCGGCATACTGTGCCCGATCTCTCCCTGGACTGTGATCTGAGAGGGAACATCGGAATAGAAGAAGGGCAGGAAATTCAACATCCGAGTCAGAAAATCGGAACTAAACTTATAGGAGGCATCAAAATCCAGTACGGTATTACGGGCCGGTTCCGAGCCCAGACGGGGTTTCTTGTCGATGGAGCGCTCACTCCGGTAGATTACCGTACCGCCGAACTTTAAATTATCATTGACGGTATACTCCCCCCGGGTTCCCAGAATGGTGGTCTGCCCTACCTTGAAATAGGGCTCATACTCATAGTCGATGGTCAGTTTTTCATTGATACGATCGAACACCTTGGACGAAATGAAGGTGATCTGTCCGGTTTCACCCATCAGGGTATAATCGGTCCCCTCAGCCAATACCTCCGATCCGAGGGTGATATGGACCGAGGCGATATTGGTCTTTCCCAGATTGACCACCCGCTCACGGGTCGCCTTCCCGGTATACTCGATCCTGAGGATGATCTGGTTACGGATGGTTTCGGTAATGGTACTGGATTTATAGAGATCGGGGACCTGGTACTTATCGGCCAGTCTCAGCTCTCCTCGTTGCAGATTGAAGCGTTCATCCACCCGTTCCCTCATCCCGGCTACCTTGCGGTTGAGTTCGGGCGCAAAGGGATAAAGATCCGGAAAGCGGATGATTCCGCCGGCAATATTAATCAGCAACTGCTCATCATCGATTGAGTACATTGTTTTATCCGAGGCATCAGCCGCTAACCCCATAATAAAAATAAAGGGCTCGGTCTGATCCTGCTTATCGACATAATCCCCACCGGTAGTCTGGTTGATGTCGTAGACCCTCAGCTTATCCAGTGATCCGGCTCCGATCCGGTAAGCGTTCTTCATTTCATAGTCCCAGGTGGTAAAATTGAGCGAATCATAGACAAAGTTACGCACATTGTTGGCAATCAGCTTCATGTGAAAGATTTTGGTGCTATCTTTCCGGAACGACAGGGTATCATCTCCGATCCAGTCTCCGTTTTCGGTCTGATAGATCACGCCCAGCACATACGAACTGTTCAAACTTCCATTTTTCAGCGTCAAAATCCCATCATCGGGATCGATCGAATAGGAATTGCGAGGCATTTCCTCGAAATAGCCCTCATACTTTTCCCGCGCATCGGCTACCCCATTCCGGATATCGTAGTAAGCCGAGCATTTGACGGCGGCCTGATTATCAAGGCTATTGTAATTATCGGTAAAAACTCGGATAGTCCCGGGTATAATCTTATGTTTTTTATCTTGAACCGCATAGGGATAGCTTTTGAAAAAAACACTGTCCAGAAAAAAATAGGTTCGGGCGATATAGTTTTCAGGCTGGATCGTATTGGCTTGAGCCCCCTCTCCGGTGCCGACATCAAAGGTGGTCTTTTCCCGATCGCTCTTTTCCTGGGCCGCAATGGTCGTCAACTGAAGATTCCCCAGTTGCAGCTTGGTCCGAATGCCGAACAGCCCGCTGGAACCGGCTGAAAACCCTACAAACTGCGTACCGGGCAGGGAAAGATTGGTATTTCCCCCATCGATTTCCTGAATCAGATCATTCTCATCCCCACGGAAATTGATCTTGATGCTGTTATCCAGGTTGGATACGACTTCCGAATTCTGCTGGATGTCGACATTGATCTTGGTTCCGATCTTTCCGGTAATGGAAAAATCATAGCGCTGATCCATATTTAGAGAAAAGTTGCTGTTATTGTTCAGAGTCGTGGTCTGAAGCATCCCTTCGGTCGTTTCCGACCGTCCCTCAAAACTGATTTCCCGATTACCCCGTAATTGAAGCGAAACCTTATCACTCCCAAATATATTGGAGGGCAGGTTCATCGGGATCTCGATATTGAAAAGGGATTCGGAGGTTTTGGCTTTACTGTAAGCCGGATTCTGGTTCTGAGACCAAATGGATTCTCGCCAGATATCCCTCTCTTGATTAGCTTGATATTCCTCCAGCGAAACAGCTTCCGACTGGATCGTTTCCCAGCCTAAATACTCTTTATGGATATAGAATCCCAATATCGAATCCGGCACAAAACCGAGTGTATCCCCAACCACCCCAATGGTTACCGCGTCTTTTGACTTAAACACCATATAGGTTTGGCTGGTAACCGGCAATTCTTTGGCAATAGGAATCGATTCACTGATAAGACTTAAGGATTGAAATGGCTGGTTTTTTTTTTCGGACAGGCGTATCTCCCACGCCCAAAGAATTCGAGTCAAAATCGCCATCAAAAAGATTATCTGTAACGCAAATCTCATGTAACAACCGGATCGTTAAAGTAATTTCCCAGGTACTCGTTGTAAAACCATATAATCTTAGATAGCGATAAAGCACTCCTTTTGCGCAATATAATCATAACCATTCCAAAATCAAGTGAAAAATCATCCTTTTATCCGTTCTTGAAAAAAAAATTCCCCGTGATTCGGATCCCCATCGGTCCGAAGTCAATCAATCACCTCATTGCAATAAGCCATATAAAGGGTTGACATTTTTTCCGATTGATATTACTTTGTCGGTTAGTGACCGAGTAATTATCCGCCGATACAGATCAATCCGGACAAATACGGCGTGAATCGCGGGTGTAAAGCCGGATAACTTTAACACGGAAAGGAACCATTATGGCCAATCTCAGCGGATGGGGAGTCGATATCAAGGAAGCCAAGAATCCCAAGGAGATGACTCCGGAAGAACGTGAAATTGAATTATTGGAGAGAACCCGGGATATTTTGAAAATCATGAAGAAGATCGAGAGTCATCTGGAAGCCATCAGCAATAAAAAGGGTAGCCGGTACGATTCATAACAGGGATTCAAAAAAGGAACGGGTCCGCTCGGCCACAACCTGATGGATGAAATGGGCCCGGACATAGTCCCGGGCTATGGCCCGATAGGGAATCAGGTCATCCGGAGACTGATTCCATCGCTTCAGAGCATCCAGAAGAGCCGATTCATTGTTTTCCGGAACAATGCGGCCGCAGGGACCGGTCACTTCGGGGATGGATCCGCAGTCACTACCCAAAACCGGAATCTCGAGAGCCAGGGCTTCAATAATCACCCGGCCGAACTGTTCTTTCCAACGGGATGTACTGATGGAGGGAATGACCAGAAAGTCCCATTCCGCCGTTACCTCCGGCAGAGAATCATGGGGGACATGTCCCTTCCAATTGACGATTTGGCCCTCGTTAAATCGGAGCTGCTGAAGTTTTTCTCGTTCCGGTCCATAACCCACAATATCCAGCACAAAGGGAAAATCGGCCCGCTGCAAAGTTTTCAGCAGCCACTCCAATCCCTTTTCAGGAATTAACCGCCCGATAAATCCGAAGTGGAGAATCCCACTAAATTGATGATTCCGTTCGATCTCCAGCCAAGCGGGATTGATTCCGTAAAAGGACTGTCGCTGAACGCGTTTGACTCCTGATGATCTGAGAATGGCTTCAGCCCCCTGATTGATTCCCAGGGCGCCGTCAACGCACCTCAAAGTGAACCATGAAAACAGACGGTAGAACAAATAGCGAGGAAATTTGAATAACGGTGAAAACCTTATATTCTCCGAAATGGCAATCACAATCGGGCTTTTGTGATTCAACAGGCGATGCATCAGGATACAATACACCGGACAGAAGCTCATATCCTCCTCTTCGATGTAAAGCAGATCCGGCTTAATGCGTTGAAGATAAACAATAAACCAGACCGGAAAAAAAATATAGATCCGTTTGGGAAACAGAAACCAGGTTCTGATCAGATGAAGGTGATCATTGATTTGCCGGCTCACCGGATGAAGTTCGATCCCTTCTTCCCGCGTGATCTGCGGAACAATAATCCAGATATCGTAATCATGACTGAGCTCCTTATATTTTTCAAGATGAAAGGGGGTTACAGCAGAATGACATACTACCAGGATTTTTTTGCGTTTCAACACCAACCTCCTGATCCATTGAACAAGGGTGATTATTCAGGATACATCGCGTGGTTCGGTTGCCGCTTGCATGATTGAACATGGCGCGGATAATAATATATCGGTTGCCGGACTTAAAATCAAGGCTTTTCTTGTTTTTTTACTCAGGATACCAAAACCATGTTTTAAATCTTGACATTGATCCGGATCGTTATTATTATAGCAAAGTACCCATTTTAACCTATCCAATCCAAAGCGGATTGGAACGGATCGGGAACCCATCGACGGGGTGAACGACCGATCCGACAGAAAACCGGAATTGGAGTCCGAGCCATTCCGAGGATATCAGTCCATCCGACTTCAGTGACAGGATTTATGACCCATCCCAAAAAAAACAAAGAGATTCCGCTCCAAGTGTTGCAGTATCTGGGTCGGCGCATGATGACCCCATCGCCGTACCTTATTATTCTGACCCACCAGGATGGAAGAATCATCAATTGGCAGGGCGATAGCGATCATTTCGGATATAACCGTTTATCGACCCTGACATCCGTTTTCCAGTTAAATCCGGTATTTCAGGAAATATACCAAAAAAAATCTTTTCCCTTTTTTTTACCGGTCGTTAAAACCCCCTCCGGTGTCAAATCCAATTTCCATCTTTTCCGCGAGAGCCGTGTCATTTGGGTTCTTTTTCTGGAATCCCAATTCACCCGCATGGTTGAAAGCAATCAGCAAACCTTGAAGCAGTATGTCAATCAGCGGATGGGCGAACTAATTTCCGAACGGAAGCATCATCTTAAAACTCCTCTGTTCACAATCGAGGGTTTAATGGATCTGTTGATCGAACGGGAACAGGATCCGGCCCGTCTGGAAAAATACCGGATTGTCCGCGATGCCAATCGTGAAATCATTAAAACGATCAATGACCTTTTGGGAGATCCGATGTTATCGTGTACTCCATCCCAATCGCTTGATCGGTATTCCGCCGATCAGCCCAACCTGCTCTCCTTTGATCAATTGAAGATCATTGTAGCAGAAGACAATCCGTCCCACCAGATCATTTTGAAGGAGATGTTGAAAAGTCTGCATTGTGAACCCATGCTGGTCGAAAACGGACAGGATTTAATTACTCAGCTCCAGCGGCAAAGCTTCCACTTGATTTTGATGGATATGCGGCTTCCGGACCGAAACGGACTGGAGATCATTCATGAGATCAATGCGATGGAAAACCAGCAGGATGCATATCTGATCATTATCACCACTTACTGTAGTGAAGATCAGATTACCACGATCAATCGGGCCGGGGCGGATGAAGTCATTTTTAAGCCCATCAACAAGCGTATTCTAGTGGAAAAGATCAATGCCTATCTTCAGAATCGCCGGTTTACCGCTGATCGCCCCCGAACCTGGGAGGATACGGATATACCCGGCCAATCCGAATCGATCCATTTAAAATCCGATGAGCGGGAGATCCTGATCGAGATTATTCAAGAACTGAAAAAGAATCTGGCGATATTTGATCCGGAATGTATTATCAAAGCCTCAACCCGTCTGACGGATCTGAGTTCCGTGCCCAGTCTTCAAAACAGAGTTAAGGATTTTTACCGGATTGCTGAAAACTTTGATGATACCGAGCTGGAAGAAAAAGTCCTCGAACTGGAACAGATAATCGGTTATGATGATAAGTAAAAAAAGTACAATTCTGATCGTCGAAGATAATGATCATAATCGGAAGATCATTGCCGGAATTCTGCAAAAATTCACGCCCCACCGGATTTGCACCGCCCGCGACGCGGCTGGAGTTATCCAGGCGATCGATTCCAATACTCCCGACCTTATCCTGATGGATATCATCATGCCCGCCATGGACGGATTTGAACTGGCCAGGGTTTTGAAAAACAAGCCAACCACCCGGGATATTCCCATCATATTCCTGACCGTAAAAAATGAGATCATGGATCGCCTGAAAGGGTTCAAACTGGGAGGGGTCGATTTTATCACCAAGCCATTCAATAAATATGAATTACTCGCCAGAATCAATATCCATCTGAAGATAAAAAATCTACAGGATGAGCTAAGATTCAAGAACACGATCCTGGAAAACCGGGAGCTTCATCTGAATGATTTGATCATCGAACGCACCGATCGAATCGAACGAATTACGATGGCCATGATTAAAAGTCTCGAAAAAGCCAGTTTTTATAATGATTTTGATACCGGAAACCATCTCAAGCGGGTCACTGAGTACTCAACGTTCCTGGCGGAAAAATACGGATGCGAATCGGCATTCATCAACCGATTGAGAATGTATATGCCGCTCCATGATATCGGTAAAATCGGCATTCCGGACGATGTACTGAAAAAACCTGATAAATACTCCGATAATGAGTTCAGTATCATGAAAAATCATGTCCTGATTGGGTATCAAATGTTGGAAAGCGAAGAGATCGATCCGGTCGCCAAAAATATTGTTTTATATCATCATGAGAAATGGGATGGGAGCGGTTATTTTTATGGGTTGAAGAAAGAGGCGATTCCGATTGAAGCCCGGATAGCGGCTTTGTCTGATGTTTATGACGCTTTGATCAGCGAGCGCATCTACAAAAAATCCTATACCGAGGATGAGGCGGAAGCGATCATCCTGGAAAATGCCGGCAAACATTTTGAGCCTCGTCTGGTCAAGATCTTTTTTTCCCATAAAAAGAAGATCCGGGAGATCAAGAATTCAGTCAAGTAGACGGCTTGAAACCTATTTTTTAGAGTGGATGAATGGGAGCCGGATCCGATGGCAGAAGAATTCCAGAATCTGACCGGTGGGGCATAGATAGCGGCACCAGAACCGCGGAATAAAAACCGAAACCAGCAAAAAACATCCAGCCAGAATCAGGGTGATCAAAGCAGCCGATTGGGGAATAAATGAAGCGAAGGGTTCAACCTGGGCCAGATCGAACGGAATTCCCGCCAACAGAATGCCCAGAATCGAGAGCAGAAGCAAGCGTCGAACCACATGCAGGATATCGGCCATGCGGGAGGATACCCGGCAGGGTTTGGGATTGAGGCGGCCGGCCAATTCCTGAGCCGCTCCAAAGGGACACAGATAAGCACAGTAAAATCCCCGATTGGTTACCAGCGGAAGCACAACACTCAACAGGCTAACAGTGACCAGCCATGGGGCGGTTTTCAGGGCGATGCCGTGATTCAGCCAGCCGAACCATAGCGATAGTGATAAAAAGCTGCCGCTCACAAATCCCAGCCCAAGACAGCACAAGCCCAGCCAGCCGAGACGATAGCGATGGGTCCGGTGAGGTTTCCACCAACAGAAAAGCCCCCCGATTAGGATCATCCAGACCAGGAGCCCGCGGAATCCAAATTCCGATCCAGTCCCGTCCGCATGGTGAGCGGTGTTACTCAAATACCCCATCCGCCGTTGAATAGAATTCTTCACAGCGGAGGAACTCAGGGTGGCCCCGCTAATGGTCTCAACCTCAGCCGATGCGGCTTGAGCGGGTGTCATTCCATCCCAACTCCTGAAAAACCCTTTCTTATCGATGCGCCGAATAAATCCCTCGGTTTCGGAATTCGGCAACAGAGCAAGCCCCTTGATCGTCATATCGGGATTGAAAACCACCACCATCGGAATCGGCCCGGCATAACCGATCAGATCGTCACAAAAGGGGGAGGTCAAAACCATCCAGCCGATCGGTTGTTGATCGGATCCCTGGATCGGCGCGGGATGCGATGAATCGGCGCCCATCCGATAGGTAACAGCTTCGGGATAAAACTGACGCACACCAGGCAGAACCAGGTTCGTATCGGGTCCGAGCATCCGGGAATCGGATGAAGCAGGATGAGGATCACCATAACGCAGGCCCAATCCGAGCAGGATTGAACTCAGCACCAGCAGCTGGGGGATTTTCGCCTTAACATTTTTTAGATAACCGGAGAGGATTATGGACAGTATCATCTTTCTTCCTTGTTATTTAATCGGTATCAGTTCATAATTCTGTGTCCCCAACCCGATCGTTTCGGCATAATCCAGACCGAGCTTCCAGTGGGTATTGGGATGGATAAATCCAAATTTATCCTGATCCGAGGAAAATCCGGGTTGATCCAGAACACTTCCCGGCATAGCGGGCGCCGCGTTTACTAAATCAACACACGCCCGATCCAGGGCCACCGGATCCATCGAGGCCAGGATTCCAATATCCTGAATGATGGGGACATCATTATTGGGATAACAATCACAGTTGGGAGAAACGCTCATCACAAAACTGAGATGGAACTGAGGTTTATCTTTTAGAACAGCCAAGGCGTATTCTGCAATTTTCATGGTGGCGGTATCCGCCGATTCATCCCAAATGACCTGCATCGCATTGAAGCGGCACATCGCGACGCATTGGCCGCAACCGATACAGCGGTCATAATCGATAACCGCCCGCCGTTCCGAATTGAACGCAATCGCATGCTGGGAACAATTCAGGATACAGATGCCGCACCCGGTACAGTTTTTAGTCACATTTCGGGGTTTAGAGGCCGAATGCATTTCCAGTTTTCCGCTGCACGAACCGCTTCCCATCCCGATATTCTTCAACACCCCGCCGAATCCGGTCATTTCATGCCCTTTAAAATGAGTCATCGAAATGATAACATCAGCGTC
The DNA here is from genome assembly GCA_017997825.1 of Candidatus Delongbacteria bacterium. Lineage (GTDB taxonomy): Bacteria > JAGOEH01 > JAGOEH01 > JAGOEH01 > JAGOEH01 > JAGOEH01. The sequence goes on along the minus strand of JAGOEH010000034.1, from coordinate 8,098 downwards.
CGCGATGGCCGATCCGATTTTCGCCGTCCGACAGTACATTTGCTCAATCCTGATCTCTCTGAATTCACTACCTTTCAATCCATCGGCGATAATGACCGGACATCCGCAACTCAGGGGATTAAAACCGTTTTTCATGGCCGCCGTCAGATGATCCACCGCATTGGAACGCGATCCGTGATATAAGGTGTTGCTGTCGGTTAGAAAAGCCAACCCCCGGTTGCGCTGGACCATCTCCACCACAGCCGCTGCATAATTGGATCGGATGTAGGCCAGATTACCCGGTTCTCCAAAATGAATCTTGATGGCCGTAAATTTTCCGGTCAAATCCAGGCTATCGAATCCGGCTGTCACCATCAGCTTTTTCAACTTATCCAACAGGCTGTTGCCCGGTTTTGTTCGTAGATCCGTCATAAATACCTTGGATTTTGACATCCCGACTTCCTTTGATTGGTAGTGTTGGTTTTTGTCTCTCCGGTAACCCATTCGGCCGGATTCCAGGAATAACGGCCACATAAGTCGATCAGGGCAATCGGTGTTCAAAACTCTCCCTTATCCCATAATTAATCCTAAAATCCGGAAATGTCAAGCTTAATCTCTTTATCTGCGATCCACCATTAACTCTGTAAGTTTGGTAGCTGAAATTGAAAATATGGTATTGCCAAACACTCTCAGATGATATATATTGAAAAATGAATCCGAAATCCGGTGACTAATCCTTAACGGATTTTTTATGTTTAGTTGCCTTTTTGATCCCATCCACCAACCAGAGGGGTTGTTATGAGAATTTTGATTTTTAATCATTATGCTTCTTTAAGCCAATGGGTTGCCTATTATGTGGCCGCCGCCATCAATCGCTATCAGCCCACGGCCGAAAATCCTTTCACGTTGGGATTGCCGACCGGTTCCTCACCGATTGCCACCTACCAGGAATTGATAAAACTGGTAAAGGCCGGACAAGTATCGTTCCAGAACGTTGTCACCTTCAATATGGATGAATATGTCGGCATTCCTGAGGACCATCCTGAAAGCTACCATTACTTTATGTGGCACCATTTTTTTAGTCATATCGATATCAAGCCTGAGAATATCAATATTCTGAACGGGAACGCGCCTGATCCGGCACAAGAGTGTGCCCGATATGAGGATCGAATCAAAGAGCATGGCGGTATCCGTTTGTTTCTGGGCGGAATCGGGCCGGACGGCCATATAGCGTTCAATGAGCCGGGCTCCTCGCTCCGCTCCCGAACACGGGTTAAAACCCTGACCTATGACACGATCCTGGCCAATTCTCGTTTTTTTGATCATGACATGGATAAGGTGCCTAAAACCGCTCTGACAGTTGGAGTTGGAACGGTGATGGATGCCGATGAAGTCCTGTTGATCATCAATGGTTACAAAAAAGCCAGGGCTTTAAAGCAGGTCGTGGAGGAAGGAGTCAACCATATGTGGACGGTTTCGGCCCTGCAACTCCATCCCCAGGGCATTATTGCCTGTGATGAAGAAGCCACCATGGAACTCAAGGTGGGTACCGTCAAATATTTTAAGGATATCGAAAAGATCAATCTCAACCTTTTACCTAAACTATAGGAGTGCAAGATGAAAGTGGTTGCATTCAACGGAAGTCCTCGCAGTAACGGCAATACATCCATCCTGCTTCGCACGGTTCTGCAGGAACTCGATAAGGAGGGGATTGAAACCGAGACGATCAGCCTGGGCGGATTTCAAATCCGGGGATGTGCCGGATGCCGGCTATGCCAGACCCGGAAAAACCTGAAATGTGTGTTTGATGACGATATTATTAACAGGTGTGTCGAAACGATGATTGCGGCGGACGGCATTATCATCGGGTCCCCGGTCTATTTTTCGGATATCACCAGCGAGACCAAAGCCCTGATCGACCGCTGCGGAAGTGTATGCCGTGCCGCCAACGTACTGAAATACAAAATCGGAGCCGCCGTGATTGCGGTCCGGCGAGGCGGAGCGATTCATGCCTTCGATTCCATCAACCACTTCTTTCTGATCAACCAGATGATCATTCCCGGATCCAGCTACTGGAATATCGGAATCGGCCGGGATGTGGGGGATGTGGAACGCGATCAGGAAGGGATCCAAGCCATGTCGGTATTGGGTCAGAACATGGCCTGGCTGTTGAAACGCATAAAAAGCAATTAGCCATTGATTGATAAAAAGCATTCACTTGATCACACGATCATTAAAAGTAGTTCGATAACCATACGCTTCCGGATCGAGCCGGATGCTCTAATCCGGGATGATAATCCAGCAAGGAGAAGGAATGACGCAAGGCAGAAAAGAAATCGCTATCGGAGGGCAAGCCGTCATTGAAGGAGTCATGATGCGGGGCCCCGACTATATAGCAACCGCCATCCGGCGCAAAGATAAAAGCGTCGAAGTCAAACGGCAGCCGTTCATCAGTTATACCAAACGACATCGATGGGCAGGATTACCGCTCATCCGGGGATTCGTATCCCTGATCGAAATGATGAGAATCGGTATCGGAACCCTGACCTTTTCCGCCCAACGGGCCATGTTGGATGACGAAGAGTACCAGAAAAAGAACCGGCGTCCCAATCCGATCAAGGAAAAGGCCGAAGAGTATCTATCCTTTGTGGTCGCTTTAGCACTGGCTTTTCTGCTCTTCGCCTGGCTTCCCTACCGACTGGCCGATTGGCTGGATCTAAGCCGAGATAATCTCTATTTCAATCTTTTTACCGGAATCATCCGAATCATTTTCTTTGTTATCTACATCTGGATCATCAGTTTTTTAAAGGATGTCAAGCGGCTTTTTCAGTACCACGGAGCCGAACATCGATCGGTTCATGCCTATGAAAAAGAACAAGCGTTGATACCGGCAATCATCCAGCAGTTTTCGACCATCCACCCTCGATGTGGAACCAGCTTTATGTTTTTTGTGCTGCTGGTATCGATCCTGGTTTTTTCCGGCATCGACACCTTGGTCTCCATGATATGGACCACCCCGGCTTACTGGGTACGGTTGATCTATCACATTAGCCTGATTCCGCTCATCTCGGGATTATCCTATGAACTATTGCGTTTTTCCGCCAAGAAATGCGATCATCCGATTATTCGATTGATGATTTTTCCCGGGATATCGCTACAGCGAATCACGACGCAACCCCCTGATGACGAGCAGGTCGAAGTGGCCGTTATCGCCTTAAAAGCCGCCCTTGAAATGGATTTGAGCGAGCATCCTTCCGTCCAGATGCTGTAACGCGATTCACCATGCCGGACTGACATGGGTTCAAGCCTAAGGGGGTATCTTATGTTTGGTCGGGTCGCAATGCTGCTATTGATTCTATCCGCCGGCATCGCCGGTCGGAACAAACCGGATCTGCGTCATTTTAACCTTCCGAACCAGCGACATACGCGTGCTCTCCATGATAAGCCCGGTTTAATGCCGGGATATCAGACGACACATTCCAAGACGGCCATCGCTCCCCTCAAACCCACACCTCCCTCTTTCGCAACCGGCAACCGGATCCGCCGTTTTATCAGTAACGCGTTTCATGCCCAAAACCCTTTGTCGAAACCGAGTTCCGGAACCATCTGGTTCGTCAAAGGTCCATTTATTTATGTCAACAGCGCCACCTGGGCTCTGATGATGCTTCAGACCGATACCCCATTATTGGGCGCCAGGGTCTACTATGGTTATAATGTGGTGGACAATACCCTCTATTATGATCAAGTTCGGGATGGCGTCCTCGATCCGGAAGAAGACAACCGCTTGGTCGAGTTCAGTATGGATGCCCTACAGACCAACCAAGTGGTCTATTTCATCATCGAATTGACCGATTATTACGGACAAACCTATTATTCCTATATTTACTACTTCGTTTCCAATACTCAAGAAATCACCACCACCTACCTGCTGTATGAGCCCAGCCTTATCTCAACATCGGACAGCATGGCCGTAATCGGCTTCGTTTCCGATCTGCCGGCGCCCGGAGTCATCCAGTTGGAATACTATCAGAACCAATCCAAGAAATACTTTCTCAATACCGAAAAAGATTACGATTATACCCATTTCGTGCTGATTCCGGACGATTATCTGGATTATCTGGCCAATCCCTATACGGGACACTATCTGGCTCCCAATACCCTGTTCAATTACCAGCCGGGACTCTATTTTTCAATCTGGGGACGAACCGTGATGTGGGATTATAAACCATTTCAATTGAAAACCCTGCCCCAACCGGATGCCGATCCTCCCCAAATCACTTATGGGCCTGTCGTTTTCAGCTACCAGGATCGGGCCTATGTTTATCTGGAAACCGACGAACTCTCCTTTTCCATTTTATACTATTACACCACTCCGGATATTGCCCATTCCAACCCCGTCGGTTCGACCGGCAGTCTATATTACGGCCAGTATCAGCTATTTGAGTTGCTCAATCTGAACGCCGATCAAACCTATTATTATCTGATTTATATTTTTGATTTACGGTCTTCCATGGCGTTCTATTTCAGTAACGGAACCCATATGCTGTGGTCCAATATTCGGATTTGGCCGGATTTGAACCTGCAATCCTATACTCCATCCCCGGCTTATACGATTCAACCGGGATGCCGCTACCAACCCCCGGGGAACAATAATAATTCCTTCAGCACCTCCGGTACGGCCGATGAAACCGCCCCCCGAGTGATGACAGGCCCCTCGATCGTCGATAAAAACGCATCCCAGGTCATCCTTTATCTTAAAAGCGATGAACCCAGTCTGATCACGCTGTTCTATGCCACTCAACCGGACATGTCGGATATGGTTTCAAAAGCTACCTCCCGCTATGACATCAATCACTGGATCACGCTCAGCAGTTTAAAAGCCGATCAGATTTATTACTACCAGATTCGGTTGGATGACATCAATGGAAATGAGGGCTGGCAGCCGGAACCCGGTAAGCCGCTGTATGTATTTAAAACACTCAATACCAATACCGCCCCAGTCGCAACCCAAATCACCCCTACCCGAATCACCAGCCTGGGCAATCGGGTTTATCTATTCGAGTGGGACACGGATCGTCCCTGCAACAGTTCGGTTGAGCTTACCGAAAATCAGACGACCTGGACGACCTGCTGTCAGCAGATACCGGTTTCCCGCCATCAGGTCATGGTGGGAAATCTGAACGATCATTCGACTTATTATTATCGGACTCGTAATGCGGCCTTTGACAATCAGCTTCTAACTTCAGCTCTCAAGAGCTTCAATACTTCCACCGCATCAACCCCACAGCCGCTGACCTTCACCCGGACACCAGTCTCCACCTACAGCAACAATCATGCCGCCATCATCGAGTGGAGTACCTCGGAAGATGCCTCCAGCTTTATCGAGTATTCCATCAATAACCAGGATTGGATTGTGTTCAATGATGACCATAAAACCACTCAGCACAAAATGGTGCTACAGAATCTTAAATCCAATTCCCTTTACCAAATAAAAGCCTATTCGGTGGACTATTCCGGCCGCCAGATCGGACGAACCGATTTGACGTTTAAAACAACCTCTTCCCAAGATCAAACCCCGCCGGCCTTTCCCCGTTCTCCCATCATGAAACGGGTCGGTCTCAACACTCAATTCAGCTGGAATGCGGTAACCGATCCTGATCTGAAAGGATATGCCCTGTATGCGGGACCATCCACCTCCAGCTTGAAACGGATCGCTTCCGGTATTGTTGATACCTTTTTCAGTGATAATTCCGCCTCCTCCAATCAGAAATATGGAGTAGGAGCCTACGACCTGGAGGACAATCTCAGTTCCCTCAGTCCATTCGTCCTGGTAGGAGTTGACGAATCGGATTCAATCCCACCGAGTGTCTCTCTGATCCAGCATCCCAATCCATTCAATGAATCAACGACCTTCTCATTAACCATCGAGCAGTCAGTCCGGGTTAAGCTGATTGTCTATGATTTGGCAGGACGAAGTGTAATCCGGCTGGTTGACCAAATAATGGCGGCCGGAATTCATCATACCCGATGGAGTGGAATCGATCATGATGGGAGACCGGTATCAAGCGGATTATATTTGTACCGTCTGGAGTGCGGAGATCAAATCATGATTGGGAAGATGATCCGGATAAAATAGAAAAGGAGCCCTATACAATGGTATACACAGCCGATTCAAATCGATACAGCCGAATGGAATACCGGCGTTGCGGCCGCAGCGGATTGATGCTGCCGCTGCTGTCGCTTGGCCTGTGGCACAATTTCGGGGGGTACGACAGCTATCAAACGGCCCGGGAAATCGTGTTAAAGGCTTTTGATCATGGGATCACCCATTTTGATCTGGCCAACAATTATGGTCCTCCTCCAGGTTCAGCCGAAGAAACGTTCGGCCGAATCCTACACGACAATCTGAGACCTTATCGGGATGAGCTGGTCATCTCGACCAAAGCCGGCTATCGGATGTGGGATGGTCCTTATGGAGAATGGGGTTCAAAGAAGTATCTGATCGCCAGTCTGGATCAAAGTTTGAAACGGATGGGATTAGACTATGTCGATATTTTTTATTCTCATCGTCCCGATCCGGATACTCCGGTCGAGGAGACCATGGAAGCATTGGCTCAAGCCGTTCAGCAAGGCAAAGCCCTTTATGCCGGGATATCATCTTACAATCCCAAGCAAACCTTAAAAGCTCTGGCCGGATTGAGTGTCCGGAATATCCGATGCCTGGTCCATCAGCCCTCCTACTCGCTGTTGAACCGGACCATGGAAAGCAAGCTGGCCGGGTGCATTCAGCGAAACGGACTGGGGTGTGTCGTTTTTTCACCCCTGGCACAGGGTATTTTAACCGGTAAGTACCTGGAAGGGATTCCCGATCAATCCCGAGCCGCCAATCCTCACGGTTATCTTCAGCCGGATCATATCACCGAGCAAAAACTGCAAAAAGTCAGACAATTGAAGGCCATCGCGGACCAACGCGGCCAGTCGATTTCGGCCATGGCCCTGGCCTGGATTCTCCATCAACCGTTTATCAGCTCGGTTATTGTCGGGTGTCGGACTGTTTCACAGCTCGAGGAAAATTTGGAGTGTTTGACACAACTCGGATTTGAGCCTGAAGAATTGGCCCGGATCGATCAGATCACCCTGTAATTACAGTTTGTAATCGATCTGTTGAATTCGGCCGGCCCGCCCGTCTTCATCCAAAAAAAGTCCGGAATTCCTTAACAAGCCATCCCCCAGATCAAAAGGGGTCTGAGTCTTACCCAGATAGATGGCTCCCACATGGGCATCAGCCAACGATATCAACTTGTCCTGATCGACCTGCTTCAACCAGATCCGTAGTTCCTGATATATCGCATCCTGGTCATCGATCCATCCGTTGTTGTCTTCATCAAAAGCCTTCAAATCGGAGAATCCGTCTCCGCTCAAGGCTCCAATCACTTCCCGTCCATTGTCGATTTGCCCGTTCCGATTTTTGTCCAACGCGAAAATACCACTGCCGGATCCGGATAGCGGAATCGATTCAGCCATGCCATCGGCATTCAGATCGAAGTCAAAACGCTCGTGACTCAGGCTAATCTCTCCCCCATTGAGAGAAATCATAAGGGGATCGGCCACCGCCTGGACGACGGGATCGGCTGCCTCCACCTGAATCATCACACTATCCTGATCCATCTTGAACCGCATCGTAAAATCAATCTGCCGTCCATCTTCGGTGGTGACGCTCCCGGCGGATTCAAATCCGAGTTCTTGGTGATTCTGAATGATTTCGATCCGATCCATTGAGAATTGACTAGTGGACTGAAAAGCCGAAAGCTTTCGATCAAACTCTGTCTTGACTTCGGCTAATGCCTTTTGAATCCGCTGAATTTTTTCATCCCATTTTCCCCAATCGATATCGTGACCCACCAGTTTCTCCAGCATCATTCGTATCAACTTGAGAAATGCAGCATCATAGCTTTGATAACGATCCGTCAATCGTGGGGATAGATCCGCTGCCGGAATGGCCATCGATTGGGATGGGCGGATTTCGGCATTCCTTCTCAGCTCCTGCCGAATGGTGGTCTGGTTTTGATATTCAGCCGACAATTCCACATGAGATTCAACAATGTGCATGGTATTCCTC
>JAGOEH010000238.1 GCA_017997825.1 Candidatus Delongbacteria bacterium | reverse complement strand
GAATAAGAAGGACCTGAGGCTGAAAACAGACATCGATCCGGGTCTTTTTTTATATTGACAGGTGGAATGCTTTTACTTATTATGAAGAGAAGAGAGGTCACGATGATTCATCATTTTCCGGTGGAAATCCATAAGTTACCGATCAAAGCCGGTACAGCGGCGGCATGGCTGACTATTTCCTTCATATGCCTGTCGAGCCATAGCTCTTTCAACAGACGATGGAAAACCGCATGAAACGGCAATTGATTATTTATGGGTGGTTGGTTGTCGCGGGATTTACCGCGTTACTGGAGGCCGACCCCCTATCCAGAGTCTATCCCAACTCCAATGCTAAAGATGTGTTGGCGGACTGCCCCTGGCGGCTTGAACCGGATCGAAATGTTCTGCCGGTCATGATCCAGGTCAAGGATGCCGGCGATAATATTGCCGATTATGATATTGAATATGTCTCTGTCCGCTATGATGGTCAGGAGATCTATCGCCGGGACTATCATTTTAAAGTCACCAACCAAGTCTATAATCTGTATCAGGTCGGGGATTGGTATGACATTATCGAGGTCCCGACCGTCAATCTGCCCCGCAACCAGCTGATCAGTCTGATCGTTAAAATCAAGGAAAATGGAGAATGGTATGATCCGGATGGGGATACTGAAATGGAAATCCGAACCTGGCTTTCGGATTATCCTCTGCCGCAACTGCCGGAATGGAAAGCCGGGGATATCCATTTTCACAGCCATCTGACCGATAATGAATTCGAGTTTGGTGGGCCGGCCATGATGGCTAAAACCGCCGGCCGGGCGATTGGACTGGGCTATATTACCCTGACGGATCACGCCGTCGATATGAATGCCACCAAGTATAATTATATGATGAGACTATGCGATTCCCTCAGCGACACCTCTCTCGTTTTGCTGGCCGGAGAGGAGGTTTCCGCCAAAAATTATGAGGGGCACTATCTGCATACTCTGGTCTATAATCAGAAACAGCATATCGTCGGATCGGAGATCTCGGCTCCCGGATATACCCGGGAAGGCTACTATATTCACGAGATTGTTTCACGGATGTTGGCGGACTCGGCCTATCTTTTCATCGCTCACCCTGAAATCGGCCAGTTTCGGTGGGAGATTCCCTTGTTCGGATGGAGTATCGACCGGGGGATGACCCGGGATCAGGATTATATGACGCCCGGATTGCACGGGATCCAGATCTGGAATACCCGCCGCCAGATCGAAAACTGGTATGAAAATTTGATAACGGGACTGGATAAGTGGCGGGGATTGCTGGCCGAAGGACGACGAATCGTCATTTCGGCCGGCAGCGATGCCCATGGCGATTTCAGCTATTCCCGGCTCTATACCACCTCGTCGTATCCCAATGTCGCCAATGACTGGAGCAATGCGATGGGACGGGTCAGAACGTACCTCTATTCCCCCTCTCCGTCTCCCGCGATCCTCCATCGGGCCCTTCAAACGGGGCAATCGATTTGTAGCGACGGACCACTGACCGAATTGATGCTGGTTCAGGACAATGACACCACCCGCCTCGGCCATGAACTCCTGGTCGATTCACCCAATCCCCGCATCCTGATCCGGATGATCAGTACGCCGGAATTCGGCCGGATCGACAGTTGTCTGCTGATCCAGGGCCATATATTTCCTTCCGACAGCCAGATCGATGACTGGTTCGAGGTTCCGGTCAATATGGTTTCCGAACCGGTCTACCTTGGTTCGCTTTCACTTCCCCTCCTGCCCCGCTTGATTCCCGGCCAACCCTATACCCTTCGCTTGGAGGCCAATACCGATCTGGCGATGGATGGCATTACCCATCGCTGTTATACCAATCCAATCTGGGTCCGGAGGATCAAGAACGATTCAACGGATCTGATTCCGGTCATCCATCCCAAGGGACAGCAGATTGAATGTCGCCTTGATCTGAAAAGTGAGGCCTGGGCTACCATCGGACTGTACCGATTGAATGGTGACAGCCTGATCAAAACGGAGGAATCGGTCAATCCTTTTCCCGGAAGCTTGATCCTGAATGATCGCATGCTCTCAGACAGTCTCCCTCCATTCTCTGCCGGCGGATTTCACGTCGATCCCCACACTCCGGGGCCCTGGTATCGGGATTCCATTCTGTCATTGAGCTGGAATCCGGGAATTGATCGAAAAGATACTCTTTATTATTGTATCAAAGCAATGGATCGAACCGGATATAGCTATAGCCGTTTGCGTAATGGGGGATTGGATTTAGTGGATACGGCCGGCCTGTCGATGCCGCTGGATATCGTCTATGATCAGTGTGTCTATAGCCCGGATCCGGATCAAGACTCCGGCCGGAATTGGATCTTGACGGCATCGGCTCCCTGGGATGGCCCCTCGTTTCGCATTCCCCCTTTGACAGATACTCAGTCGTACTGGGTCGGTATTCGCTCCCAGAACCGGACCAACCGCGAGAGTGCCGGACTGGCTTTCTTTCTGAATCCGGGGAGAGACTCAACGCAACATTTGTATACCCAAGCGATTCCATCCGATCAACAATGGCATTCGGTCGGATTCAGGCTGATCATCGATTCGACATGGAATCCCACCGGTTTCCCACCCTGGGAAATCCAGTGGTCAATTGGAGAACAATTCGAATCCGGTCAGGCCTGGTTCGATGATTTTGAGATTCTGCCGATGGTTCCGGTGGAATTTTATAGCCATGCTCTGCGATACCGCATCAGTGCGTATGATCGCGGCCGTTTGATCCACAGCGTCGAGGTGATCGACTCCAATTCCGCCACCGTCCATTTTCCGTGGGAGTTTAACCGGGAAGGCGACAGCCTCTACCTGGTACTGGAAACCTTCGATCAATCCGGCAATCTGGGGGCGGATCGGGATTCGATCGGCCCCTTGTGGTTGGATATCACCCCGCCGGTCATTCAGAATGTCGAATGGGATGTGATTCCGGAGTCGCATCGGGCATTGAATCGCTATCCCTCTGAAACCATTGTGTTAGCCTCCTTGGATACCGTCCGGATTCGAGCCCGGTTATGGGATCAGATTAGCGGGATCCATCGTGCTCAAATCCGTCTGATCTCTCCGATCGATCAGACGACCGACTTCCCGATGCTTCCGGTATCCTCTCAGGATTCGACATGGCAGATTAAACTGATACCTGTGAAAGGATGGAATTCTCTGGATCAGGATACGGTAACTGCTGTGATATGGGCCATCGATTCAGCCGGGAATCGGGAATCCTATTCGCTGCCCCCCTTCCGGATTGAATCCCTGAACCGGGCTCCCGCGATTATCGGCCATTACCCCCCCGACACCGTGTTGTGGTTGAATGCCGGAGATAGTATTCAACTTCGGATCGAGGCTGAAGATGCCGATCGGGATTCTCTCCGCTATGAATGGATCATGAATGGGGAGCGTTACCCCGGTTTACCGGAAAGCTTGATGGTGGTCATGCCGGCTGACCCGGTACCGGATTGGAGAATAACCGCTCGGGTTTCGGATGGGCGGCTATCGGATTCCGTAACATGGATGATCCATCCTGTGGTTTCCTCCATCACCTCGGGATCACGGGATCGCGATTCCCTTCATATTACCGTTTTCCCCAATCCTACCAACAACTTTATCGGCATCCGCGTTACTGCCCCATCCAACGGAATTATGACGTATGATTTAATCAATATGCTGGGGGTGACCTGTCTCAAAGGACATCTCGCGGTGAATCAGGGAGAACAAGCCTGCTGGGTGGATCTGACCGGGCTCCCATCCGGAATCTATCTGGTTCGATTACAATTGGATTCGCAGTTCCGGGTTATCAAAATTACCAAAATCCTATAAAAAAGGCTTGCTTTTTCGATTCATTTTATCTATATCTTATCCGATCGATTGTTCTGAGTGTTCAGGTGGTCTTTAATACAACAACAAAAATTCAGCTTTGATGGAAAGCGGTGAAATTCCGCTGCGAACGCGTCGCTGTATACGGGGATGAAATCTGATTCGGCCATTGCCCCCTTTGAGGGTGAGAAGGTCCAGAGAGTAAGTAGATCCGTGAGCCAGAAAACATGAGCTGAATTTTTTACAGTACTTCTTCGCGTCTTGAGAGGGCTGTGATGATATCGGTATGGATCATTCAGCCCGCTTTTGTTACTAACAGAAGCGGGCTTTTTTATACCCCCATTTTCACATTCCTCACAGCTTGCATTATGTGGATCATCCCTTGGCGACACGGAGAAGCTAACGATTCGGATCGGACGGATGAGATATTTTGTCGTGTTGTGGATCATTAATTTTGCCTTGGCGGCGAATTCCCCGGCGGGGGTACTTTATCAGGGGAAGATCGTTGACCGGCTTTCGGATGAACCTTTGTCCCATGTTCATGTGCGAGGCTGGTACGGTGGACGCTATGATGACGGCTTCAGCTTGAAGGACGGATCCTTTCGGCTGGATTTACCGGTAGCGGCGGATTCAATTGTGATCAGTTCACTGGGGTATCGACGAATTCGACTGGTGAATCCCGTTGCCGGTCACGTCCGGATGATCGGATTGGAGATCGAGCCGTTTTTGTTTCCGGCGGTGGAGATCCTGGCCGGATCCGACCCTGATCAAACCAAACGATTGCCCCTGTCGGCGGCCATGATGACTCAAGCCGATCTGAAAACTATGGCCGGTATGAGTCTTTCCCAAAAGTTGTCCCGATTGGGTTACTATATCCGGGACTATGGAGGGGAGGGCGGAGTCAAGGCTATGGTGGTCAGGGGGAACC
>JAGOEH010000237.1 GCA_017997825.1 Candidatus Delongbacteria bacterium | reverse complement strand
TGGTTGTCCTCCATGGATTGAAACGGTCAAAGGTTGTTACGATTTTCGGGTGAAGCTTTCCATCAAATCGGAAAACTTCCCTTTAGCCAGGCCGATAACTTTATCGGCACAGCCGTAAAACACGAACAGGTTATCTTCAAACGAATACGCCCCGGTCGGGAAAACCACATTATTGACATCGCCGATTCGTTCCCAGGGGCGTTCGGGCTCCAGAATCGGATAGGCAAGCCGAGCCAGAACCGTTTCGGGATGATCGCCGTCCAGCAGTGCAGCCCCGGCTCGATAGATTCGATCGTTGGCCTGATTCAGTTTCTCCACGCCATGATAGATCAGCAGCCAGCCGGATTCGCAACGAATGGGAGGAACACCGCCGCCGATTTTCATGTTTTCCCAATTGAAAAGCGGTCGCATCAGGGTATGGCGATCCAGGTGATCGAGATACTCACGCCACTGTTCCGCCGTCATCGCCAACAGAGCCTCGATGGAATCGAAACGGCATAGTTGGATATCCGGATCGATGCGGTGGACATAGGCAATTTGGCCGTCAAAGCGTTCCGGAAAGATAAAGGCATCCTTATCGAATACCGGAACCTGAACGAAACCGAGTTTTTCAAAATGGATAAAATCGCGGGTCACGGCAATACCGGTTTTGGTAATGGTTCCGTTATAGGCCACATAGAACAGGTAATGATTTCCATCCAGGCATATCATACGGGGATCTTCGACGCCCTGGGATTCCTCCGGTGTTTGGCGGGTCAAAACGGGTACCGGATGGCGATAGAGCAGCTCACCCTGGGGAGAGAATCGGGCATACCCGATCGAGGACAGATTATTGCCTTCAACGGCGCGGTAATAGAGGTGCACCTGCCGGCCGTCGAAGAAAGCGGCCGGATTGAGAACCGCCCCTGATTCCCAGCGGTGAGCGGGAATCGGCTCCAGCACCGGCCGGTCAAAGAGGCGTTCAAGTTGAGCCATTCATACTCCTTGGGTTAAACGTTTTATCAATAGCAAACAGTTGTCTCGGGCGGCTGATCGGCCTTATTTATAGATAAAGATTCTCTTCTTCGGTTTTGGCGGGACTGCCGCAGCTTTCCCGGACAATCAGGCGGGCGTTGACCTGGACGGTGGTATAAATGGTCCTCTTGCTTGCCAGAAACCTCAGTATATTCTGCATAGCAATCTGGCCCATTTCTTCACGGAAAACGTGCATGGTGGTCAGAGAGGGGCTGACATGGGATACGGCTTCAATATTGTCGAACCCGACCAAAGCCAAGGTATCCGGCATAGCGATCCGGCTGAGCTTCATGGCTCGCATCAGGCCCAAGGCCATCATATCATTGGCGCAGAATACCGCCCGCGGCAGTCGCCGGCTGCGGATCATCTCCATCCCGGCATCAAACCCGTATTGGTAATTATTGGAGCGTTTGTCCTGAAAAACCAGACGCGGATCCAGCCGGATTCCACTTTTCTTCAGGGCCTGGGTATATCCTTTATAGCGGGCCGCAATACTGGGATGCTCATAATCACTGCCGATAAACCCGATGGTGGGATATCCCAGATCGATCAAATGCCGAACCGCCGTCTGGGCGCTCTCTTCATTGTTGATCAGCACCGACATATAGGGACGATCGGAGGGATAATAATCCACAAAAACCACCGGAATATTGCGCTGATAAAGCCAATCCATGATGGTCCTGGAGACCGATCCCATCAGAATCGCACCATCGATCGAAGCCTCCTGAAGACATCGGGGAACCACGTGATCGTTTTTGATCACATTCAGAATCAGATAGTAGTCGCTCTCCTGAGCTACCACCTCGGCTCCGATATAGATCCGGTCATAGAAGGGCTCCTTGATGGTAAAATGATCCTTGCTGACAAAAATCCCGACATTACCGGTATTGCGATTCACTAATGCCCGACCGGCCCGGTTGGGATGAAAATTAAATTCTTCAATAATCTTCATCACTTTGGCGGCCGTCGCCTTAGAAATCCGTCCATTGGAATTGATGACCTGGCTGACCGTAGCGGTAGAGACTCCAGCCATCCGTGCGATGTCTTTTATCGTCACTTTGTTCATAACCACTTCCATAAGATTAAACGTTATATCTGAAAAATACACAAATTATTTTATTTGTCAATAGGTTTTTTAAAAAAAAGATTTAAAACCTAAAAAATGCTGATTTGAAAGCCTTCGGCGGGACACCACTTTTTTTTCCCATCGGACGGCTCCATTTTTTCCCTCATTTTTGTCTTGCCTTTTATTTCCCGAATGCCTATATACAAATGGTTTTCGATTCGGTTCGGCTGTTACCGCACACATATTCAAACCGCCCCCCTCTTCAACCCAAGGAGCGCTCTATGTCCAACCATAATCCCCCGGCCGAGTATATCCGGTTGACCCAGGCGATCCGTTCGGCTGTGGATGAGTTGTCCCACCCCCAATCCTACCAGGCCGTCTATCATTATTCCCGGCACGACACCCCGATGCCCTCATCGGAGGAACTGCATCACCTGATGAATCGTCTCAAATCGACCATGTTTCCCGGATATTTTGGTCATTCGGAAGTGACACCGGACAATATATCGTATTATATGGGTTCCTCGATTGATCAGATCGCCCGGATTCTGATGGAGCAGATTAAACGGGGTTATTGTTTTTCATGTATTGACGAGGATCGGCCGGATTGTATCCGCTGCGAAAACCGGGCTACGGAAGTCACAACCTGCTTCATCAGCGAGCTGCCCCATATCAGGCAGTTGCTGGCGACCGATGTCAATGCGGCCTATCTGGGGGATCCGGCATCCCAGAGTCCGGGTGAAACCATATTCTGTTATCCCAGCCTGCGGGCTATGCTGCACTACCGTATCGCCCACAGTCTCTTCAGCCTTCAGGTTCCCCTGATTCCCCGCATCCTGACCGAAATGGCCCATTCCGAAACCGGAATCGATATCCATCCGGGGGCGACCATCGACGAGGGGCTCTTTATCGATCACGGCACCGGCACGGTGATCGGAGAAACCTGTATTATCGGAAAAAATGTCCGGATCTACCAGGGTGTCACCCTGGGCGCCAAAAGCTTTCCGCTCTCACCCGACGGACATCCCATCAAGGGTATCCCCCGACATCCGATCGTGGAAGACAATGTAACCATCTACTCCGGAGCCACCATTTTGGGACGGATCACCATCGGACAGGGTGCCGTAATCGGCGGCAATGTCTGGATAACCCAGGATATCCCTCCCGGAGCCAAGATCCTTAAAAGTCAGGGCTCATTACCCATTTCATAATCCAACCTCTAACTTTAGGTCGAATCATGCTCAGTCAACGCGTTACCCAGCTTGTCCCTTATGTCGCCGGGGAGCAACCCCAGGACAAACGCTATATCAAGTTAAACACCAATGAAAATCCCTATCCGCCCACTCCCCGGATTCGTCAATTCCTAACCGAACTGGATCCGTCCCGGCTGCGTCTCTATCCCGATCCGCTGTCGGCCGGACTGAGAGAAGCCATCGGAGACTATTATGGACTCTCCGCCGATCAGGTTTTTGTGGGTAACGGCTCCGATGAAGTACTTTCCTTTATCTTCTATGCCTTTTTCGATCCCGAGCGAGGACCGGTCCTTTTTCCCCAGTACACCTATAGTTTTTACCCGGTATATGCTGATTTTTATCAAATCCCGTCCCGCCGGATCCCCAACCGCCCTGATTTGAGTATCGATATGGAAGCCATGATTAAAGCCGCCCCATCGGCCTGCGGCCTGATATTTCCCAATCCCAATGCCCCGACCGGCATAGCGCTGCCGCGGTCCGAAATCCGCCGATTGCTGAAGGCCTGTCCTTCGGATCGCGCCATTGTCATCGATGAAGCCTATATCGATTTCGGCGGCGAAAGCGCCTGTCCCATACTGAACGAATTCCCCAACCTGATCATTGTCAACACCTATTCCAAAAGCCTATGCCTGGCCGGAATGCGAATCGGATTTGTCCTGGCCCACCCCCACGCCATCGAAGCCTTGTTCCGGGTCAAGGATTCCTTCAATTCCTATCCGCTGGATCGGCTGGCCCAGGAGATCGGCCGAATCGCGATCCAAGATCGCGACTATTATCAAGGGATCCGCCAAACAATCCGGCAAACCCGAACCCAATTCGCCCATTCATTAGCCGCTCAAGGATGGGAACTCTGTCCGTCCCTGGCCAATTTCGTCTTCGCTCGCAAACCGGGAATCGAAGGAGAAACCATCTACCGAGAATTCAAACAGGCCGGCATCCTGGTTCGCCATTTCCGCACTCCCGGCATCCAGGACTATCTGCGGATTACCATCGGCCTGCCCGAAGAAATGGAACGACTGTTGGAAACCGATCGACGCCTGTTCCCAGGCTGATCTTATCCCTCCGCCGAATCCAAATCGGCCGCAGATTCGGAAGGAGCCATGATCTGACGGATTTCAATCTTTTTGATATGCCGCTTATCGGCATCGATCACCCGAAACTGAAGACTCCGATATCGAAATTTATAACCCTTCTGAGGCACATTTCCACTCTGGCTGATCAAAAATCCACCCACCGAGTGATAATCATTATTATCGGGAAAGGGAATCCCCAGCTTTTCCGATAGGTCGTCCACCGACATCCCGGCATCGACCACCAGGCGATTGCCCGGCCCCTTCAATACCACCATATTCTCCGAATCATACTCATCCAGAATATCGCCCACCAGTTCCTCTAAAATATCCTCCAACGTGATGATGCCGGAGGTCCCTCCATACT
>JAGOEH010000236.1 GCA_017997825.1 Candidatus Delongbacteria bacterium | reverse complement strand
CCGCGGGTCAGAGTCTGATGAGTGATATACCCCAATCCGGGCGGATTGTCAAACGGGATCAGATCGACAGCCTGGGACTTAAAATCTGGACCCTCTCCAACGGGATCACCATGATCCTCAAACCCACCGATTTCAAGAATGATGAGATTCTGATGGGAGCCTTCAGTCCGGGCGGTCATTCCCTGATCGAGGATGATCGGTATGTACCGGCCGCCACCGCCGCCAGTCTGGTCAACGAATCGGGCCTGGGAGCATTCGATAAAATCCAGTTCAACAAGCTGTTGGCCGGGAAACTGGTCCGGGTCAATGCCTGGATCGGAGAATTACAGGAAGGGTTAAGCGGGAATAGCACCCCGCAGGATCTGGAAACGATGTTCCAGTTGATTCACCTGTATTTTACCCAACCCCGCCTCGACAGTACCGCCTTTATGTCCTTCCAAAGCCGGATGAAGGCTTATCTGCAGAACCGCAGTTCCAGTCCGGAAGAGTGCTTTGAGGACACCATCGATGTCACCCTGTCTCAGAATCATTTACGAGCCAGGCCATTCAATGCGGAGACGCTGGACCGGATGGATATACAGCAATCCGCGTCCATCTATCGCGATCGATTTGCCGAGGCCGGCGATTTCACCTTCATTCTGGTGGGCAACCTGGATCTGACCATCGTCAGCCAGTTGGCCGAACGCTATCTGGCCAGTCTCCCCACTTCCCACCGCAAGGAAAGCTGGAAGGATCGCGAAATCAATCCCCCGGTCGGGATCATCGAAAAGAGCCTAAAAAAAGGGATCGAACCTAAGAGTATGGTCCGGATCATCTATTCCGGGCCCCACACGTGGAGTCAAGCCGACAACTATCGATTGGGATCGCTGGTCCAGGTCATGCAGATCAAGCTGCGCGAGGCAATCAGGGAAGACAAAGGCGGCACCTATGGGGTTCAGGTCAACCAAAGCATCGCCCAATATCCGGATCCGGAATACGCCATCTCCATCTCGTTCGGCTGCGATCCGAAACGGGTCAACGAATTGACCCAGACCATCTTTCAGATTATTGACAGTACCCAACAATTTCCGATCAAAGCGGACTATATCGAAAAGGTCAAAGAGATCCAGCGGCGCGAACGGGAAACCAATCTGAAGGAAAACCGGTTCTGGCTCAGTATTCTGCAATCCTATTTCTGGAACGGGATGGATCCGATGCTGATTCTGCAATATAATAAATTGGTAGAGAGCCTGACCCCGGCAATGATTCAGCAAACCGCCCGGGAGGTATTCAATCCCCGACGCTATGTCAAGGTGGTCCTCTATCCGGAAACGCAAAGCGAATAAACCGCGGACTTAAATGGACTGTTGCAGCAATAATGATTCACCACAGTGATCGGTGATGAGCCTGTACGGAGAAATCGCGGCTTTATCGGCCGCCTTGTGCTGGGCCATCAATTCCTATCTGTACAGTTTAGCCGGCCGGCAGGTGGGCTCGCTAGCCGTCACCCATGTCCGGCTCTGGATCGCCATCGCGCTGTTGGCGGTCACCCATCTGCTGGTTTATCACACCCTGATTCCCGACGGACTGAGCCAATCCGGGTTTCTTTATTTATCGGTATCCGGCCTGATCGGCTATGTTTTCGGCGACATCATGCTCTTTGAAGCCCTGGTACTGATCGGTCCCCAACTGGCTATGCTGATGATGACCCTGGCTCCCATCTTCAGCGCCCTGATCGGGTGGGGCGTGCTGCATGAGACCCTTAGTTCCCTGGAGATCCTGGCGATCGGATTGACGTTAACCGGGATCGGTTGGGTGGTCACCGAAAAACGGGATCACACCCATGAACAGAAGCGGCAGTATGGACTGGGCATCATCATGGGAGGATTGGGCGCTGTCGGTCAATCGGTCGGACTCCTCTTTTCCCGTCTGGGGATGCAGGACGGTGTATCGCCCCTTTCCGCCAATCTGATCCGGGTTAGTGTTTCGGCCCTGTTCATGCTGCTGATTATGGCCCTGCGGGGAAAAGCCATTCCGCAATTCGTCGCCATGAAAAACCGAACCGCTTGCCGCCAGATTGTGATCGGCTCATTTTTCGGACCCTATCTCGGTGTGATGCTGGCTCTGTATTCCATCAACCATGCAACTCTGGGCGTAGCCTCCACCCTGATGCAACTGGTCCCGATCTTTCTGATCCCGATTACCTATTTCCTGATGAAGGAACGGATCAGCTTACGAACCCTGATGGGAACCCTGATCGCCATCGGGGGAGCCGCCATGTTTTTTGGGATTTAAAAAGGATGTTTGGCATGACAACCGTCATCTCCCATAAACTGTATTCCATAATTCGTATTGACATGATAATACTATGGCTGGTGATCAGTTCGGTCATGACCGGATATGTTCCGTGGGTCAAAGCGGATCCCACGGAAGGAACGGTATTGGGGGACAGCCTGAATACGGCGGCGCAGATGGATGATTTGGAGGCGATGGAAAAAGAGGTCGTTCTCCAGATGAACCGGGTACGGCATGATCCGGCCGGATATGCGGCTCAGTATCTGGTACCGGTTCTAAAAATGTTTCGGGGAAAACTGCTGGAGCGTCCCGGCCAGATCGCGATCGAAACCCGGGAAGGTCGAAAAGCCCTGAAAGAGTGTATTGCCGTCCTCCAAAAAACTCAGGCAATGCCGATACTCCGACCGGTTGTCGGATTATGTCGGGCGGCTCGTGATCACGCTCTCGATATCGGCATACCAGGAATCGTCAGCCATACCGGAAGCGACGGCTCATCGCCCTTCGATCGAATGGAACGCTATGGGGTATGGAAAAAAACAGCCGCCGAAAATATCGATTACGGTAGTCGGACAGCCGAAGAAATTGTGTATTCACTATTGGTGGATGACGGGGTGCCATCCCGAGCCCACCGTCAAACCCTGCTGAATCCGGATTTTCTGGTGACGGGAGTATCCATCAAACTACATAAAAAATATGGTCAATGTTGGGTCATTACCTATGCTGCCCAGTATGGGGATCCTCCGCCCAAACGCAAACTGCGGCGAAATCTATAAAATCAATCGGCCAAACCGATACTGGCTTTGGCCAGTCGGACGGCCGCCGCTTCATCAACCGCCAACAGGCTACCGCAAGCGCTAAAAACATAATGGGTATCGATATAGGACTGGGCCTGCTCCAGAGGCAACAAGATTTTACGGATTCGGCGCACCCGAATCGAATCCAGGATCGTTTTTCCATTTTCCAGCCGGACCAACGCCCCGCCGGTTCCAACCATATATTTAATCGCACTTAAATCTTTTCCGGAAACCACCTTTTGGGTGTCGCTCAGTGAGAACGAAGAGAGAAAGGATCCGGCATGTCGTTTGACGGCAATGCGGACCGCTTTTTGAGTCAGGCGGCGGGAGAGATAAACCTCGCGCTCGGACTGAGGTAACGGATTCAAATAGGTCAGATCATAGTCCTGGCTGGTGTCATCCTGGGCGTCATCCCACAAGCTTTTGATGTTCTCGGCATTGATATAGACTCCCAGATCACCTTCCACCGTGCGTTTGGTCCGGGGTTCGGGAGCGGCCAGGAAGGCCTGATTCCGAGGATCTCCATCCGTGACGCTGTGGACATCGGTCGTCGCTCCGCCGACATCGATCACCAGAATATCCTCCAACCCGAATCGGCTGAGTGCCTCGGTAATATTCAGAACGGCCAGCGGGGTCGGAATGATGGGATGGCGGCACAGATCCTGAAGCTTACCCATTCCCTTGGCATGGATGATATGCCGGCTGAAAATCTGCTGGATGATATGCTTGGCGGGGGCGATATTGAAGTTGTCGATCGAGGGAAAAACATTATCGCACAGGTAGAGCTGGAGTCCTGAACCTTGCATGATATCCCGGATCTCTTCCTGCAGGGCGTGGTTTCCGGCATACAGCAGGGGCACCGGCAGATCGAGTTCCCGCAGGCTGCGGGCATTATCGAGAACAATTTGGCTTTCCCCGTAATCGACGCCTCCCGAGAGCAGGATCAAATTGGGTTGAATAGTTTGAATCGATCGGCAATCCCGGGGCGTAATGCGGCCAGAAGTGATATATTTAATGACGGCGCCGGCTCCCAGACCGGCTTCTTTGGCGGCTCGGGCGGTCATGTCCTGAGTCAGGCCGTGCACCGTCATTTTGAGTCCTCCGGCCGCTGAAGAATTGGCGATCAGCATAGCCGGCTCATCCATACCCGAGCCATATCGCCTCCTAAGATCAGCCAGAGCCTGACGATAGCCTACAGTAACATCCGTATCCACCGTAGTCAGGCTGATCCCCTGTCCCAGGTGGACAGGATGATCACCTCCCAACCCTCCGAATACATTGACTTTGGTGATGGTTGAACCAATTTCGGCCACAACCAGATCGGGATTCATTCCACACTCCCTTTTCAGACCAGGTTTCCGGCTCGCATCTGTTTGACGATGAAACTGCCGACATCGTGTCCCTTGGTTCCACGGCCGAAACCGGCATCCATGCCTTCAGCCCGGGCAATTTCGTCGGTAACCTGGGTTCCGCCGGCAATCAAAACCACCTGCTCACGAATCCCCTTTTCGATACAAATTTGATGCAGCTTCCGCATATTCAAGCGATGGATATCCCCATGCGAGATAATGGTGGAAGCGCAGATCACCTTGGCACCGATTTCAATGGCGGCATCCACCAGCTTATTCAGAGGAACCGAGGTCCCCAGATAATGGCAATCAAAACCGAATTTTTCCAGCCCGCCATGCTTGATATCCATAATTTCCTGCATGCCTACAC
>JAGOEH010000235.1 GCA_017997825.1 Candidatus Delongbacteria bacterium | reverse complement strand
ATTGGAATTGAGCGATTCTCTGCTGCTGCTGGATACTCTGCAATTGACCGGATTATTACCGAAAGCGGCTCCGATTCTCAATCCGGATTCACTCAAAAATCTGGCCATCCGGAACCGACCTGATCTGAAGCAGCTTTACTGGGCCAAACAGATTGCCCAGAAGACTATCTGGCGGGCTACAGCCAGTTTTATGCCGAAACTGAGCTATACCTATACCAATTCTTATCAGGCGCTCTCGAATGATATGGATATGTTCAATATTGCTCAGGATGACTGGATCAATTCTTCCAGTTCTCAGTTCAGCCTGTCGATCCCGATTTTCACAGGTCTCAAGAATTCCACCGCCTATCTGGAATCCCGAATGAACCGGGCACAGACCAATTATTACTATGATGAAAAGGAGAAACAGGTATTGGTGGATGTGGAAAAAGCGGCCTATTCACTTCAGGTGGCCCTGGCCAATCTGTCCGTTTATGCCAAAACCCTGGAACAGGCGCGGGAGAGCTATCGTCAGGCTAATTTGCTCTATCAGCAGCAGGGGGCTTCCCAATTGGACCTGATCACGGCTCAGCTCGGTTTGACGCAGGCGGAGAGCCAATACTATCAGGGAATTGTGAACTGCAATCAGGCGTATGACCAGTTACAGCTATCGATCGGAATTATAAATTAACCCTTAGGTGGATGATAAAGGAGAAACCCATGAAAAAGGTTATAATTGTTGTGGTTGCAATCATTGCGGTTTTGGCGGTTTGGAGAATCGCTACCTTTAAAAAGGCGGCGGAAGCCAAGGAGAAATCCGCGGTGGTCAAGGTGGTTCGTCCGGTTGTGGCCGGCATCGATGAGAAGATTTATTATCAGGGTAAGATAACCGGGGGATTGCAGGCCGGGTTGATGGCACCTTCGGCTTCCAAGGTCGAACGGATTCTGGTCAATGTGGGAGAGGTGGTTCGGAAAGGGCAGCGTCTGGTTCAGTTGGATAATGAGTCGATCCTACAGCAGCTGAAAACGGTGGAGGCCCAGTTACAGTCCGCCAAGCTGAGTTATGAAGCGGCGGAGAGTGAATTTGCCCGTCAGAAGGAATTGTATCAGGCCAAAACCATTTCACAGAAGGCCTTTGACCAGGCTCAATCCCAGTATGAGGCCTCCAAAGCCGCTTTTACCTCCGCCGGTGAATCGGTCAAGACCAATCGTAAAAAATATGAAGATTCCTTTTTAAGCAGTCCATTCGATGGAATCCTGATCTCCAATAACGCCGAGGTCGGGGTTCAGGTTTCCCTTTCCCAGCCGGTGGTGGTAGTGGCGGATACATCCTCCTGGAAGGTTCGAGTCGATCTGGCTTCGGTCCATATGGACAAAGTCCGTAAAGGGACTCGGGCCCTGATTATAACCCCCAATTCCGATACCCTGCAGGGAGTCGTCAGTTGGAGTGATCTGGGCATCGATCCATCTCAGGGTAAAGGAAATACTGAGGTTACATTCTCTAATTCCGGTGTTACGATTATTCCCGGCAGTTGGTGTAAGGTTTACTTTGTGGTTCAGCATAAGGAAAATGCGATGCTGGTTCCAGCCGATGCCGTATTGGAAGAAACGGAGATCAGCAGCCGTCAGGATGGGCAAGGCAGTCTGACCGGATTCAAGCGTTTATATAAAGTATTTGTGGTTGAGAATAGTGTGGCGATTCAGAAGATGGTGATTCCGGGGATCAAGGATGATCGCTGGATTGAAATCCTGTCCGGATTATCCCAGACCGATCAGGTCGTCGTAGAGGGACAGCGCCGATTACTCATGAATGAATCTGTGACGATCGCCCAGTGAGGAGGATGATACCATGAAATTAGCTGAATTTTCTATCCGAAAACCGATCACGACCTTCATGATCTATCTCCTGGCGGTCGGAGCCGGTCTTTTCGGACTCATCATGCTGAAACTGGATCTGTATCCGGATCTCAAGTTTCCGATGGTGATGGTTTATACCCGTTATCAGGGGGTTGGAGCCAACGATATCGAAAACATTATCACTCGACCCTTGGAAAAGAGTCTGGCCTCGGTCCAGAATATTAAAAAATTAACCTCCCGATCGATGCAAGGCGTCAGTTTCATTACGGTTGAATTCGAATGGGGGACCGATCTGGATCAGGCGGAAATCGATGTCCGAAAGTATGTCGAACTGACCCAGAATTCGCTTCCGGATGATGCCGATGAACCGTTGACCTTTCTGTTCGAATCCTCCAGTATGCCGATCATGCTCTTTTCGATCAGTTCCGCTACCAAGGGACCGGCTGAGCTGAGAACCTTTCTGACCGATCGGATTGAGCCTTATCTGGAGCGAATTGAGGGGGTCGCTTCGGCCGAAACCATGGGAGGATTGGAACGTTCCATCCAGATCCGGGTCGATCCGATCAAGATGGCTCAATATCGGATGGACATCAACGAGGTGACTGCCTCGATTGCCCGGGAAAATCTTCGGCTCCCTTCCGGAACCATCGATGACGGGATCATTCATTACGATATGCGGACCGAAGGCGAGTACTCCTCGGTGGAAGAGATTGCCAATACCCTGGTGGGAACCCTTAACGGTAAAAATGTCTATCTGAAGGATCTGGCCCTGGTTGAGGATTCTTACAACGACGTGCTGGGGAATACCCGCAGCAATTACAACTCCGGTATGATGATCGCCGTTTCCAAGCAATCGGACGCCAATACGGTCGGGGTCTGTAAAAAGGTCCATCAGGGGCTGGAAGAATTGAACCGGACCTATCAAGGAGAAATCCAGTTCGGGGTCTTCTTCGACCAGTCCGAATATATCAATCAGTCGATCGGGAATTTGGGAACGACGGCGGTGCAGGCTATTTTCTATACCTTTCTGGTGCTGCTTTTCTTCCTGCTGCATATCCGCAGTTCGTTGATTGTGGCGGTTTCGATTCCGGTCTCGATGATCACCACCTTTTTTGTGATGTATATGGCCGATGTGACCATGAATATCATCTCTTTGACTGGTCTGGCGTTGGGAATCGGGATGCTGGTTGACAACTCGATTGTGGTGTTGGAGAATATTTACCGGCATCGATCGCTGGGTGAGGGGCAGGGAGAAGCCTCCAACCGGGGAGCTTCGGAAGTGGCTATGCCGGTGACCGCCTCGACCCTGACTACGCTGGCGGTTTTTGTGCCGATTCTGTTTGTTCCGGGCATCACCGGAGTGATGTTCCGCGATATGGTGCTGACCATCTGCTTCTCGCTGATCATGTCCCTGATTGTCTCGCTGAGTCTGATTCCGATGCTGACCTCTAAGTATCTGCATGACCTGGAGAGTGTCCATAAAGGGCGCTTTGCCGGACTGGCCAGTCGGATCGATGGCTGGACAACCGCTTTGGTGGAGCATTATTCACTTTTTCTGGAAAAGGTGATTCGGCACCGTAAAATGACAATATTCCTTATGTTGGCCTTGTTTGTGCTGACGATGTTTTTATTGCCCTTTATCGGCAAGGAGTTTAGTCCCAAGCAGGATCAGTCTTTTGTGGCTATGACCATTACCCGGAGTGTGGGTACCGATTTCAGACAAACCGAGAAAATGGTGTTGGAACTGGAAGACTATATCAAACAGACCATTCCGGAAACCCAGAGCGTGATGATGACCTACGGGGAGACCGGTAATCCGTTTGCTTCCTTGCAGGGGGCGGGGTCCAATACCATCACCCTCAGGTTGAAACTGATGCCGATGGATGAACGGAAACGGAGCCAGTTCGATATCGAAGAGCAGCTTCGCCGGAAGCTGGAGACGATGCCGGATGTGACCTATGAGGTTCGCCAGCAGGGATCGTTTTCGACGGAAGTCGGCGATGTATCCATCAAGATTTTTGGAGATGACTTTGATACCCTATCCACACTGGCTGCCCAGGTCGAGCAGGTTTTCAAGAGTGTGGAGGGAGTCCGGGATATCAAGAACTCATTTGCGGAACCGGCGCATGAGCTCAAGATCAAGCTGAAGCGTGATCTGATTTACAACTATGGATTATCGGCGGCGACCGTGATTCAGACCATCTACCGCAGTTTCCAGGGTGAGATTGTGGCTCAGTATCGGGAAAGCGGTGATGATTATAATGTGGTTGTCCGGATGTCGCCCGAATTCCGGAGTCGGAAATCGGATCTGAATCGCCTGTTTGTAAAATCCCCGCGCGGGGGGTATATTCCCCTGAGCGAGCTGGCCGAGATCACCCAGGAAAAAGCCCCCGATCAGATCCTGCGCGATTCCCAGGAGCGGATGGGCAGGGTATACTGTAGTGTTTACGGACGGGATTTGGGAAGTGTATCGAGTGAGATCAAGGCCAAACTGAGCCAGGTCCAGTTTCCCGACAAGTACCGCTATACGGTAGCCGGCGCAGCCGATGATATGGCCGAATCCCAGAAGTATCTGGGACTGGCGCTGTTGATTGCCGCACTGCTGGTCTATATGGTGATGGCCTCTCAGTTTGAATCGCTGATCGATCCCTTCATCATCATGTTCACCATCCCTCTCTCCTTCATCGGGGTGCTGTGGGCTCTCTTTTTGACCAACACCACCCTGAATGTGGTGGCACTGATCGGTGCCATCATCCTGGTCGGTATTGTGGTCAACAATGGAATTGTGTTGGTGGATGCCATCAACCAGTTGATTCACGTCGAAAAGATGGATCTGTTTCCGGCGGTAAAGGAGGCCGGCCGGAGACGCTTGCGGCCGATTCTGATGACGGCGGCTACGACCATCATATCGATGATCCCGTTGGGTCTGGAGATCGGGGAAGGTGCCGAAACCTGG
>JAGOEH010000234.1 GCA_017997825.1 Candidatus Delongbacteria bacterium | reverse complement strand
GGTATAGAGTGCTAGTGTGGCAATACCGACTTTATCACTTCCGGCAGCCTGAAACCGCAAGGTGGTACAACTGTTGAACGGGTTGGGCCGGTTGGGCAGAAGTTGGATGCCCTCACAGTTCTTTGTAGCGATCTCAGTTTCTCCGATATCAGTGGAACCGCCGGGAATGAAGAATCCCCAATCGGTTTGATTTGACCAGAGGCTGTCGCCGGCCGTATTGAGCGCGGATACTTTCCAGAAATAGGTATGGGCTGAGGCCAGGGTATCGATCACATAACAGGTATCATAAATTCTGGTGATGATCCGGGCGGTAGTGAAATCAGGCAGGGTGTCGATGTACAGATGATACTCGATCTCCCAGAAAAGATAATTCTTAGAGAGGACGGTTTCTGCCAGGTGAAATAAGGACGACAACTCTGTTCAGTGGAATTTACA
The DNA here is from genome assembly GCA_017997825.1 of Candidatus Delongbacteria bacterium. GTDB lineage: Bacteria > JAGOEH01 > JAGOEH01 > JAGOEH01 > JAGOEH01 > JAGOEH01. The sequence continues at coordinate 4,377 of JAGOEH010000234.1, read as the reverse complement.
GGTGGGTTGATCAGAGAGAAGCTTTGCAGAGAATGAACTTGAGGTTGGGCTGGGAATATTTTAGCATAGACACCAGTTTTTGCTGAACACCAAATAATAACAAAATCCCCATTGGGCTGGGATGCTATAGCAGGGTTCGTTACAGAACCTTCTCTATCAATGGTATTTACCAGAAACTCCACCCCGTAATGACTAGGCTGTCCATAAAGGGCCGACACCATCAACAACCCGATCCATCCCCTCACTATCCAATATTTCATCCTTCTCATCACCTTCCCTTCATTCTAATCACTGATTTCATAAGATCCCCTCACCCCCCGCTCCTACCGATAATCACATAGGAAAATTTGATCAGTATCACTCGTAATGATCGGTTTAACACTCTGATCCTGAATATGATACAGATAGATTCCCGATCGTGTCCCCTGATTAAGGCTGATGGCTAGATCGGTAGAATTGGGTGACCACTCAAAGGCGGTTGGATCATAATCATCGCAAAAATGGATATCAATCGGCATTTTGGGATTGGATAACGGGATGATGGTAATGGTTCGGCCGTTGGCATAAGCAATCCGTTTACCATCCGGAGAATAACGGGCTTTGCGGATATTCAGTTCCTGATCCCGATCGATCTGTAGCAGGGCTTCACCCTGAACGGAAATCTCTCCCAAACACCAATAATAATTCACGATTGTCCGCCCTTCTACCACCTTCCGTTCCTTACGCTGATATTTTGCCAACAAACGGTTTTCATCGGTCGGATGACCATCCAGGACAATGGGTTTTCCGGATGCTGAATCATCCTTGACCTCGATCAGAGACTCATGCTCCCGATCACAATGCCGATCCTCGCAACTGGTAAAATAGTACCCGGAAACAGTTCCAAATGAGGTATGGGGATAGCAAAGTTTCAGGGACTGCCCCATCCAGGCGAATCCGCCGCCTCCGCTATAACCACATCCTAACAGACTGTCGACTAAATCGCCCCGACGATTCATCAGATAAATCACATCATGGTCCATTGCAATCAGATCGGAAGCACCTCCGGCCGAATACGCCGCGATCCAGAGCTGATCCCATGACCATCGAGCCGCACCATAATGCCCCTTACCATTGGTAATTCTTACCGTATCCGTCCCATCATCGTTGATGCTGAAAACCTGAGGATATTTTGAACCTCCCAAGGTAGAGGTAAACATTATTTTATGACTGGAAACGTCCTTCGGTTCCTGCTGATTACTACTGCAAAACATTCCGAGCATCGCCACCATCACAACGGCACCATACATTCTAATCATCACAACCTCCCAAATTTTAAGCTGAAAAATAGCCAATCTTGATTAATAACATGCTTTATTTTCAAAGTATCATCATTAAGAAAATAGATGGCAAATCGAGGTGTATTATCATCGTTATCATGGGATAAAAATGGGATTTTGTTACAGGCCGAAAGAATAATCAAGATTAATAAGGTTCGAACTATTATGACGTTATTCATAATTCCACCTTACTATATGCTGATTGGTGTTTATTAACAAACCAATGGTATGAAAGACTTGAGTCGTTCCATCCGTTAACAGAGTTCTTGACCGGATATCCACTGATTTATCCCTTTCCCCGGAATATAATAAACTATTATTATGCCCCGGGATTCAAATAATTGTTTACAATGTTAATAAACATCATAAAATCTTTTTCCACTAACCACTCCTTTTCAAACCATTACTGATTTAGAGTAAGATTACAATGATCATAAAACAATTCTATTGATTTGACAAGAGCTTTTATAAAAAATAATTCCTAGGGCGTCAATATATGACGTCTATTGATTTTATATACTGATTCAGAGTTGTAATGGTGCAACCTTGGTACCAACCATTAAAAAGGTGATTAATGATGAACACACAACTTTTTGCCACCTCAAAGCAAAATATTGTGAACTGTCGCCGGAAGCAACTGTTTGGAAAATCCGAACAGTTAAAAAAGAAGGTAATCGTGATGTTGCAGAATCCGGGCGAAGCTGACCCTCCAATCCGGATGATATTGACCCCCTAATCCGGATAAATTGACCCACAAACGATCGAGAAACCGGATAGGGGGGGTAGACGAAACTGGATCTGAAAGGAAATAGTGATAATGTCAGGGAAAAGATATCGATGAGAAAGATCAAAGAGATCACTTCAGGCTAAAGATCGAAAGCAGAATCCGGCTAACCACCTCCTTGAATCCGGATTGATGTGTTTCAATAGCTGTAATTCAGGAGGAAGGGGGATAAAATAAAAGTTTCCATCTGATAACACTCAAATTGTTCTCCAATCTCCTTCAGCGATCTTGCACCAATTCGGTTCTCCATCGCTGGGATCCCGGCATCACAAATGGAAAAGTGATTTTGTGGATGGCTGTTTATTCGAGTTCCACATCTAACTGAATAAACAGTGACCACATGTTTTGAGAAACTCTAATCATTCAGGGGGTGTTTTATGATGGCCATTTTACGGTTTTGGATGATTGTGCTGTTTCTGGTGTCGACGCTTTATGCCGATCGGAAAGACTCACTGGTTGTTTTAAAACGGGAACTCAATAAGACCATCGATCAATATTCCGCCAATCCTGGTTCAGCATTATCACTGTCTGAAATCACAAAAATGAAATTGGATCGAGAAATGTTGAAAAGAAATATCAATGCTGGAATCAATCAAGATTTGGCATCCGGCATCGAGATTGTTCCCGTGTATAATTCAACTCAATTTGAAGTACTTTCATTTTTTTTATATGATTACAGTTTGACCAGTAATCGCGTTATCATTAATTTACGCAATAAAACCAATAATTTTTATGATTTCGTAAAGATCAGTTTTATCCTTATTAAAAACAACGAGGTTGTCAGTACTGATTTTACTTACATCGATTATGCAACATACGGTTCTACTGGAATGGCTCCCTATTCGCAATCATTTTGTGAATCCTTTGTCGATAATGTCGATTATGATGAAATCCAATTGACTTTTGAATGCACGTTGACCTCTTCCAGGGATTTGCTTTTCGATCAGATGTTTGAGGTTTCCAATTTTGGTATTGATCTTTCCGAACATGAATGGTTTGGAGATTTGACCAATCTGACTGGAAATAGCGTCGAATTCGCTTCGGTATATTTGTGTTATTACAAAAATGGAAAAATGACGGATTTTAATCTTACATTTATGGATTATAAAAATCCACCCAATGTAAGGTTTTCATATGCAACCGATTCCCCGGATGAATCGGAAAAAATTGTTCTTTGGAATTATAAATCCACGGCTGTGAATTTGGGGGGATGGACTCTGGGCAATAAGGAAAAACCCAATGCGTATGTCATCCCACCGGTTACCTGGGTGGATGCAAATAGGACTATTACCTTCACTCATGATCAATTGAATTTTTCCATCGCCGATGATGATGAAATCCTATACCTGAAGGATAATACCGGTACTTTGATCGATATCTATTCGGATGATACCCATTTTCTATTTGGCCCTAACGAATCCTGGCATTTTGATGGATATGTTGATGATGAGTTGGAATACGATTATTACAAAACCTATGTGTCATATTCGACATCTACCCTGAATGGGACTGACAATATTAACCCCAATATACCCATATTTTCCAAGACGTCCTATGAGGGAGACAAGAACCAACCATTGGCTTTTTCAGCATTTCTGGCCGATTATAATGGAAATGCTTTGAAATGGATGATCGATTGGGGAAATGGCACACAAAGCTCTTGGGCTAGTGCTGCAGGTTCAAAATCCGTTAGTACGATCAACTATTCATATCCGACGGCAGGTGTTTACTATATCAGGGCTCGTACCACGGATCAGGTTGCTTCACTTTTTAAACCGGGAGCAGAATCCGGCTGGTCGGACTCGATCCGGGTTACCATTCATGAAGTATACGACCCGTTGTCGATTGTCAATGATTATCTTTCACCGGGCCAGGTTAATGTCTCTTACAATGATACATTGCTGGCTATAGGTGGATTGTCCCCCTATACCTGGTCGGTTATCAGTGGAGCCTTACCCTTGAATCTATCTATCGATGCCGCTACCGGATTGATTAATGGTACTCCCAAGGTATCCGGAAATTTTCAATTCCGAGTTCGCTGTAATGATAGCCGGGCAACAGCAACCATAGTTGAAAAAGAGTTTATATTGTCTATTGTGGAAAGTCCTTTGAGAATAACCGATTCTGAGTTAGTTAATGGGGTAAATGGTTCCGAATATTTAGATACAGTGAAAGCTGAAGGAGGTATTAAACCTTATCACTGGACCGTTTCCGGAGGAGTTTTGCCATCCGGATTGGTATTGGATGGCTCTAAAGGTATTATTTCAGGAATCG
>JAGOEH010000233.1 GCA_017997825.1 Candidatus Delongbacteria bacterium | reverse complement strand
ACTGGGCTCCATTGACGGCTTGGATGGCATTAGGGCGGGATACTTTATAGGTTCCGTGGGTTCCGTCATCAAACCAAAGGCTGCAACCCGGTGCAGACCAGGGAGGCAAGAACTCGAGCTGATAGTAAACCCCGGTTTTACCGGCCGGAGCCCGGGTCAGGTATTTTGCTTTTAAATAATCATAGCAAAACTGTTTTTGCTCGGCTTTACCTTTGGAATCCATATCATAGACCAGATCATTACCGGAAATCAGCAGACAGCCGCCATGCTGCAGGAATGATGTAATCAGAGTCTGTTCATCCGGACTAATGCTTTCATCCTGATAATAATCACTTCCGACAATAAAATCCAAAATTGGATAATCCTGCAAACTGAGCCACCCAGCTGTCAAAGCATCATTGCTGGCTGATATCACCCTGGCGCCATTGGCATGAAATGCCCGGGCATGCTGAACGATATACTCCCGGGTATTCGTCTCGTTGTCGTTATCATACCCATTGATGATGAGGACATCCGCCGGATCGGTGCCCGGACTTCCGGCCAGAATGTCGGCGGCGGGAGATTCTCCCCAAAAACTGACTCCCTTGAGACTAAAATAATAGAGGGAATCGGCGGATAATCCCGTAATCAACACACTGGAATCCTGCGTGTCCAGCGAATCGATGAAGTTAAATCCGTCCGTTCCCCACCGAATCCGGTATACATCACCGTGTTCGACTCGATTGAATTGGATCCGGATCCCTCCCTCTTCCTGAATGATTCTCTGGTGAAGAATATCCTCCGGGGCAAGTCTTTCAATATACTGATCATAAGCGTGAGCACCGTAATACTGGTATCCGACCTGATCGTAGGCTGTACCGCAGGCAATGCTGTGAATGTAACCGTTCCGTTCGACCTGGACGGTATGCAGAATACCCCGGGTGGGATTATGCTTCAGCCAGAACTGGACCCGGTTATTGAGGGCAAAATGCTTGATGAATTCAGTATTTTCAGTCGAGGTGAAGGTAAAGTACTCCGCCAGTTTTTTCTGCATGATCCGGCTGCGGTACCAGGTTCCGCCGGTAGCACTGACAATGGGTGCGCCGTTCAACAGCGCAATACTGTCATTGTACGCCAATACGCACAAGTAGTGATCATCGGATTGGGAGAGCCATTGGGCCAGTTTGGAACCGTGCCGGGTTCCTTCTCCATCGGAATAGTTGTAGTCGCTATCCAGAAACGCAATCCGTTTGACATAATCCGGAATGGTATCGACGGAATTGATGAAATTCAGGACCCAGCTTCCCCCGCCGCTATGGCCGTTGAGGACCACCTCATGGGGGTAATCGGTAAAAATCCGCCGGACCGAATCGACTATGGCATGGATCAGGGTATATCGGTCGGAAGGATGGCTGGAACTCCAGGAAGGCCAGCTTTGACTGGTAGCTTCCAGATAGATGGTCACGATATTCCGATCCCGGATCAATTGCCTCAGAAATCGGGTCTGGGCTCCGATATGCTGGATCTCATAATGCCAGTCTTCCTCCGGAGCCGCCTCCTTGCCGATCGTCCAGGCCGTCGAGTTTCCATTGGGTAGCGCAAAGAACACCAGGCTGGTCATGCGATCCGGTAAAAGGGAGTCCGGATTAGGTGCATTGATATGGATCTTGACATCACCAGGATAAACATAGGATAAAACCTGTTCATTAAAGAATTTATTCAGGGTAAACCGGTCCAGGCTTCCGGCTTCCATTCCGCCGATCCCGGCTAACATCACAATCCAACACCCTATCATCACGTTTCCGGCTTTCATGCTCGACCTTCCTTTCTATGTCTAACATTCAGACACTACAAACACAAACCGATCGGCACCTCTTTTTCGGCCGATACCACGGTTGATCCGGATATCTGTTCGTCATTGATCTTCAAATCAGAACCAATCGCCGGATGGAAGCATAGCGGATTGATAGTTTATCAATATCATATAAAAAGCGGAGAAAGTCAATTCAAAACTCAAACACCCATGATCGACGGTGACATTTTTTCAAATCGCACCCGTCATTCTCCGGCTGTGAAGCGAATCGGAGATTACCAAAATTAACCGTAATAAAATCAACTGATTCACCATCGGTTTTGATTTGACATTTGTCGAATAAACCATTAAACTGAAGGGAATGAAGCAGGCAACCCATTACCCAAGGACTTACCCATGGATCAATTGAACCGGATTTACGGCATACCGGACCATTTGGAGTTTATCGCCGGACCGAACGGGATGAGGATAGTCACGATTTGTCATTCACAATCGCAGGCCAGGGTATCGCTATATGGAGGCCAGATCATCGGATTCCAGCCGACGGGTCAACCGCCGGTATTATGGCTGAGCCGGCATAGCCTGTATGAACGGGGCCGGGCCATCCGGGGAGGGATCCCCATCTGCTGGCCCTGGTTCGGCGCGCATCCATCCGATCCGGCAATGCCGGCCCATGGATTCACCCGGGTCATGGACTGGGAGGTCCGGCATACCGCAGTAACACCATCCGGAGAAATCCAGCTTATTTTAGGATTACGAGACAATCCATCAACCTTAGCCCTGTGGAATCATCCATTTGATTTGGAGTTGAGTTTTACGGTAGGCCGGGAATTAGGGGTTGACCTGATGATCGGGAATACCGGCCGGGAGAGTTTTACCTGCACAATGGCACTCCATACCTATCTGGCCGTATCCGAGCTGTCCCAAAGCCTGATCCGCGGACTGGAAGGGATTAGATACCGGGACGCTCTGGATCAATTCAAAGCTAAAACAGAGCAGGACCCGATTCGGATCGACAGTGAGGTTGACCGAATCTATGAAGAGACGGAAGGACCTTATACGGTTGAGGATCCGGGTTGGCAACGGCGGATCGTGATCGACAAGACAGGCAGCCGGAGTACCGTCGTCTGGAATCCATGGATTGACAAAGCTTGCCGTTTAAAGGATTTCGGGAATGACGAATACCGGAAGATGGTATGCGTGGAGACGCTCAAAGCCGGACAGGACAGTCTTAGCCTGCCGGCGGGTGCATGCCGTCATATCGGAACCAGAATCCGAACCGAATCTTGCGGGCCGGGATCAGAAACATAAAAGAATCATCCCAAGCCTTAGCTGGGTCAGCCGCAATGCAAGGCGAGGTTGATCCGACGACGGCCCGATACCTGATGGTTAGAGACCGCCGGATCAAGGATTAGGGTAGGATGGAGATGTCCCTGAATTGCCGGAGGAATGGGGTTCATGAATTCTTAAAAGCAGGGTGCCGCCGGCGGCAAACAACAGAATCAGGCTTAATATCCCTAAACGGGAATTATGAGTGATCTGCGAGGTGATTCCCACCAAAAAGGGGCCCATTACGGCCGCCAATTTCCCGAACATGTTATAGAATCCAAAGAATTCCGCCGATTTGGTATGGGGTATGATCCGGCTGAAGAGGGACCGGCTGAGGGCCTGAATTCCCCCTTGCGATGACGCCACCAGCATGCCCAGAACCCAGAATTCCCAGACGGAATGAATGAAATAGGCCCAGACGGTAGTCAGGATGTAGATTGCAATCCCTGCCAGCAGCATGCGCTTGGCCGAGAAGCGTTCCGCCAATCGTCCATACAGCAGCGCGAAGGGAGCCGCCACCACCTGAACCGCCAGCAAAACCATCATCAGCTCATTTTCCGAGACCCCGACATCGATGCCGTAAATCCCGGCCATCTTGATAATGGTATCGACGCCGTCGATATACAGGAAATAGGCCAGCAAAAACAAAAATACATGGCGATAACGCCGAATCTCGCGGATGGTATTGATCAGTCTGGCTACACTATCGCCGATAATCCGAGATGAAAGGGGAATATAGTGACGTTGGCGGACATTCAGCAGGATAGGAATCGAGAAGAGTGCCCACCAGATGGCGGTGATCAGAAAACTGGCCCGAACACCGGAACTTTTGGAGTCCAGTCCCAACAGCCCCGGTTTCATGATCACCAAAATGGACAGGATGAATGGAATGGTACTGCCGATATATCCCAGGGCGAATCCGACCGATGAAATCCAGTCGACCCGTTTTTTCGATGTCACATCGACCAGGAAAGCATCATAGAAAATATTGGAGCCTGAAAAACCCAAGGCACTCAGAATATACAGGGCGATGCACCATTCCCAGTCGCCCGGCCCGATCATCACCAGACTCAGGGTCGAGACGATAGCCAGTCCCAGAAATCCGATAAAAAACCGTTTCTTATACAACTGGTAATCGGCGATCGTTCCCAACACCGGCGCCATCAGAAACAGAATGATGGTATACAGGGTGTTTCCATAACCCCAATAGGCAGTCGACAGAAATCCCGGCAGATTTTCCGCCGCTACGTTTTTGAAGTAAATCGGCAGGATGGCCGTGGTGATCACGATCGAATAGGCGGAATTAGCCCAGTCGTAAAGAATCCAGCTTTTTTCGGAGCGGGTCATCCTCATGATCGCGATATCCCATGACCATTTTCGGCAATCGCCACCTCGCGGATTGCCTTCATTCGGGCCCGGATTCTCAACCCGCAATCCGGACGATCACTGATCAGTCCTCTGATACAAGGATAAGACAATAGTTTTTTTATCCGTTCGGGTCGATTGACGGTCCATGGGATCACCTTTAATCCGGATTGCTGCATCGGATCGGCCCAGCGGGGAGTTACGGCATCGGATCGAGGCAAAAAGAAATCCATCCCTGAATCGATCAGGGTATCCAGGATCGATTTCGATATGGTATCGGACAACCACCCAACTTGAAGGCGGGGATCATGGCGGCGGATGGTCCGCATCGAT
>JAGOEH010000033.1 GCA_017997825.1 Candidatus Delongbacteria bacterium | reverse complement strand
TGGCCCGGGACCGGTATGCGATCGTTCAGGCCGAATCCATTCTGCGCCATGCCGCCGGTAATTTCTACATCAACGACAAACCGACCGGAGCCGTGGTCGGCCAGCAGCCGTTCGGCGGAGCCAGAGCCTCCGGGACCAACGACAAAGCCGGCTCCTATCTCAACCTGCTTCGCTGGATCAGTGTCCGCTCCATCAAAGAAAACTTTCTGCCGCCTGCCGGATTTCGTTATCCTTTTATGGAAGAAGCTTAAAACTCGACCATCGATCGGATTGCATCGGACAATCACCGAAATGGCCGTCGCATTTCAATTCGTAGCCAACCCAGCGATAAAAATGGATAGTCAACCTTAGGATCGTATTAATCAGGAATCGACCGGACAGGTGTCGGTCAGTCGAAATCAGCGGGCAGCCCGGACCAACCAGATGTTAGTTGATGTTCAAAATAGATAGGGTATGATTCAGTCATGATGGGTGGTCGGAAACAGCCGGGCCAGGCATTGATCGACCTCGTTCAACCAATTTGCCCTCTCTTGCGGGGTGCTGTCCGCCATTACTCGGAATATAACCCTTTGGTATCGTGTAATCCCGCTGAATTCAAAGACGCATTTTTTCCAGATTTTTTCCAGCGGATCCCCAAAAAAATTGTCTTCCCGTTCGGCCGGGGTATCGGAGGTATTGAAGACCACGGCGCCCATCCGCTGCATCAATCCCACCGGCATACCTCCTTTGCCCTCATCCAGCCGGTAATTGATATTCTCCCGCCAAACCCGGTCCAGATACCCCTTCAGAATCGCCGGCGGCTGTCCCCACCAATTGGGGTGGATAAAGACTACCCCCTCGGATTCCAGGATTTCTCGCTGGTAATCCCATACCGGAGAATGGCTTCCGCCGTCCATCAGAACCTCTTCGCCCACCAGAACAGGATCGAATGTCTCACGATAGAGATCATGGGCATAGACCCGGTGTCCGTTGGTTTCCAGCCATTGAAGCGACCGCTGGTAAATGGCGGCATTGAAACTATAAGGATAGGGATGGGCTAAAATAACACTGACAACCATAGGATTACCTTTCTGGATTGGTCCGGGAGTTAGTTCTGGGGATTGAGAGGAGAAGATTTAATTCTTTTGGATTTAAAGATGGTATTCTTGTTTCGCCCATTCTCTTTGGATGAATAAAGCGCCTGATCGGCTTTTTTGATCATATCCTCCGGGGTGATGACACCGTGTTCCTTTTTGCTGCTGATGCCGCCGGAGATGCTGATATGGATGACCTGGTTTTCATAATGGATATTGATTTTTTCTATAATTTTACGGATTCGTTCACCAAAGGCCATCGCGCCCTTGGCATTGGTATGAGGCAGGATCACACAGAACTCTTCTCCCCCGTATCGGCAGGGAATATCGACATTCCGGCTCTGGGTTTTAATCACCTGGGCTACTTTGATCAGGACCTGATCGCCGATTTGATGTCCGTATTCATCGTTGAAGCGTTTGAAGTGATCGATATCGAAAATGATCAGCGATAATTGATAATCGTAACGTTCCGCCGCACGGACATGTTCCGTCAGGCGAATCTGGAAATACTTATGCAGATAAAGCTGGGTCATGCCGTCGGTAATACCGCTTTCATATAAAGCGGCATTCTCGATGGCAATACCGGCCTGAATGGCCAGATGCTGGAACACCTCCATATCGAAATAATCAAAAGCGCCCTCATTCCGCTTATTGAGCGCTTCCATCACCCCGATCACTTTCCCGTTGACGACCAGAGGGATAGCCATGATCGATTTTAGATTATAACCGGAAAAGATCTCCATATTAGGCATCACTCGCAAATCTTTATTGGGATCATCACTCAGAAAGGGTTTACCCACCTTCCATACGGTACCGGCAACGCCCTCCCCCATCTCCAGGTTAAAGCGGCGAAGTTTTTCCATCTCATCGTCGTTGCTGGTAACTTCGTATTTGAGTTGATTGCTGTCGAAATCCACCAGCAAAATATTGCATTTATCGCAATCCAGCAATTGCATAGTCTTATCGATCAAGGTCCGGAGAACCCTGCGTTTTTCCAGCGATGATGAGATAATGGAATTGACTTCTATCAGTGAACGGAGCTTTTCGATCACCAGGTTCTTTTGACGCAGTTCAGTGATGAGCTGATCCCGGTCAGCCATCAGGTAGTTTGATTCGTCCATTCTATAATCATACATTTAAAATTGAAAAATGTCAACAAAGAAATAAAACAGGAGCCTCAATCTCGGGATTGAGACTCGAGCGGATCAGAAAGCCCGATTCAAGCGAATGGTAAAGACCCAGGGATCATGCGATGTATCACATCGCTTGGCAATATTGAATCGAAATTCGTCATCCAGGCCAAATCCGATTCCAAAATTATATTTGATTTGATTCCAGGTGGTTTTGTCCCAGCCGGTCAGGATATTGTCAGGATTAGTCTGGTTCCACACCAGCCCAAAATCCTGAAAAAGGTAGATCGGTATCCGGAACGGATTGAAAAATCCCTGGTCATGGCTGGAGTAATCGATTTTGTATTCCAGATTGAGCAGCATCATACGATTACCGCAGAATTCCTTAAAATCGTAACCGCGCAGGGTATTGAAACCGCCCAGGGCCATCTGTTTGAACCAGGGTAATTCATCGCCGGCAGAAGACACCTTCAGCCGGTAGTTGATCTCGTCCCACAGTCCCAAGGGGATGGTACCGGTATGATTCAGGCTGAGAATATGGTAATCCAGATTATCCAGGGATGAAGAGAGAACCTGTTCCATTTCCAGACCGAAGCTAAAATTAGCTAATTGGGTGTAATGAATGACCCAGCTCAGACTTTGGATATTCAGATCCTCTTCCGGAAGAGCGGGATTCTCCCGCAGTTTTTTGTTCTTGGAAAAGAAGGAATAGCTGGTGTTCTTTTCCTGGGAATCATAATCGATATGATTGAAGCTCAGACGTCCCCATCCTCGGCTCAGGTTGACGGTCGAGGACAACGACAATCCGGTTTCCCGGTAATAGTCGAAATAGTCCTCTTTGATGAACAGAGCGGTGATGGTATTTTCGTCCTTGGAAAAAAGCCAGTAATCCGGAGATGCAACCCGGCTGAATCCCAGAATGCCTAAATGGAGGAACGATTTGATGCTGCGTTCAAGGCCGGCGGTGAAATCGACTTTTTTATTGGAGAACCCATACCCTACCGCCAGGGTCGGTCTAAAATAGGCCACTTGTTTCTTTTTGTTCTTATTAAAATTGATTTCGAAATAGAGGCCCTGGACCCGGTTATAAACCAGATCGCCATCGATGGACTGACCGGCATCGCAGGTGGTTTTGCGTTTGATCTCGACTTTCCCCTGGACGAATGATCTACTCACATTCAAAGGGGTAAAGGTCAAAGCGGAATCATCAGTCAGATAGACATTACCGAAAATTCTTGAGGAATCACTGATGATCAGGTTTCCATTGCGTAGGGTGATATTGCCGTAAAGATCGCGGTTCAGATAGACATTACCGTCATTGACCAGCAGTTCTTTGCGGCCGGACGATTCCACTTTGGCGGTTGAATCCCACTGGATTTGCTGGGTATCGACTTCATTACTCATCACTTTAAATAATTTTCGAACCAGATCAGGAGGCGAGGCCTCAAGAGAAACCACCACAGCAAACATAATCATCAAAAAGTATCGTATTTTTAGGCACATGGTATAGAACTCCTTGATAAGTTTTAGTAAAGTATACGGAAAGCGGGTCGGAATGTTTCGAATATGGTTCAGGAAAATCGCCGACATCACCGATGGTAAAGAAAGGCCCCGCCGGGGATCACGATGGAAGGTGGGCAGACAAGGCACAATTTGTCGATCGGTTCAAGCGGAGTTTATGATTGAATATCATTTTTATATGAAATTAATTTGACATGGGCATGTTTTTTAATTAATGTTGATAGAAAGAGGCGGAATTCCGGAACAGATCAGGCCGGAACTGACGCGGATGTTTGCGCAGAATAAAGAGATTTGCAGGCGATATCATCGTATTCTGCTGTTGGCCGGGATCCGGCCGCAGCCGGACCGGGGGAGGTACCATGAAGATATTTGAAGAGATGGAAAAACGAGGTCATGAAGAACTATTTTTTTGTTATAATGAAACGGTGGATCTGAAAGCGATCATTGCCCTTCATGACACGACTCTGGGCAAGGCCTTGGGAGGACTGAGGATGTCCCCCTATCCGAACGATGGTGAAGCCATCCTGGAGGTATTACGGCTTTCCCAGATCATGACTTATCAGAGTTCAACCTCCGATATCGATTGCGGAGGCGGCGCCATCGTGTTACTGGCCGATCCCAATCAGGATAAGAGTGAAGCTTATTTTCGGGCTCTGGGACGATTTGTGGAAAGCCTGAAAGGCACCATTGTCCTTTCGCCCGATCTGGGTACCGAATATTCCGATTTCCGCTATATCCAACGGGAAAGTAATTATACCATTTATGAGAACCAGGGGACCGACCGGTCCAAACCCTCAGCTCAGGTAACGGCATCGGGGGTTTATTGGGGAATCAAAGCTTGTGCCAAAATCAAATTCGGCAGTTCGAGCCTCTCGGGATTGACCTTTGCCGTCCAGGGACTGGGAAATGTCGGGAAGGAACTGGTACGGTATCTGAAACAGGAGGATACCTTCCTGTTCGTCAGTGATCTGATTTTCGACAATATCAAGGAGGTTCAGGATCAATACCGTGACCTCCAGGTGATCCGGCCGGATCAGATTATCTACCAGGAGGCGGATTTTCTGGTTCCCTGTGCGGTGGGCAACATCATTTCCGAATCGATTCTGGATCAACTCCAATGCAAGGTAATCGCCGGGGCCGCCTATACGATTTTCACCGATGAAAGCCTGATCGAGAAGGCTCACCAGAAAAAGATACTGGTCGCCCCTGATTTCGTAATCAGTGCCGGTGATCTTTTTCATCTGAACGATCAATTGAAGATCGTGGACTTTGATAAAGCCCTGGAGGGCTCCAAAATCATTTACCAGGTCATGCTGGATATCCTTAGGAAAGCCGAAATGCGGGGAATATCGCCTTACTCGGTGGCATTGGAAATGGCGCGGGAACGTTTCAATCAGATCGACCGAATCAAGGATATTCTATGTTAGCCAAAAAAGAGAAGGGAAAAACCATGAAATCTCATTTTTACATTTTGGCTATCAATCCGGGATCGACCTCCACCAAGATTGCGATTTTCAAGAATGAGGAACTGGTATTCAAGCAGAATATCTATCATAATGATCAGGAGATCGCTTCCTTCGAACGGACCTGGGATCAGTATGCCTATCGCAAGAAGGAGATCATCGAGTTTATTCGGGAAAAGAACTTTGACATGAAGCAATTGAGCTGTGTCGTGGGCCGCGGAGGATTATTCCGGCCGGTGATCAGCGGGACTTATCAGATCAATGAGAACACGCTGGAGGATGCTCGGGAAGCGGTGCAAGGCGATCATGCTTCCAATCTGGGGTGTATTCTGGCCTATGGGATTGCGTGGGATTTCAATATTCCCTCCTACATTGTGGATCCCCCGAGTGTGGATGAGATGGAGGCCGTAGCCAGGATTTCGGGACATGTCAAGATCAAACGGCGCAGCCTGCTTCATGCGCTCAACATCAAGGCGATGGCTCGGTCGGCCGCTCAGGAATTGAAACGGCCTCTGAATGATCTTAATTTGATTGTTGCCCATATGGGTGGCGGTATTTCGATCACTCCGATCCGACACGGCCGCATGATCGATACCAACAATGCGCTGAGTGGTGGGCCATTCTCGGCCGAACGCACCGGCAATCTGCCGATGATGGATATTCTGGAGTATATTTTCGATAACAACCTGAGTCTGAAGGAATCCAAAAAGCTGGTTATGGGAAATGGCGGAATGGTGAGTTATATCGGCACCAAGAGTATGATCGATGCGGCGGAACGCTATGAAAAGGGAGATAGCCGGGCTCAGTTGGTGATTCATGCCATGGCTTACCAGATCAGCAAAGAGATCGGGGCCATGGCGACCACCCTCAATGGAGCGATTGACGCTATCATTCTGACCGGGGGGGCGGCATTTTGCAATATTCTGGTCAGCCTGATCCAGGAACGGATTGGATTTTTGGGCCGGATCATCCTGCTTCCGGGTGAGGATGAAATGATCGCTCTGGCCCAGGGCGCGTTACGTGTATTGCGGGGTGAAGAACAGCCCTTGGTCTACCCCACTCAAATCGAATATGAAGAACTCTTCTGATGGGGGAAAGAATGGATATTTTCAGTTTAATGAAAAATGACCAGCAGGAGCAGATCGTATTTTACAGTGACCGGACTGTCCAGCTGCGGGCGATTCTGGCGATCCACAGCACCACGCTGGGGCCGGCCATTGGAGGGATACGGCTGATGGAGTATCAGACGGAACAGGAAGCTGTATTCGATCTGATCCGGCTGTCAAAGGCCATGACCTATAAAGCGGCCGCCGCCGGATTGAATTTCGGCGGAGGACAGATTGTGATCATCGACAATCACATTCCCCGAAGCGAAGCCACCTTCCGGGCTGTCGGACGCTTCATCGAGAGCCTCAAGGGGCGTTTCATCGCGGCCGAAGATGTCGGTGTGATCGAGGATTATATGGAGTACATGAGACTGGAAACCCGCTACGTTTCAGGCTTACCCAGTTACTTCGGAGGTAGCGGAAACCATTCCAGCATGTGTGCCCTCGGTGCGTTTATCGGCATCAAAGCCTCGGCCTTCCATCGATGGCAAGTCTCCAACCTTAAGAACCGCAAAATTGTTGTACAGGGATACGGCCGCACCGGCCAACTGATTGCCGGATTCGCCCGCGATCTGGAGGGGCAGGTGGTGGTATCCGATATCGATCCGATCCGGCGGGAAAATGCGATCCGGGACGGATTCCCCACCCTTCCCCATGATCAGGTATACAGCGAAAAATGCGATATCTTCTCACCCTGTGCCGTGGGCGGGATCATCAATTCCAAAACTACCCGGCTTTTCAACTGCGAAATCATTGCCGGAACGGCCAACAATCAATTGCTGAACGAAGAGGATGAAACGGCAATCAAACACCGCGGGATCCTCTATGCCCCCGATTTCATCATCAACGCCGGCGGGTTGATCGATATCTCCGAAGAATTCTTCGGATATCAGAAAGAGCGCGTGCTCCGTAAAACCGAGAATATCTATCAAACCCTGCTGAAGGTTTACCAAATTGCCGAAACCAAAAAAATCTCCAATCACCAGGCCGCCATCAAACTGGCTCGGGAACGGATCGACAGCATTAAAAACATCCGGGGAACATTTTTATCCAAGGGCAAAATCTAACCCGGCCCTGATGCGGCTAATCTACTCCCCCGACTGAATCACGAATACCATTTCCCCCGGCATCGATAAAGTGTTACAATAAAGCGGCGTTAAGGAAAAAGGATAATCCATGGAATCCGGAAACCCCAAAGACCACAAGACCCAACTATCCGCTGAAACCAGTGAATTCCACCATCTGGTCAAGAATCATTTTCAATTCTACCTGAGTCTGCTGAATCTGCAGATCAACAGTCTGGAAAATGCTGAATCCCAACTGGTTTTACAATCATCACGCAACCGGTTCCGTTTGCTGGCCTTGCTGTATGATCTGACTTATCAGGAGCACTCCATCGACAGCGTCAATCTGTCCGATTATCTGACGGAGATCCTTTCCTATTTGTGCCGGAATCTGAAAAATCCTCAGCAGAACATCCTGATGCGCCATTCGATCGATCCGGTTCATATCTCCATCCAAAAGGGACTGGCTTGCGGAATGATTGTCAATGAATTGATCAGCAACAGTTTTCAGCATGCCTTTCCGGACCATCAGTCCGGAGTGATTGAGTTGAAATGTCAGCTCAAGGAAAACCAGATCGTGATGGTTATTCAGGATGATGGTCGGGGATTACCGGATGATGTCGATATTGAGCATCCCGGAAGGTTGGGATTAAAGCTGGTGGGGTTGTTGACCCGGCAACTGGGCGGACAACTTAAGCTAACCGGCCGATGTAAACCTTTAGCCTATCAGATTGAGTTTGGAGTGAATTGAATGAGTATCAGGTTTCAAGGTCAGTGACGATTTGGCGGCGGATATCGTGATCCATTCGCAATAGATCATCCAAACTGCCGATCGGCTGTCGGCCGAAGCGATCCATAGCGGATTCGGCCAGCCGATAGATGTGGGTGAAGGGGATTTTCCCGTTCAAAAATGCGTCGACTGCCACTTCATTGGCGGCATTCAGGGCTACCGCCGAGGCCTGCCCTTCTTCCAAGGCTCTCCAGGCCAGCCGGATAGCCGGAAACCGTTCCAAATCGGGTTGATAAAATTCCATTCGCCCTAATTCATATAAGGGAGGATTAATGTGGGGAGAGGCAGCCCGATCCGGATAAAAGAGCGAATACTGAATCGGGATTTTCATATCGGGTCGGCTCATCTGAGCCAATTGGGAACCATCAATGAATTCCACCAGGGAGTGGACATAGGACTGGGGATGGATGACCACCTCGATCCGGTGGGGATCCAAATCGAACAGAAAAGCGGCCTCGATGATTTCGAGGGCTTTATTCATCAGCGAGGCTGAATCGATGGTAATTTTAGCGCCCATGCGCCAGGTCGGATGTTTCAAGGCTTGATCCGGGGTGATCCGGTTCAGATCCAATTCAGGGCGGAAATAGAAGGGGCCTCCGGATGCCGTCAGAATGATCTTTTTAACCCAGGGCCGGCGGCCGTCAAGGCATTGGAAAATAGCGCTGTGCTCGCTGTCGATCGGAAGCAGTTCAGTCGATGATCCGGCCAGTTTCTGCCGGATCAAGGTTCCTCCCATGACCAGGGTTTCTTTGTTGGCCAAGGCAATTCGCCGGGCTTTGCCGATCGCATGATAGGTCGGCAACAGTCCTACCGCGCCGACTACCGCATTGACCAAATAATCAAAATCCGTTTCCTCAATCACCCGTAAGATTCCCTCCATCCCGCTATAGACGGGAATGGGACTGATCAGGGGTCTAAGCTGTCCGGCGGCGGTTTCATCAAACAACACCACGGCAGAGGGCTTGAATTCCAGGGCCTGGCGATAAACCGCTTCCCACTGCCGACCGGCTACCAATGCCACCGCCTGAAACTCTTCCGGAAATCGTCGGATGATCTCCAGGGTATTTTCACCGATTGAACCGGTTGATCCCAAAAGCAAAATTGTTTTCATAAAAACCACATAAAAAAATAATAGCTGAAGATGATATTGAAGTAAAAGCTGTCCAGGCGGTCCAGAACTCCACCGTGGCCCGGAATCAAATGGGAAGAATCCTTAACGGCCGCGTCCCGTTTCAGCATACTTTCAAACAGATCGCCATAGAATCCGATGATCGATATCAGGATTGCATACAAAACCATCATCCACGGCTTGAAATCGAGTCCCAGCCGTTGATTTCCCCAGGTTCCAAGTCCATAAATAATGAGAATGGTGATGGCGGCACCTCCAATGAGTCCTTCCAGGCTCTTTTTGGGACTGATGGATGGTGAGATTTTGTGCCGTCCGAAAGCGGATCCGACAAAATAGGCCCCACTATCCGGTACCCAGGTTCCGGCATATACCACCATCAGAAAGAAAAATCCGAATTCCGATTGGAGCTGATACCAGAACCAGCCGGGTAACAGAATATAGAGCATAGCCCCGACTCCGGCACTATAAGTTGTAATACTGTTTTCGGTTTCTCCCCGGCTGACCATCAGGATGGTCAGCATCAGCATCCAGCCCAAACCCAAGAGTATCAAGGGAATTTGTGGAAAAACAGCGGAAACCGTCAGGCAGGCCGTCAGCCAGATAGCGGATGCTATCGGAAAGGTTTTAATTCTCTTCTGCTGAATCAAATTCAGAAGTTCATGTCCGGCCAGCAATTGGACGGTCAGAATAAACAGCCGGAAAGGCACCCGGCCGTAATAGGAAAGGCCCAAGACCAGAGGGATCAGGACCAGGCTTACCATAATCCGGATCAGCATCCGATTCCTCCGAAACGGCGGTCTCGGGATCGGAACGAATCCAGGGCGAGCATGAAATCCTCTTCGTTAAAATCGGGCCAGAGTTTCTGACTGATATAGAATTCGCTGTAAGCGGACTGATAGAGAAGAAAGTTGGAGAGCCGGAATTCACCGGAGGTTCTGATGATCAGTTCCGGATCGGGAATGGCGGCCGTATCGAGGTATTGAGCGATTTTTGAATAATCGATCTCTTGGCTGGAGAGCCGGTGATCTGCAACATCCTGGATAATACGCCGAATAGCGCGGCATAGTTCGTCCCGAGCCCCATAGTTAATGGCCAGCACCAGAGTCAGGCCGGTATTGACGCTCAGGCTCCGGGTTGAACGCGCCAATTCTTCCTGGATGTTGGAAGGAAGCCGTGAAAGATCACCGATAACAGCTAATCGGACATTATTCCGGTTTAATTCGTTGATTTGGCTGATCAGATTTTCATAGAACAGTTTCATCAGACCGGAGACTTCATCCTGGGGACGCGACCAGTTTTCGGTAGAAAAGGTATAGAGAGTCAGGTACTCCAGGTTAATTTTACCGGCGAATTCGACGATGCGTTTGACGGTTTTGATTCCGGCCCGGTGCCCGACAATGCGGGGCATTTTCCGTTTTTTGGCCCATCGCCCATTGCCATCCATGATGATGGCCACATGACGGGGATTCGGCGGCGAGTCAGGCTGGGAGTGGGAAGTCAAATCCATTATTTACCGGTAACGATTGATGAAGTTGATGATTTTGACGGAGTTTTCATCAATATCATCGATCAGTTGATCGGTTTTCACGTTCAGGATGGCGTAACCGAAAATGCAGAATACGGCCACCATCAGGCCGTAGGCCGTGGTCGCCATGGCTTTGGATATCCCCATCGCCAACTGTTCGGTCCGCAAAGCCGGATTAACGCCCGCCAGCGCATCAAATGCCTCGATCAATCCGACAATCGTGCCCAGCAGCCCCAATAGAGTCGTAATCTGACCCAATACCGTCAAAAATGAAGTATACCGCTTGATCCGCGGCGATTCGGTCAAGAATACCTCATCCATCGCGTCCTGGATCCCGCGATCCGTATTCTCATGATTCTGTAAGGCCGCTCCAATCAACCGGCTGAACGGCTTGTTCCGCTTATACGCCAAGCCGATCGCATCGTTGATCTTCTTCTCTTTATACAATCGCTGGATCTCGCCCATAAACTGATTGGCATCCATGTTGGCCCGGAAAAACAAATAATAGATCCGTTCCAAAATGATAAACAACGCCACCAAATTGAAAAATAAAATAAAATACATGGTGGTTCCGCCATCCACAAATAACCGAATCATAAAATCCATAACTGTTCCCTTCCTGTATTGTCCATGATCAATTGTTTTGCGTTCCCGTTCAAAACTAATTACCTAACCAGGGTAAAATTAAAGGGGAAATTAATTATCACGGTACCTTCGTCAATGGGTTCGAATTTCCATTGCTTGATAATTTCAATGGCGCCATTCACAAAAACCTGATCTTTGATTTCGCTTTCCATGATCTTGACATTGCTGACAACCCCCTCAGGTTCGATGGTGATGTTGAAGGTCACGTTGCCTCTAAGGGTAGGTTTACGACGCAGGTAGAGGTTATAGTATCGGATCAACTCATCCAGATTCCAAGCCAGAACTCGCTTGACGGCTTTATGGTCACGAAATTTTTTGCCTTCCAGAATCAGGATTTCGCCTTCCTGGCTGCTGAGGAGGTCATCGACCATATCGGCTACGGTATTCATGTCCAGGTCATCATCAACTTCAAATCCCATTGGATTGAGTTCCTCGATCATTTCCTGCTGGGGTTTGGTGTTCAGACTGCTTTCCTTATAGCTGCGGGCCTGTTCTTTGAAATTACAGACCAGGAAGAGCAAAAGCAGGAGAATGATCACGATTACCAGGAGGCTACGGAAACGGTCGTCATCCACCCAGCTTTTTTTGGCCTGGAGCAGGGGGGCGTAGTATTCTTGAATTGCGGAACGGATAACCGGTTCAGGCAGGACCAGGGTTTTGGCATGGTATCCGGTTTGCTGCAGGACTGCGGTAGTCAGCTCGGGCGATAGAGGTTGGGTGGACGCGGTCAGGAGGATCTGGCCGTCCAGTTCGATCGGCATAATCTGGTTATCTTTGGCCATATCATAAGGAATCAGAGCAACGGTGGAGGTATCAACCAGGTATCCGCTTAATGAATCCAGATTGGATTCGGACAATTGATCGATAATGGCATCGGTTACCTGGTCGGCATTGCAGAATCCCAATCGAACCAGGTTACCGCCCAGCCGACCGCCATGCTCTTTCTGATACGCCAGAGTTTCCAGGACTTGGTTTTCATTTATAATGCCCTTTTCAGTCAGGATTTCACCTAATTTTCTTTTAAATCTCATAATATTTCCTTAAATAGGTTTTATGGCTTTGGCAAGCGAACCATTTCATCAATGGAGATCAATCTCTTTACTGCCGGCGGTTTGTTCGGTAGCCAGGAAAATATTATTGAATCCACTTAAATAAGAGGTATAGATAATTTTTTTCAAGACCCCATAGGAGGTATTGCGGTCGCCGACAATGGTCAATAGGCCCTTCAGATCACGAAATTCATTCTGGGTCGCTTTATTGTCCTGAATATAACGGTTCATCTGATCATAACGTTCATTCAGGACAAAGAAGAGAGAATCGATCTTGAGAGCCGACGAACTCCGGATCCGCTCCAGACTGCATACTGATTGATTTTGGCAGTACAATTGATCATGAGTGATATGGAGCACGACCCCATAATTCTGGATCAGATCGACCGACATACTCTTGGGGATAACCAGCTGGGTAGAAACCGGCGGAATTTTTCCGTCGGTAGTGAAGGTTTCCAGCAGGAAAAAAATGATGATGATGAATAGATCCAGAAGGGTGGTAATATTGAGATTGAATATACTGCGGTCCCTCATTTTATTATGGAACCGGTTTTCATAGCGTTTGGAAACAGGAAACGGCATATTACCCTCCTCCCGGTTAGTAAGCTAAACTAATGCGTTTAAAACCTGAAGCACGGGTAATATCCATCAACGAGACAACAGTCTGATAGGCAATATTATCGGCCGGTTTGAACAGGATGTTATCGACTTGAGCATAGCGGCTTTTAATACTGTCACAGACTAGTTTGAATGACGGCTGATCGTGGAGGATGGTCAGGGGGTATGAAGCGATAGAAATGGAATCCTGCTTAAACTGGATGGAATCGGGGGAGATAATCAGGGAGATACGTTGTTTGAGCTGGGTATCGGTCCTGGTTTTGACCCCTTCTTCTTTTTTTTCAGGCAAGCGCAGATTAAGAGAGACCATTCTGGACATAACCACGGTCAGGAGAATGAAAGGTATCAGAATTAAAAAAACATTCAACACCGAAACAATGTTGATGTCCTTCATGGGATTATGCTTGGAAGCTCGTTTTGAAACCGCGAATGGCATAGGGTACCTGCTTATCGGTAACGATTGATGAAGTTGATGATTTTGACGGAGTTTTCATCAATATCATCGATCAGTTGATCGGTTTTCACGTTCAGGATGGCGTAGCCGAAAATGCAGAATACGGCCACCATCAGGCCGTAGGCCGTGGTCGCCATGGCTTTGGATATCCCCATCGCCAACTGTTCGGTCCGCAAAGCCGGATTAACGCCCGCCAGCGCATCAAATGCCTCGATCAATCCGACAATCGTGCCCAGCAGCCCCAATAGAGTCGTAATCTGACCCAATACCGTCAAAAATGAAGTATACCGCTTGATCCGCGGCGATTCGGTCAAGAATACCTCATCCATCGCGTCCTGGATCCCGCGATCCGTATTCTCATGATTCTGTAAGGCCGCTCCAATCAACCGGCTGAACGGCTTGTTCCGCTTATACGCCAAGCCGATCGCATCGTTGATCTTCTTCTCTTTATACAATCGCTGGATCTCGCCCATAAACTGATTGGCATCCATGTTGGCCCGGAAAAACAAATAATAGATCCGTTCCAAAATGATAAACAACGCCACCAAATTGAAAAATAAAATAAAATACATGGTGGTTCCGCCATCCACAAATAACCGAATCATAAAATCCATAGGACACCCCTTTTTCTTGGTTAAAGGCAAATAATAAGCCGGATTCTGTACCTGAAAGGTGATGGCTATCTATCTAGCAGAAGGATCACTCCTTCTGTCCAGCGACCTACCCGAAAGCTGTACTGCAGGGTTGGCAAGCTTTCTTATTTGGTCTTGCTCCGGATGAGGTTTACCGCTTTTCACCCTTATCGATCCTAGCCGAAAGCGGTCAGAATGACAGGTTTCGTTTCTGTGGCACTGTCTAAGGATTGCTCCCTATTCCTGTTAGGAATCATCCTACCCAATGGAGTCCGGACTTTCCTCTCAAGCTTACGCTCAAGCAGCCATCTTATTTGCCTCTAACCTGGTTATTCATCTTCCCAATACAGTATTCTACCACAATATTCACAGTGTATGACATGACTGTTTCGTCTGATTTCATTCAGTTTTTGTTTGGGCAGAGCCTGACAGCACCCCCCACAAGCGCTGTTACGGATAATCTTAACGACGACGCGTCCGTCGGTGCCCTTACGGACACGTTCATAGCGGGTCAGATAAGCCTTAGGTATCTCTTTTATTTTCTGTTTTCGGATTTCCTGCTTGGCTTCAAAATCGACCTTGATCCCCTGGTATTTGGTGGTTAATTCATCCAGGATCGGCTGATACTCCTCACTATATTTATCGCGTTCCGCCTGAGATTTCTCAAGCTCTTTTTCCAGTTTCTGGATCTCATCCTGGGTGGTAAGCATCGATTCATGATGCTTTTTGATCCGAATCTGACCACTCTCGATTTCGTTCAGGATCGCATCATATTCCCGATTGGTTTTAACCTCCATCAGACGGGACTGATTTTTTTCGAGACTCTCTTCCGCATCTTTCGTTTCCTGCTGCAAATCCTCCAGATGCTGATGCTTTTCTTTGCTTTGTAGGGTAAGTTGATCGACATGGTCATTCAGGTGTTGTATTTTATTACGGATGGATTCTAAAGAAGACGGAATGGAATAATACTGCTTCTCTAAGTCGAGAATTTCATTGTCGAAATTCTGTAATTCAATTAGCTTACTTAAGATCAATTGTTCATTGTGCAAGCTCATCTCCTTTTTTATGGGCCCACTAGGACTTGAACCTAGGACCAACCGGTTATGAGCCGGTAGCTCTAACCAAACTGAGCTATGGGCCCGACTGGATTTAATATAACACCTGTTAGGATTAAAGTCAAGTTTTTTTTATTCATTTGTCAGGGAAACACCACAAATCCCTTAATTTCAAGCAGTTTAATCTCTTTCTTAAGTTTCTGATACGCATTTCGTTCAATCAGAAGGACTTGTTCCATATCCAAATCGAAGATTCGGCTGATCTCTTCATCATTGTACTTCAGGCCGTTGAACCCATATTTAAGCTTCAGGATCTGTTCTTCACGGTCGGTCAGTGATGCGCTCAGTTTGAGATCTGATAATCGCCGGTTGATTTTATTCTGATCGATCTGATTGGAATCGAGGGGCTGGATCCGGCGAAATTCGGTGCGGTTCAGGTTGACCATGCCATCCCATGAGGTTTCACGTTTCAATAATTGCATCAAATCATTGACCACGCCGACCGGCAGACTAGCTCGAACGGAAATCTCTTCGATACTGGGTTCCCGCTGAAGCTCCTGCGTCAATCGATCTTGAGTTTTCCGGATTTTCTTGGCTAGTTCCATCTTCTGGTTGGATACTTCAAGTGAATTGAAATTTGAGGCGACATAATCCCGAATCGTTTTTCGGATATGTCGGGTAACATATTTACTGAAGGGTAGTTCAAATCGCAATTCATAGCGGTCAATGGCGTCGATCAGGCCTTTATTGCCTTCCTGAATCAGATCCATAAAATCGATCCCTTTTCCGGTATAGCTTTTGGCCATGGAAAGCACCAACTTCATATGGGATTTGATCAATTCATCCTTTTTCCGTTGAAACCGTTCAGCGATTTCCTGGCACAACCTGCGGTACTCGGTTAAACGCGCCCGTAAACAGACATATTCATCCTCTTTGGCCGATGACAGCCTGGCGAAATCCTCCTCGTGAATGAACGATGTAAGCAGTTTACGGCTGACATCCTTTTTCCACTTTAACTGAATAATCGAATCAACGATATCGCCGATCAATTGATCGGCTTGATCCGCCTGGCGTTGGTTGAGCGCCGTAACCGCGCTTTTCCATTTCCCCCAGATGGTATCGAACCAATTCCGATAGTAATGGATCTGTTTATCATGTAGTAGTAGAGCTTTGAAGGCATTGGCATCAAAATTGATCAGCAGCGCGGGCAGGGTATCACGATCGATCGATTCAGGAGGATTGGCGATCATCAAAACATAGAGCGGATAAAGAGACTGGAAAAGGAGACTCTCCAGTTTTTGCTCATCCTGTCTGATTTCCCGGATAATCGCCTGTTTTTCAGAGTCGGAGAGTTCGTTCAGATTGTTGTACGCTCTTAAAAAGAGTGTCAGGGGATCATTTTTATCGTATTGAGGAAGTGGAATGGTTTGCGATTTGTCTTTTTTCAGCTTTTTTTGATCAGGCTGATGCCGATGGATTTTCTGGCGGGAGGTAATCACGCTGATCCCGTTTTCTTCAAGACAATCCAGAATAAGATTGCAGTTCTTGGGATCGATCCATTCGGGGGGAATCAGGTCAGCCAGTTCCTGATAGGTAATGATTTCATTCTGTTTGGCGGTTTCAAACCATTCTGAAGCCGCAATTTTCCTTTTTATGTTGGTGGCCGGCATGGTATTTCCAATGGATTAAGAGTTAGAAGTAGTCATAATTAGTTCCCTGCAACAATTCATAATCTCCGAACCCGGTATAATCCACAAAAATAAACTTGCGGTTAAGCCGGTAGTAAACCCATACTTGATAGGGTTTGCTCTGGAGGTTATAATCATAGCGTTCGATGGAATCGGGTTGGCCGAGCTTGATAAACACCCGACCCATATCGGTTTCCCAGCCTCGTTTGAAACGGCTGACAGCAAAATTTTCATCGGCAAACTGAACCCGGCTGTAAAACTGCTCCTTCTCTTCATTTTCTTCCGTGCTGGGGGAGGGATCCCGCTGGTTCCAGAATTCCTCCAAAGCCTGCTGCTCCAATGTGGAAGAACCCTTGGCCTTTTTCAGTTTGTCCATCTCTTCATTATTGGCAATATAACTCAACAGTCGGATATGGTCATTGTAGCTGATCGTAAAATTGATGTTGGAGTTGTTGACCAGGAAGAATTTTTCCCGCTGAATCAATTGGGTTCCGGTATTCAGAATCAGTGTGAAGCTGTATTTTCCATTGATCAGACTGCTGATATCCACACTGTCGATCACCTTCTGCCAACCGATATCGGGTCCGCTGATCAGACTGCGTTTTTTTTCCAGATTGATTTTTTGATTATCGAGTGATTTAATTTTATAAGTCAAATCATACTCACCGAATGTGACGGGTTGAAATACGTCATAATAGAGGAAAAGCTTTTTCTGGATTTCGTTATAGGTGCGAGATACATTCGGAAGAATGCCGGGATTTTCCGGCCCGCCAATGGTCTGGAATCCCATCAGAAAGCTTGACAGGCGATCACCGTCACCGGCACAAATCGGTAGTTTCATTTTAAAATCATTTTCAAAATCATTTTTTGAATTGGCATCCACAATCCTGATTTTAAGATCGTAATCGCCTGAATCCAGCTTGAAACTGACGTGATCGATGCAGAAAACATTGGATTGGTAGGTTCGCTGATAATCGTTTTCCTGAATGGATTTCTCGAAGAACAGATCATTGATGAATTCCTTTTGGCGATAAACCACCAGGCTGACTTCATAACGGCTGGTATAAACCGAGTCATCCCGAAAAAATTTCAAAAAACTGATCGGCAGCTGATAAGTGATTTGGACCTGATACAGGCTGTCGGAGGCCGGATCGGGATAAAAATGATAATCGTAATAAACCCGGTTACGCTGCTGCAGGAAACGGTTATAGGGAGCGAAATCACGATCGGCATGAGAGAAAGAAAAGGCCGGCAAACCCAGCCATATAATCCACAAATATTTTTTCATGAGATACAATCCTTCCTTTACAACACCAATATATAATCGAAGGTTTTAATTGTCAATTGATTTTTAAAAAAAAAAATAGCATAGCTTAGAAAATACTTGACAATCCAGGAGTAATAATCGTAGATTACTATCGATTGGAATCGACTTTAACCAGAGGAGCCTATAATGAGTTTTGAACGTGCAAATGGGATTCTTCTTCATCCGACTTCCCTGCCCTCCCCTTATGGTATTGGCGAATTGGGTCAAGAAGCATATCAGTTCATAGATTTTTTAAGCCAGGCCGGACAACGGATATGGCAGACTTTTCCCTTGGGCCCTACCGGATATGGGGATTCTCCCTATCAATGTTTTTCAGCCTTTGCGGGTAATCCTCTGCTGATCAGCTTGGAGATTCTGATCCGACGCGGTTATTTGAATCAGGAGGAAGTCGCCCCGTTATATAGTCCTGATCGAGATGATATTGATTTCGGGAGTGTTATTCAGGGTAAGTATCCGGTTTTGCGGCTGGCTTATACCCGGTTTATGGAACGAGGGAAAATGGAGGAGAAGCGGGCCTTTGAATTGTTTCAGCAAAAGCATGCCCGCTGGCTGGATGATTTTTCGCTGTTCATGGCGCTTAAATCTCATTTTGGAGGCCGGGTATGGACTGATTGGGATGCCGGTTTGATCCACCGGGATCCGGCGGTGATCCGCGAGTATCGAAGCCGTCTGGCTTTTGAAGTCGGATTCCATCAGTATTTGCAATATGAGTTTTTCTCCCAGTGGCATCACCTGAAACAGTATGCCAATCAAAGAAATATCAAGATTATCGGAGATCTTCCGATATTTGTAGCTCATGACAGCTCGGATGTATGGAGTAATCCGGAATTGTTTTATCTTAAACCGAACGGCAAACCGGACAAAGTAGCCGGTGTTCCGCCGGATTATTTCAGTAAAACCGGCCAGTTATGGGGAAATCCGCATTATCGCTGGGATCTGATGGAAAAGACCGATTTTGCCTGGTGGATCGATCGATTGACCAGTCTGTACGAATTGTCGGATATTCTGAGGATCGACCATTTTCGTGGATTTGAGGCTTACTGGGAAGTGGATGGAGACGCGCCGACCGCCGAAGTGGGACAATGGATTAAAGCCCCCGGCCAAAAGCTTTTTCAGACGGTACGGGAAAAGCTGGGGCGGTTACCGATCATTGCCGAGGATTTAGGTGTCATTACGCCGCAAGTCGATGCACTGCGCCACTATTTTGATTTTCCGGGCATGAAAGTTCTACAGTTCGCCTTTGATTCCGATGCAACCAATATCTTTCTGCCTCACAATTTTACACCGAATTATGTCGTCTTCACCGGCACCCATGACAATGACACGACCTTGGGCTGGTACCGATCCCGTCAAGGTCAGGAAAAAGCCTACGTTGATCAGTACCTGGAAACCGACGCCGACCATATATGCTGGGACATGATCCGGCTGGCCATGTCATCCTGCGCGGTTATATCGATTATCCCCATGCAGGATATACTGGGATTGGATAACCAGGCCCGGATGAATTATCCCGGACGATTGGGCGGAAACTGGAAATGGCGTATGAAGAATCTCAATCTCAGCGATGAGGCCAGGAAACTCCTCCACTATGCCCGGATCTATGGAAGAATTTAATCCCTTTTTCCTTCCACCACTCCACCATCATGCTCCGATAACAACGTCCCGACCCATAGTATAAGGTCAGGAAATCCATTGACGGAATCAGCATCCGAAATAAATCATACATCAACCGGATCCGATCCGAAGTCAAATAATACCTCAGCCGCAGCTTCTGCCTGTCCCCAGGCACCCGGAACGTCTTGACCACCGACAGCAAGGGAGGTTTTCGAAGCTGCAGCCTTGAGGCTCCGAAATAAAATTGAATCTCCCGTTCCATATAACCGACCAGGCCTTTCAATTCCCTGCTATGGATGATCCGATCCAGGATCTCGGACCGGCAATGAGGTCGGATAAAGTAGAGATCCAGATATTTAAGCGGGGGCCACCCTCCTTTTCTGATCCAATTGATCATCGCGTGCAGGTAGTGAATTTCAGGAATGAAGGTCGCCACCATCTGATTATTGATCCGGGTATAACGGAAATATGCGGGAGAAAATCGATCGGTATCCAGCCGGAGCAGCGGGGATGATCCATATAATCCGATCAGCTCCCAATGCAGTTCAATTAATTGTTTCCACCCGGGATGGTTGAAGGTGGCATGTTCCTTCCAGGCAGAACCGGATGAATGGTATGCCGTCCATCCATTGGAAAGCAAAAGTTGACAGGCTTTTTCCCGATGGGAGGGATCGATCCAGAAATCCAGGTCGCCATAGGGCCGACAACCAACATGACAATAATAATCACGCGATAGAATATAGCCTTTGGTCAACACCAGTTTGATCTTTTCCGATTGGAACAGATCGGATAGTTCCAATACGATCCGGTCCATCATGATGGCTTTGCCGGTATTGGCAAAATGAGCGTTAAGACCGTCATAAATCAGGGTTTGATCCGCCTGCCGATTCTTTTTCAGATGGTAACAGATAAAGGAATAGAGTCCGGAGGTTCTTAAAAAACCGATCCACTTGGGGTTTTGGAACCGGTGTTTTATAAACTCCTCATATTCGTTAGGAATAATCCGGTCGGGATGGAGCAACCCAATCAGAATCGATCGCAGTACCCATTCATCATGATAATGAGCGCCATTGGCCGAGCGAAGAGAATTCATGTCAGGGTACTCACATAAACTCTTCGAACCACAGTTCGAGCATGATCAAGGCGTAAAGCAAAAAACCATGATCGGCGCGGTTGCAGAGATGATCATCGATAATCTGCTCGATCCGCTGTTGCTTAAACAAGTGCCGATCACAGAACGACCGGCTCAGGAGACACCGGCACAAGAGATCCTTCAGATCATGACGCAGCCAGTATCCCAGCGGAATTCCAAATCCATATTTACGGCGGCCGGCATCATAGGTCGGCATCAAATCCAAGAGGAGTTTTTTAAGCATTATTTTTTGAGAATGACCTGCATATTTGATACTCATCGGGAGGGAAGCGGCGTATTCCACCAGGAGATGATCCAGCAGGGGTGAACGGGCTTCCAGGGAGTGGACCATGCTTGCAATATCGACTTTTACCAGCAAATCATAGGGGAGATACATCATCAGGTCGCAGTATTGGGCCTTTTCAACCGGATGCTGTGCCCGGGATGAATTAAAAAACGGAGTGAAGAAATCGGAATGCGCCGAATCATTGAGGTGATCATGATCCAGGATCGAATCGAGCAGGGATGAATCGGCCAGGGAAATCCAGCGTTGATAACGGCTGGGTAGCGGCATGGATAACACCGAGAGAAATCGTCGGAATCGCCGTAAGGGATTTTTAAAATCTGTTGAATCGGGCACGATACGGGATAGTGTCCGGGGAATGGATCCCGGAATAAAGCGATAACGTTCAGACAGGTCAACCGCCCGGTACCGGTCATATCCGATAAAGGATTCATCGCCTCCATCGCCGTTCAGCGCGACAGTCACGGATTGGCGGGTCAGTTGTGAAACGTAGTAGGTGGGAATAGCGGAGGAATCGGAATAGGGTTCTCCATAATGCCGGACCAATTCCGGCAAGATTTGGACCGCTTCCGGATGGACAACAAACTCGTGATGATCGGAATGAATGAAATCGGCAACCTGGCGAGCATAGGGCAATTCATTGAAGTCTTTGTGGGGAAACCCGATCGAAAATGTTTTAATGGGTTGGGAGCTTTGTTGGGCCATTAAAATGGCGATCAGGGAGGAATCGACTCCCCCGCTCAGGAATGCTCCCAACGGGACATCGGCAATCATCCTAAGCCGTACCGATTCAGTCAGGATGGATTTGAGCTTCTGCTGGGCTTCTTCGAGAGTGATGGTTTGCTTGCGGGTAAAATCAATCTGCCAATACGAACGACTGGTGATTCCATGCCGATCGATCCGAACCATTTCAGCCGGCCTGACTTTCCGAAGATTGACAAAACCGGTCCGGGGGGCGGCAATATATCCCAGATGCAGGTATTGGAAAATCGCTTCATAATCGGGTTGTCGGCTGATTTCCGGCAGCCGGATCAGGGCCTGCAATTCGGAAGCAAATGCGGTCAGGCCATCCTGATGATAATAGACCAACGGTTTTTTTCCGAGACGATCCCTGACCAGCCACAGGGTTTGACGCTCCCTGTCCCACAGGGCAATGGCGAACATTCCCCGCAAGGGCTGGACAAACTCCTCCCCCATCTCCTCATACAGATGGACAATCACTTCCGTATCGGACTGGGTGGTAAACCGGTGGTTTTTACGGATCAATTCCTCTTTCAATTCCTGAAAGTTATAAATTTCGCCATTCAGCAAAACAGCGACCGAGCGGTTTTCATTGAAAATCGGCTGATCGCCGGTAGACAGATCGATAATACTAAGGCGGCGGTGCCCCAGTCCAATAAAGCATTGATCACTCCGATCGATGTAATAGCCATCATGATCGGGGCCGCGATGCCGGATCTGATCGCACATCAGTTTAACATATTCCGGATGGTTATAATCACTGCCGAATTTGAGAATACCCGCGATTCCGCACATCGTTATGCATTCCTGTCTGGGTTGGAAGAATTGACTGAGTTTATGGCGGACGACCATCTCCGCCAAACGATGCTGGATGATTTTATTCGATTGAATGATTCGGGGCAAACCATCAGTACCAGGCTGATTGTCAGCCAGATTATACGGTAGAAAGCGTCGACCCAAATCAGTTCGGTGCGGAAAGCCAGGATCAAACCGGAATTAACCACCGTCAAAGCCATGATCCAGATCCCGATCCAGCGCAGAGATAGAATCGGCAAACTTTCTTGCAGATCGTCGGCAGCCCTCATCAACCAAGAATTTTGTTTAACCTCAGGATGAGTGAAAAGCAGGTATCCCCGTCGGATCAAAACCGCTATCCGGATCAGCAGGATGATTCCCCAACTCCGAACACTATTACGGCGGACCAGAATCAAATTCCGCAACAGAAAGCGCATCAATCGATGATATCCCACTTTGAATTCAGACTGGTGATAGCATTGAAGAATCCATACGGGCAACCGGCGGTATGTCCGGATCAGCACACTGTCAGCTACCATTCTCAGGATGAATTGTGAACCCGCATGAATGGTCCGGCATACACTGCTTGTCGTCATCCAGGAATTCATATTAAACCTGCCGGATTAAGGGAGTTCAGCCGGGAATAAAT
>JAGOEH010000232.1 GCA_017997825.1 Candidatus Delongbacteria bacterium | reverse complement strand
GGATTAGACCGATCAGCTTCAGCAGAGTTGTTTCCATCAAGACGAAATCCTCTTTTTTTTCAGCGGCCGCCAGTTGAGTCCAATAGAACATTCGGCTTTCCGGGAACTCATGAATCAGATCCCGGCAGATGGATAAGGCTTCGGCATAGCGCTTTTCCTCGATCATAACCCAGGCCAGCATATCAGTGGCGGCATATTTCGTTAATTCGGAATGGTTCTTAGCCTGAGTGATCAGTTCAATACCCAAACGGGAGTTGTCTGCTATTCCGGGTAAAAAGTGGAACCAGTGGGTTTTTTTACTGACCCAGTAGTGATAAATTCCCAATCCCAGATAAGCGTTGTAATGGAGAGAATCCAGTTTGAGCGATTGTTCCAGATAATCGATTGATTTTTTTCCCTGTTTGAAGGCCTGATAATAACTCCCCCGTTTGCCCAGGTGAGCGGCTTTATAGCCGAGGGCCGTCCCAAGATAAAAGCCGTATTCCGGCTGATCGGATTTGAGATGAAGCTGAACCGACATGATACAGCTGTCCAGATAGGACTCGAAAACGGATTCATCGTGATAGTTTTCGTAATCGATCATTCGGGTCTGGAAGAGTCCGGCCCAGGTCAGATAGATAAGAGGATGCGGGCCAAAGGTATGCCGGAGGTGTTTTAAATGATAAGCGGCCGAATCATACTCACCGGCCACAATCGCGCGGGTCACCGGATAGATTGCATATTCCGGCATCGTCAATCCGGAGGGAGAAGCGAGGCTTGAAGGGGATGATGGAATTGATCCGATGAGCAACCCTAAGGCAAATAGGATCATCCGGAGGGGGCGTCGAGGAAGGGGTGGGGGAGAAGAACAGACAAAAAAAAAGAGGGAGTCGAGACTCCCTCTTTGAATGCACTGTATCATGCTTAACGGTCTTTTAAACGGAATTTAAAAGGCAACGAGATCCAAACCCGCACCGGCCGGTCACGTTGATAAGCCGGAGAGAGCTTATACTGCTTGGCCGCTGCAATGGCCGCTTCGACGCAGCCGGAGTTGCCGGTGGTGTTTTTAACCACCTTGATCTTGTCGCCGATGACATTACCACTGGTATCAATGGGAACACGAAGCCAGACATCGCCTTCAATCCCGGCTCGACGGGCGATTTCCGGGTATTCGGGCGGGACCTGCTTGAGGACCTCTGGTGCCTTATCGAATGCTACAAATTCAGGAATCTCTTCGTCTTCGGCTGAAGAAGCAGTCGGTGGAGCAATGTTCTGCTCCGTAAAGTCGATGGTGGTCGAGGAGATCGTGACATCGTCCGGTAGGTCTTCGTCTTCACTCTCAATCGGTACCGCCGGGCGTTCCGGTGGAGGTGCAGCCGTAGTCTGCTGGGTCTGCGGGATGTTCTCGACCTGAACTTCGATCCTCGGTTTGGCCTGAGGCAGTATCTCGACCGAAAAGGTCACCCAGGTCACAAACATCAGCAGCATCATGGCCAGAATAACCACCAGGGATTCCGTCAACCACTTGGAATTAATTGCCCTGAGATCATAATCAAGATTTTTCATTAATCTATCCTACCTTTTTAAGATTTTCCTCGGCGTGTGGAGAAATTAACCCTCAGCCCGCTTCCTTTACGTAATTCTTCCAGCAAGGTATTGACTCGGCCATATTTCAGCTTCTCATCAATCTTGAGGGAGAAAATAAGACGGGGGTTTTCGGTCAGCTTTTGGGTAATGATCTTATGAACGCTATAAGGATCAATGATCTTGTCGTCAATCGAGATTAACCCGTTGCGATCGCTGTACACGTGGGAAATATTCCGCTTGGTAGGTACCTTTTCCGAGATCTCCGTTGCCGGTAGGCGGACTTTCAAGCCCTGAAACTGCTTGAAGGTTGTTGACACCATGAAGAACAGGAGCAGCAGGAATACGATATCCGACATCGATGAGCCCGGAATGACCACTTTCTGTTTGGTTTTTTTCTTAAAACCCATAACCTGCTCCTTATCGTTCGTAGTTGGCTATGGAGATTTTATCACAGCCGGTTTTCTTGAGTTCATCAAATACCGAGATGAACATCCCATATTCGGCTTCTTCATTGGCTTTCAAAGAGACGATCAGATTCGGATTGCCTTCCATTCTTTTTTTGATGGCGCGGGCGATCTGAGATTCCGGTACCGGAACGTCATCAACCATGACTTCGCCGGCCGGGTTAATGGAAACATTGCACATATTCTTTTTGGGAATATCCTTGGCCTCACCGTGCGGAGGCAGCACAATGCCCAATCCTTTGTCCTTGTTCATGGTCGTCGTCACCAGGAAGAAGATGATCAAGAGGAACACGATATCCGACAGAGATGAGGTCGGAATATCGATGTCTCCCTTTTTTCTCTTTTTCAACATAGAATTCACTCCTTCGGTTGGTCGACTGCACTGTGGGTTGAACGATTACTTGCTGATTCCCATTTCCATCAGAGCGTCGATCAGGGCGTTGGAGCTTTCTTCCATGTCAATGATCAGTCGGTCGATCGTCGAAACAAAATAGTTATAAGCCGCCTGAACCGGAATAGCGATGATCAAACCGGCTTCGGTGGTGATCAGAGCTTCGGAGATACCGCTGGCCACAATCACCGGTTCCACGTCGCCGGCGGCGGCGATGGCGTCAAAAGCATTGATCATACCGCTCACGGTTCCGAGGAATCCCATCATCGGAGCCAGACTAATCACGGTGGCCAACCAAATCAGACCCTTTTCCAGAAAAGCCATCTCGATCGCACCGGCTTCCTCAATTGCCTTTTCGACATACTGGATCCCGTGTTTGTGACGGGTTAACCCGGAATGGAAAATGGCGGCCAGAGGTCCGCGGGTATTAATGCATACTTCCATCGCTTTGTCCACTCCGCCCTCTTTCAGGGCTTCACGGATACGGCTGATAAACTTCTTGGTGTTGACTTTGGCACGAGCCAAAACAATCAAACGTTCCAGAACGAAAACCAGACCGATGATCGCTACGATCAATAAAGGCCACATGAACATGCCACCCTTTTGAAACCAATTCCACATACCGATTTCTCCTTTGCTTTAGGTTTTTCGATGACGTTAGTGTTTTCAAGTCATTTTGTAGAATTATACTTCAATTTTAGGTACTTGTCAAGGCAAAAATTCGGACGCTCCTACTTTTATTTTTCAAAAACCCCCTTGACTTTAACTCCAAAAGAATGTATATTAAAAATACGTTGGGATGTCGCCAAGTGGTAAGGCAGCGGGTTTTGGTCCCGCCATTTCGGGGGTTCGAATCCTCCCATCCCAGTAACTCCACTTTCCACAACTCTGATGGTATTCTGTTAACCCTGTAAGAATGTTACCCGTATGCCGTGGGATGGTTTAACTTTATCGGGGGTACCGTGAAAACCTGGGGACTGATTGTATTATCCCTGATTGTGCTTGCTTTGATTGTCGCGTATCTGATCATGAGCCGCCATGCCCTCCACATCGTCGAGGTGGTTGACGGGGATACTATCCGTCTATCCAATGGCGAAACCATCCGCTTGTTGGGCATCGATACTCCCGAAATCCACGATGAACGAACCTCCGTCCAGTTTTACGGGCACAAAGCCTCCGAGTTCCTTCATCACCTGGCTTTGAATCAAGAGGTTTTACTGCAGTTCGAATCGATCCGGCGCGATAAATACAATCGGGTGCTGGCTTATGTCACCCTCCGCCAGTCCGGACTCTGTCTGAATGAAGAAATGATTCGGCAGGGATATGCTTTCGTTTATACCCGTTTTCCATTTCAGCGATTTGAACAGTTTCGAAAGCTCCAAATTGAGGCTATCCACTCAGGCCGCGGCTTGTGGGCCGAATCCTGGCGGGATTCCTTGCCGACCATAGAACGCAAACAGGATCTGATTCGAAACGCTTTTAAGGATGCCCGCCTGCCGTATCCACCCGATAAACCAGTTTCATCGGTTCTCTCTATCAACAAAAAATCCTCCGGGAGCTCCTTGGTCCCGGTTGTTTCGGATTCTGATTCCCGTCGCAATCCGCAACCGGCCATCGCCGATTCGAAGGAGGGACTTCCTCCTCCGCCGGACGGTTTCCATTATATCGGAAATAAAAACTCCAAGGTGCTGCACCGCTGGAATTGTTCATCCGTCAAAAAAATGAAATCCCAAAACAAGGTTCTGTTCAAAACTCCTGACCAGGCCTGGAAAGACGGGTATAAGCCATGTCCCCGCTGTATGAAAACTGTGTCACGTTGAACGATGAGCAATTCCGGATTATTTTCGGATTTGAACGGGAAGGCTTGGATGACGCCATTCTCATCGTCAGCCCGGTTCTTTATCCCCGCTTGATTCATCCTCTCT
Source organism: Candidatus Delongbacteria bacterium (assembly GCA_017997825.1). Lineage (GTDB taxonomy): Bacteria > JAGOEH01 > JAGOEH01 > JAGOEH01 > JAGOEH01 > JAGOEH01. Next base: position 497 of record JAGOEH010000232.1, on the reverse strand, counting down.
TTCCGGACGCCAAGGTGTTCCGGACGATCTGGAGCCATTCGGTCCACGTTTTATTAAACGGCCGGCCGTGCATTTTCTTTATCCCTTTGCCGGGAGCTTTTCATCATTTGGAACTACTCAATTTTCTCAATCTCCCGGCCGGCCGGATCCTCCATTTCTTTGGAGCGGTCGGACTCCTTCAGGACAACCTGGTGACCGATCAATTGTATGGATGCGGGGAACTGTTTCGGCTGGAAATCTCCGTTTCCACTATGGCCCATACCGTCCAATCCAGCCATGCCTGCCTGCAGCCGGCCGGGTTGCCGATCCTCCGCATCATCTCCTCCCATCTGGTTTCGCTCGAAACCCCAACGGCTATTACGCAATGGCAATCCCAGGGAATGCAGAGCATCGATATGGAGATCGCCTACCTGTCCGATTACCTGGCCGTCCGAGATATCAAGTTCTATCCGGTGGTTTGGGGTACCGATTATCCCCACCGGGGCGATACCTTTCAT
>JAGOEH010000231.1 GCA_017997825.1 Candidatus Delongbacteria bacterium | reverse complement strand
ACACCAAACAGGTCGGAGATGCGGTTTGCGTCATTCCCAATGTCAATCCCGATTATCTGACTCCCCTGACGGAAGGCTTTCAGGCCGTGATCTGGCATCTGCTGGTTTCCCATCCGGCCTTAAAAGCGGCCCCGGCCAAATGGGAATCCTCTCTATAATTCTTTAACCCCAATCACGATGATCGCGAGGACGCTATGTCATACCCGTTGACGTTCACTAAAATATTCGCCGATGGCGCCAAAATCGACGAGATGAAGGAAATGGATAAAAATCCCTTGATTGCCGGATTCACTACCAATCCCACCCTGATGAAAAAAGCCGGAATCACCGACTATAAAGCCTTTGCCATGGAAGCTCTGGCGGCTTTCCCCCATAAACCGATTTCCTTGGAGGTCTTCTCCGATGAATGGGATGAAATGGAGGAGCAAGCTCGCCGAATCGCTTCATGGGGTGCCAATGTTTTTGTCAAGATTCCCATCACCAATACCCGGGGTGAATCCAGCTTTACGCTGATTGAACGGTTGTCCCAGTCAGGGATTAAAACCAATATCACTGCCATTTTGAGTCTGGAGCAGGTCAAAGCGATACTCCCGGCGGTAATCCATGCCCCGGCCGCTTATATCTCTGTTTTTGCCGGCCGGATCGCCGATACCGGGGTCGATCCGCTGCCCATCATGCAGGAAACGGTCAACCTGCTTCAGCCCTATTCCGGATTGCAATTGATCTGGGCCAGTCCCCGCGAAGTCCTGAATGTGTTTCAGGCGGATCGGATCGGATGTCATATCATTACCATCACTGCGGATATTCTGAACAAAATGAAACTGTTCGGCCGAAATCTGGATGACTATTCATTGGATACCGTTAAGATGTTCTATCAGGATGCCCAAAAAGCCGGGTATCGGATATAGCCGATCGACCTGATTCCGGTACGGATTTTCTTTTTTTGAATTCTTGACTATTCATTTTTATTCCTTATATTTTAGTTAGTAGCGGCCGAAAGCTACGATGAACTCCTATATATGTGTTTTTAGCCGCTAATGATTGATACGATAATCTGAATGGGTGGATCCTCCATACCTGGATGATCACGGATGGAGAGACGGACAGGAGTGGAAAATGAAGTGCACCGGCGTTGGCGGGAGTTGCTCGGGAATCTGTTTTCAGTTTTGGGAATTATTAGTTTGTTTACTGCTATGCCTGACCCTTTTTCCAGCTGAGGTTTCCGCCAAAAGGCCGGTCGATAACCATCTCCGTTTGATCCATCAGACTCAGGGGATTGAACGATTGAAATTGATCGAAGAATTCGGCGATTCGTTGGGGGAAAAATACCCGGATACCACCATTACCGTTTGCCGAATCGGATTGGCTGACAAAGAAATAAACCAGCATCCGGCGGTAAAGTCCTCCATTCAATTTCAACTGGGGTATGCCTTTTTCCGTCGTCGTTTGTACGATAGTACCTTAATCTATCTCAACCAATCCCTGAAAATCGGCGAGCAGGAGAATAATAACCGGCACCTGGCTCGGGTTTATCGTTTGATGGGCGCTGTTCATATGTATCAGATGGACTATCCTCAAGCACTCCGATACTTTCAGGATGCCCTTACTAAAGCCAGGCAGGTGGATGATAAACACGCGATCGGTTCAGCCCTGAATTATATCGGGAATGTCTTTCGCTTGTATGGCGATCATGAAAGCGCGTTATCCGCCTTATTGGAAGCTCAGCAGGTTTATCAAGAGATCGGTTTTGAAGAGGGTATAGCCTGGTCAGCATTTAATCTAAGCAAGTACTATAATACTCTTCAAAATTATGAAATGGCACTTGAACAAGCCAAGATTTCACTCGATATTTATAAAGAAATGGCTGAAATTGATGGCATCAGAACCGGAATCGTGATGGTTCTTTCAGTGATCAATACAATTTTCATTGATCAGGGTAACCTGGACAGCGCGCTTTATTACAGTTTTGTCTGTCTGAACGAATCGGAATCGGCCAGAGAGTTTACCGGTGTCGCCGATGCCCTCGGTTCGATCGGAAAAATCTACTACCTGCAAGGCCGTTTTTCGGAATCAATCCGTTATCTGAATCGATCACTCGAGGTTAAAAACAGGATCAATGATCAGATGGGCGTCTGCAATACCAATATATATCTGGCCCGATGCTATCTGGCTCAGGATAACTATCCTAAAACGCTCGAACACCTGCAAATCAGTCAGGGGCTGGCCCGTTTCAATAATTTCAGGATCTATCTGCAGGATATCTACAAACTCTATTCGGATCTGCATTTGCGCCAGAAGGATTATAACCGGGCCTATGAGTTTTTTAAGCAGTCGATGATCCTCAAGGACAGTATCAACACTCTGAATTACAGTGAACGGATATCCGTGCTGAAGATGCGGTATGAAGCGGAGCAAAAGGATCAGGAGAATCTGATGCTTAAAAAGAACAACCTGATACAGCAGGAAACCATTCGGAGGCAGAAGATATTTGGAGTGGTATTTTTTCTGATGTTGGTTGTGTTGATTGGATTGATTCTGATGATTCAATACAGCCGTAAACGATTGAAAGAGGTCAATCAGGAGCTGGTTTTAAAAAATGATGAAATCAGATCCAAACAGAAGGAGATTGAGGAAAAAAATGAGGCCCTGTTCATGGTCAACCGCGATCTGGAGGCCAAGAACGATAATCTCTATCAGATGGCGATTACCGATAGTCTGACCGGAATCTATAACCGGGCCTATCTGTTTCAAAATCTGCAGATTGAGCTGAATCGGGCGATCCGGCATCGGATGGATCTGAGCTGTATCATTTTTGATATCGATAGTTTTAAACAATTGAACGATAAGCATGGGCATTTGATCGGGGATGAGATACTTAAAACAATGGCCGGCCTGATCAACCGGAGTCTCCGCCAGGAAGATATTTTTGGGCGTTATGGGGGTGAAGAGTTTATTATTATCGTGCCGAATGCGAATTTGGAGGATGCCCGGCATACGGCGGAGAAGATCAGGCTTCTGATTGAAAACCATCAATTCGTTCTTCATGAACTGATCCTTAAAATGACGATCAGTTTCGGGGTCTCTTCATTGCAGGATAATCAGGCCACAACTATCGATATGCTGATCCGGTATGCCGACCATGCCCTCTATTCTGCCAAAAACAGCGGCCGGAACCGGGTGGCAGCCTATCAATCCGACTAAATCCCGTTATCGATTGAGCAGGGCTGAGGTGAATCGATTTTGATGATCATTGGGTGTCTGTCAATAATCCGGAAGGAGGCTTGTTGATGAACTCCTTTGAAATCAGGCGTTTTATTGTATCCGAGTTTGTCATTGGCACCGACTCACGGATGTTGTGCGGTCAGTACTTGAAGAATCTGGCGGCTAATCGGGCTTTGATTGTAACAGACGAAGGAGTGAGGAGGCAGGTCTGGTTTTCGGATATTATCCGCCGGCTGGAGTCGGAAGGATTGAAGTATGAGGTTTACAGTCATGTCAGTTCCAATCCCCGTGATTATGAGGTCATGGCGTCGGCCGAGATGTATCGGAAAACACACTGTGACGCCATTTTGGCTGTTGGCGGGGGAAGTCCGATCGATTGCGCCAAGGCTATGGGGGCTGTCGTCTCTAATCAGCAATCCGTTTTGGAATTTGAAGGAATCAATAAAATAGCTGTGCCCCCGCCTCCTTTGATTTGCATTCCGTCTACCGCCGGTACTTCAGCCGACATCTCTCAATTCGTCATTATTCGGGATATGCCCCGCCAGGTTAAGATCGCCATCATCAGCAAAGTCATGGTTCCCGATTTATCTCTGATCGATCCGATCCCTTCGATGACCATGGATGGCTATTTGACGGCCTGTACCGGAATGGATGCCCTAACCCATGCTATTGAAGCTTATGTATCCGACGCCTCATCGATTGTTACCGATAATCATGCCCTACAGGCTATCCGGTTGATTGTCCGTTATCTGGAACGGGCCTGCCGCGATCCTCAGGATCTGGAAGCCCGCTATATGATGATGGCCGGCAGTCTGGAAGCCGGAATGGCCTTTTCCAATGCCGGCCTGGGAATGGTCCATGCCATGGCTCATAGCCTTGGAGGGCGCTATGATTTACCCCATGGTGAATGCAATGCCCTGCTGCTGGAATCCATCATCGATTTCAACTATTCAGCCGCCCAAGAGCGCTACAATACTATCGCCCGGACCCTGATCGATGCCGGATTGCCGGAAACAGGGCCGATCGGTCAGACCTATCTGACCCATCAGATCTCACAACTCAAACAGCGGATCGGGATTGTGGACCGACTGAAGGATAAGGGAATTACACCTGATGATCTTCCCGGTTTGGCTCAATTCGCCTACCAGGATGCCTGCCTGATCACCAATCCGGTTAAAGCGACGCTTCATGATATCGAAACGGTTTTTATCAAGGCATTATAGGACAGATGATGGATCATTCCGAATACCGTGATCAGTTTATCGGCCTGGGCGGAACCTCGTTCCGTAAAAGCTATTACCCGGAGCTTCAGCATCAAATCCGGGAACTGAATCTGTATCAGGCTATCTTTGAGCAGGTGATCGATCTGGTGGTTGTGATCGACCCGGCCGATATGTCCATCACCTATATCAATCAAGTCTGCCGGCTGATACTGGGACGGGAACGGGATGAATGCCTGCACCATTCCGTAACCACCATCTTGGGTGATCAATTCCATCATGAAGTCCTTCAATTCGCTCTCAAAAAAAAATCCTATTCCTTCATCATGTCCCGCGTTATGGACGATTCGGAACGGTTTTACGAAGCTAAACTAAATTGGGTCATAAACGAGAATATTCTTTATATTGTCAGTATCATACGGGATATTATCGAGCAGAAAACGGCA
>JAGOEH010000032.1 GCA_017997825.1 Candidatus Delongbacteria bacterium | reverse complement strand
AATGCCGGCCAGATAGAATACCAGTCCGACCCCATAGGGTAGACCGGCGGTTACGGGAATGACCAGGGAAACGATGATAATTCCGAGCAGGGGAAGATGACCAAAAACCATCGTCATAGAGGAGTGGAAGTATAATTCGGGGTCTTCAATCGGTCTGCCCCGCCGTTGATTGATGATCCCCATCGTCAGCCATAGCAGTCCATATCCTCCCGTGATATAAATCCACAGATGTCTGAATGAGAATGTAATATCCATTTGATCCTCCTGTGAAACGGATTAGAACAGCTCTAACATAATCATTTTTTTGATGAAATCAAGACCAAATCGCGGTTCATATTAAAACCCATAGCGGATCTTGGTCCAGATCTCCGAGTTATTCCGATAAAGCCCGAACATCCCGTCATCGCCATGAAAAAGGTCATACCCGAGCCGGAGATGGATTTGATCGGAGAGGGCATATTCCCCGCTGGATCGGCTGAAGAGGCCGTCATAGGTGAGGTCGAAATAGGTAAAGCTGTTCAGGGTAAGGGTGGTATTCAGCAGTTTCTTGGTAATTCCGAACGTGGCCATAGCTTGGTGCTGATCGACCGCCATATCGGCCTGGTGGTCCGGGATAATCCGGTGAAAATACTGGGCCGTCAAGGTCCATTCGTTACCGGGATACCAATCGGTTCCGATCAGCATTGCCAGAGTGTTTTTTTTCAGGGGTGAGCGATACTCATCCGACAGCTTTCGGGCAATCAAATCATTCCGGTATCCCGTCATTTCACCACGCACGACCCATGACCCAATCGGAATGGACAGATCGAGTCCCACCAGATCCATTCGACCGAACTCCGAGCGGATATGCAGTGTATCGTGATCGGCAGAAATCCATTGATTCAGCAATGGGGCTTTGTTCCAGGTATGGAGAACCGAAACGGACAGATCGAATCCATTCCTGAAAATAGAAAATCGTCCTCCATATTCACTATGATCGATGGTTTTGGATGGGCGGTTGTCGGTATCACGCTGACAGATAATGGCTGAGGCAGGCAGGACCGACCAAGGGTTTTGGGTGTCATAGGAATAGATGAAAAACTCCGGGATCGGCACCATTACCATCTCGACTTTCCAGGTTGTTCCGGAGCGGGTCAGACGAAAGGCATTGACCGGAACCCGGATATCATCATAATCCTGGGCCAGGAATTCGGTATAATCCATCGGCGAGATCCAATCGGTCAGCCGAAGGGCATCCGCCACACCCCAGACGATGATTTGCCGGCCGGCTTTCAAGTCCCAATTCCGGAAATGATACTGGAGGAAAGCCTCCCTCAGCACCAATCCGTCCTGATCCGGCAAAACACGGTTGCTGACGGCATTTATTGAAACGAACAGGCTGGTTTCGTTTTTTAAGGCCGTCAACTCCATTCGCACCCGGCTTCGTGAACTCATAAAATCATAGGGATCCTTACACCGGAGGGCATGATAGGTATCGCCGAATCCATGCCAGGCAAACGATGGTTCTTCCGCCTGAGCCCCAATCGAAAGCAGCATCATCATCCAAATCAACCATCCCAACCATTTACTCATTGTCATTCACTCCTTTTGAATAACCCGGGGTACCATGATGAGTCGAATGAAAACAGATCATAGTGTCCCTTTCTCCAGGCGAGTCACCGTGAACAGTGTTTCATTCAGTTTGATATCATATTCCGGGTTTTCAATGGTAATGACCGTCTGGTGCTGGGTTTGGTCATTGGTCATATGCAATCGTTGCGCCACCCAATAGGAATCGACCACCTTGATCTCGGACAGGATCAGGCGGCGATGCAGCTTGGAAAGCTTGTCATAGTACTCGGCCCGGACCACAATCAGACAGTCCTGTCGAACCCAACTGAGTTTGCGTGAATAGATATCCCGTTTGTCGAGCGGAATCGATTCCACCACCCAGCATTTGAAACCGTCCAGTATCTCCTCTTTGATTAGGGTATGCTTATCCTCGTCCACATTCCGGCTTCCCATATCGTCATAGGTGAAATCAGTCCCCATGAAATAGTCTTTCTTAGCGGATTCGCCGCTGATGCGCCGGGTTTTCTTCATCGCGGGCAGATAAAGCCATTTGTCATCTTCTTTTCCGATCAAGTCATAATCCCAGGTTAAAAAACCGGTTCCCCGGACATCACCCGGATAAAGGAAAAACATGATGGTCTTTTTGTCTTTTCCAAGATCGATGGAAAAGCTCTCAACTTTTCGCTCCCTAACACTGTTATTTTTGTTGATGAGCGTAAGGGTCATGTGCGAATGGCGACTATCACCGTCCGGCCGGTCTTTGACTTTCTGCATGATCTGCCTGCCGTCAAGGGAAGTCTGAGCCATCAACCCGGTTAACAACATAGTCATCAGAATCCACCACGCGATCAAACCTGTTCTCATTGTAATCCCCTTCCACGGGCCAATCCGGGCATTGATCGAATTGGCCCCATTGTGTTCCATCATGGTCATTTTTCATTACCGAATACACGGCACCATTTAATCAGGATCGGAGTAATCAGAACATCCGCCAGCAGAGCCGCCAGCATTCCAATCAAAGAAATAAGACCAAGATTGAAGTAGTTTTTGGCAATTGAAACCATATACATCCCAAAGTTCACGCAAAGAATACCGGTCGAAAGCACCATCGCCGATCCGACCACCAGAAAGGTGGTTGAGATGGTTTTGATGTAATCGGCGGTTCGATTGAATTCCAGATGGGCATGATTGATGAAGTGAATAGTATCGTCGACCGCGATTCCCAGTATCATAGGCATAATGGTGGCGGTCATCATATCCAGGGGGATACCCAGCCACCCCATGACTCCCCCGACCGCCAAAGCGGGTGTGATGTTGGGAATCATCCCGATCAGGCCGACCCGGACACTACCGAAAACGATCATCAGCAAAATCATGATGATAGCCATCGACATCAGGAGTGACAGGATCTGCCCTCGGACCACATACTGCATCATGACGGTAAACTGGGGCAGACTGCCGACGGCAGTCACCTCGGCTCCGGGGAAAAGGGCAGCGGCATGTTCCTGCAAGAGCCTGAGCTCCCGTTCGGCTTCACTCGAATTGTAGGTCGCTATTTCCACCATCAGCCGCAGCCGCCGATAATCATAGTCCATCCAGTATTCGGTCTCGCTGCCCCCGGCATTCTCATACAACAGCAATAACTGAGCCGTTTCGTCATCGCTGTTTGGAATGCTGTAATACTCCGGATTGTTCTCATTCAAGGTCTGGTTCATATCCTTGATAATATCCAGAATCGATGTGGTTCGCTTGGTCAATTCAAATTCCTCTACAAAGGCCGTGATCGCTTCCAGTTTTTTGAGATTCTCGACCTTTTTGGCCAACCCGTTTTCTTTCAGATCGATCATCAGGTCGTAAGAATAAAGGGAGCCCAGTTCCGTATCACTAATGCTCAGGATGGTCTTGACATATGGAATTTTCCGGCCCATGGTTTTTTCGACATCGAAGGCCGGTTCCAGGCGAATAAGCCCCAGAATAGCGATCAAAATGACGATTCCAAACACGATGGTTACGGTTACGGATCGACGCAGTAAACCTTCGCTTATTCGGCTTAGCCACCCATCCATCCATTTTTTCTGCTGTTTGATCGCCAGCTTTTCCGGCTTGATATCCCTTCCGAAACTAAAAAAGGAAGGCATCAGAAAAATAACGATAATAAATGACAACAGGACGCAGGAACTGGTGGCGACGCCTAAAAAGTGAAGGGGCCTGACCGGAACGGCCAGAAAGGTGATCAAAGCGGCCATAGTGGTCAGAGCCGAAAAAAGCACCGGCCATCCCATTTCTCTGATGGATTCCACAATGGCGGTATATCGGGATCCATGGTCATGATATCGCCGCCGGAAATAATTATAAAGATGGATATTGTAGGCCATCCCGATGGCAAAAGAGAGCAATATCGGTACCGAGACCAGTCCGCTGTCGATGGTATACCCGACGAATCCGGTGATGCCGTAAACCATGATCACCGACCCGGCCGAGGTGATCAGGGGCAACAGGATTCCCCGGATTGACCGGGTAATAGCCCCCAGCACCACGATAGCGACCAGCAGTGCCAATCCCAGTATTTTGGCCGATTCCTGATTGAAAAAGATCTGCTTTTTGTAACTGAGATAGGGCATTCCGGTGCACTGGGGATTGATCGGGGCATATTTCGGCTTGCATATGATCCGCTCCGCTTCCATTCCGGTACAATATTCCGGGGCCATACTGCTGTTTATCTGTTTCCAGACCGAGTCTTCCGGAAAGGGACGCAGTTTGAGCAGGATCCAGGATAGTTTTCCATCCTTGGATATCAGACGTCGGGCGATATTGGGTTTACTGTAAGCCTTTTTCCGGATGGCCTCCAATTCCTCGAGGCCGGCCGGTATCTCATCCGGTACAATCTGCTCGATGGTCATCCCCTCTTCGGTCCCGGTAATGAACTCGATATCGGTTAAGGATGTGATCTTATCAGCATAGGAAATGCTATCCATCAACTCATTGGAAAGCTCCCGGATCAGCTCCAGGGATTGCCGGCTGAAGGAATCGTCGCACCGGGTCAATACGGCCACAAAATTGTCATTACCGAATATGGCTTTGAATTCGTCCGTCTGAATCAGAACGGGGTCATCTTCGACAAAATAATTATCAAACGAGGATTCCACCCTGACCTTTTTCAGGCCATAAACCGAAATCCCGATCATTCCAATGAATACGATAATCACCAGCCATCGAAACCGGATGATCGACCTGGCTTTTTTTTCAAACCAACGATTGATTTTCTCAATATTTAACAACGTCCACTCTCCTTATCATCCATCTGATTGACGATTCGGCAAAATTCGAAACCGTCCGTTAACACTGGTTCTAAAAACCCGGATCGAGTCTCTCATCGTCGATTCTACCGAGCAAACTCGACTCCATCTTCTTTTTCAAGGTAGCGAAGACCTTTATCGCTCAATCGCCATAATTCCGGACCCACCCGTGAACACCGGCATTGAGAGCATCGTCCGGTGCAGGTGCAAGCCTCATGGCCAGGAACCATCCGTTCGAGATAGCCCAATCGCCCAAGCTGTTCGACCGCACTCTGGACTATCCCGATTTCCATCCCCAATTCAGAAGCCAGCGATCGATAACTGATCCTCGCGCCGTTCTTAATCGACAGCATAACCTGATCAAGCAGCATCGTAACCTTCCTTTTAAAATAGTAACAGTCCGATCCGATAAACAAGAGCAGCCAGGAGCAAGGATATAACCATATAATAGGCGGCCATTTTGGCCCCCCATCGGTAGGAATGGATTTCCGTACATGTCGTAACCACCGCCGCCATACAGGGGATATTGAAAAAAAAGGCGAACATGAAAGCCAGGGCCTGGGCCTGGGTAACCGAAGCCGCCAAGGCCGTAGCGATCGAGGTCTGATCCAACTGCTGGACCCCGGCCGCCATCGTTCCGGTAAAACTGGATACCCCGCTTTGGATATTGAAAAGGATCGGAATGGCCCCCAGAGCCGCTTCCTTTCCCAAAATCGAAACCAAAATAATCATCATCAGTTGCCGGTTCAATCCGAACCAAAGCCCGACCGGCTCAATAAAGGCGCCGATCCGATAGATCATACTCTCTTCAATCCTTCCGTTGCCTGAATAGGAAAGAATCCATAACACGACCGAGACCCCCATGATCATGATCAGGCTTTTGGTTAAAACCGAGCGGGTCCGGATCCATAGAAAGGTAAAGATGGTGTTCCAGTTCGGCAGATGATAGGGGGGCAATTCCATGATCAATCCCGAATTCTTTCCTTTCTCTTTGAGCAGGATTCGTTTGAAGAACCAGGCGGTAAACCGGATGTGCAGTAAGGCAGTCACAGCCAGGGCGAGCATCACCCAGATGGCGTGATGACCGAAAAAGAGAGTCCCGACCAGACCGATCACGCCCCACATGGCTACACATGGAACGACCCAACTGGTGACTACGGTCAGGATTCGCTGCTGCCAGGTATCGATTACCCTGGCGCCGACAATCCCGGCCATATTGCATCCGAAACTCATCATAAAGGGCATGACGCATTTTCCGTACAACCCCAGCTTGCTCATGGCGCCGTCGAACACAAAGGCCAGGCGGGGCATATACCCGATATCCTCCAGCAGGCTGAACACCAGGCTGACCGCCAGCACAAAGATAACCAGACTCACGGTAATGGAAACAGCCGGAATAACCGCTTCGATCAGAAGCGAAATCATCCATGGCGGGGATCCGATCAGATTCAGCCCGGTTCGGGTTGTCGAAATAGTCCGGGATGAAAGATGGTCGACGGTTTCGATCAAAGGGGTCGAGAAAAGCATACTGACGGCGAACCCGCTCAGAATGATCAGAATCGCGATCAATTTGCCCCATACCGGGTGAAGGGCCCAGCGATCGAATGCATTGAGCCGACAACGCCCCGGTTCATCGGGAACCGTCGGTTCTCGACCGATAATTGTTCCGATCCATTCAAAACGGCAATCGGCAGCCCTGATGGTGCCGTCGGGATTCGAGGCTATAATCGTCTCAAGGGTGATCCAATCGGTTTCTCCGATCCGGCGGCGGACCCGGGCCATAATGGGAGCATCCTGTTCCAAAAGCTTAACGGCCAGCCATTCACGACTCATCGTCGCAATACCTTCAGCAGGCAGTAATGCCATGACACGTTCCCAATCTTCCCCCCAGGCGTTCCGATAGCGATCCAGCAAATCACGACACCGAATCTGTTTTTTTTGGGTCAACAGCCGGGGAAGAGCATCCAGCAGCCCCGATCGGCCATACCGGCGGTTGGCAACCACCGGTACCACCGGCACGCCAAGTTTGGACTCCATTTCACGGCAATCAATCGTTTTGCCGTTCCGTTCGGCCACATCCATCATATTCAGAGCCACCACAACCGGCACATTGATCCCGACCATCTCAGACAACAAATAAAGGCTTCTTTCCAGTTGGGATGCATCGACGACCATCACCACCCCATCCGGACTACTCGTCACCATGTAATCGCGGGTGATCAATTCCTCCTGGGAATCCGCCGATAATCGGTAGGTTCCCGGAAGATCCACCAGACACACATTATAATCCTGACAGATGAATGTGCCCGATTTCTGATCGATGGTTTTCCCCGGCCAATTCCCCACATGCTGTCGAGATCCGGTGAAGGCATTAAAGAGAGTCGATTTCCCGGTATTCGGCTGACCCAGCAAGGCCAGAGTGATGGGAATCATCGATTTCATTCGATCTCCTCGACCCAGATACTGTCGGCTTCACGAAAGCTCAGGGCAATCACCGTATCGCGAGCATATAACAATAACGGGGTGTTTTTTCGGTTCTGGATGATTTCTACCGGAGTTCCGGCAGTCAATCCGATGGAGGTAATCCTCCCGATAAAGCGTCGATCTCCGTAACACTGCTTGATTCGACACCGGCTGTTTTGGGGTTGTCGGCTAAGTCGTGACATTGTTCCTCTCCTTGTTCGCACGGAAAAAGGGATCCGACACTCCGAATCCCACTCCCACCATTGTTGCTGATTATTCATCAGCGCTCTGCCATCCATTGGATCGGTCAGGTCCGATATCGGATGCCCGAACGGACACTCATCAGTGCTTCAGATCGATGGTAATCCCTCCATAATAGAGGGTTCCATAGACCGGAGCATAAACAAAAGCGGCATCATCCAGATGTTTCTCATCCTGAAGATAATTGAAGATATTATCTATTCCGCCATACAGTTTAAACATCCCGATTCTTTTTGAGACATAAGCGTTGAAAAGCATAAAGTCGTCAGTTTTCTTGATCTTGGTCCGATCACCCTTTTCGGGATCGATCTCTTCGTTGTAATAATCGATAACCATCTGCCCCTGATAATCCCCTGACAGAGCCAGACTCCAATCCCAACGGGTATAATCGATCTTGACATTTCCGGTGATCTCAGGAAATCTGGAGATCTTTTTACTGTCACTTTCATAGGGCGTTCCAACCCAATCGGACCGGACATGATCATATTCCCCCTGGTTGTAGGTCAGATCCACTTCAAAATCCAGATTTCGGACCGGAGAAACGATCAGAGCCATCTCGACTCCCTGGACCCAGGCGTCATCGATATTTTTCCACTGATAATCGTATCCGAGGGCGCTGACATGCTCCTCAGCATCGGTAAACCCGATTTTATCCTTCAGGTCGGTGCGAAACAGGTTGGCGCTGAATCGGAGCGTATGACCATAATAATCGGCGGAGATGTTATAACTCATCGACCGCTCCGGATCCAGATCGGAGGATTTCCAAACCCGGGGGGATCCGCTGCACAGATGCAAATCTTCCGAGAATCCATAGGGAGCACGGAATCCGGTGCCCGCATTGAGCCGGACAGCAATCCGATCGGACACGCTATATTTCAGAGCCAGTCGTGGATTGACACTGGTTTCATCAAAATCGGTTTTGGGAAAGGAAGAGGAGAGAAAAACCTGCCGATCAGCCTGGTACTCCTCTTCGGAATGATGCTGATCGAGACGAATGCCGGGAACGGCAGTCAGTTTGTCGGTAATCGCCCATTCATCCTGAAGAAACACCCCAAATTCGCGGGCTGACTTATCGCTTTTGGATCGATAGGATTCTCCTACAAAATCGCTTTCCTCATCCACCACGACGTACATTCCGGATTCATCCAACTGATCGAAATAGCCCTGCAATCCGAATAGAATATCATGACACCCCAGCTTATGGGCCAGAGTCAAGGTAAGCGACAGGGAGTTTTCATCCGCCAGATAGGGCCGCATGGTGCGAACATCCGGAACGCTGTCCTGGTGGGTGGCCATGTAGTCCCCCAGATAGGAGTCATTGGTGGCATCCCGGTTATGGTTGGCATAGGATGAATTGAAGTTCAATTCGGTCAGTGACCCAATTTTCTTCGAATATCCGAGCTGAAGCTCGTATCGGTCGGTGGAAATGCTCTCGGTTCCGTCCGTCAGGGGATTCCGATAATAATCGTCATCCATGGTTCCTCCCTGACGCTTTTCAAACAACGATTTCCCCCGGAGACTCAGTTTGTCGTCCCGGAACAACAATCCCGATACCGACAATCCGAATCCGGCCGTTGTCAGATTGGTTTTGACCCGGTCTGAGATTCCATCCTGATTGTCGACCTCATCCTTGGTCAATCCTGAACCGGTTTCATCGATGGCATCGCCGGTCAGCTTCTGGGCAAAGATGGTCAATCCGATATTGCCTTTTTCATTACGGATGGAAGAGCTGATATCATAATGATTGGTATTATGGTTGCCGAACTGGAGCGAAGCCCGGGTCGCAGGTTCGAAACCGGGTTCACGAGTCATGATGTTGACGGCCCCGGCCACAGCGCTGCTTCCGTACAAAGCTGATCCGGCGCCTTTGACCACCTCGATCCGATCGATATCAACCGTACTGACCTGTTGCAATCCATAAACTCCCGCCAAACCGGAATAGATAGGCTGGCCATTGATCAAGACCTGGGTATGTTCCGCACCCAACCCCTGCATCCTGACCATAGTGAAATTACAGAACTGGCATTGATTCTCGACCCGAATTCCCGGAATATTTTCCAGAGCGTCGTAAATGGTGGCGGCATTTTTGCTCTCGATTTCCCGGGTGGTAATCACCTCGGTCCGCACCGGAACATCTTTGATAAAGTGCTGGGTTCTGGTTCCGGTAACCACCACCTGTTCCAGATTCAAGGCATCCTCCTGCAATTCGAAAAACAGCTCGACCGCCTTGTTTTTTTCCATAACCACCTTTTTTTCCTGGGACTTATATCCCATCAGTTGGGCTCTGATAGTGCACTCACCTACCGGCAGATTGGCCAGTTTGAAGTGTCCGCTGCCATCCGCCATGGTTCCCAGGGTCGTCCCTTTAACCATAATCACCGCATAAGGTAGGTGTTCTTTGCCGTTGGCCGATTTGACATCACCGAACAGCATGGCGTCGGTTTTCTGCTCTGCATAGCTTGTCATCACCAAGCACCACACCCCCATCAGAATCAATCCAATCCGTTTCATCATCAATCTCCTTTTAAGGTCCGTTAAGTGTAAACCATCGGAATCAAACCGTTCTATACAAAACGACAGACTCCTCACCCATCATAATCCCGGATAAAACCGCACACCGGAGGTAACACATTCGGTGCGCGGATTCTCCGGGTAGGGGGAGGGAACATCATTATCGCTCAAAATTTCCAGCCTTTGATCCGCTGCTGTTCATTCCAGAGTTTCCAGTACAATCCCCGGTTAAGCAGCAAGTGGGAATGATCCCCCTCTTCCGCCACCTTACCCTGATCGATCACGATGATCTTATCGGCTTGGGTAATGGTGTTCAGGCGATGAGCAATCACCACCACGGTTTTATTCTTTACCAGGTCACCAATTGCCTGTTGGATTAAAAGCTCATTTTCAGGATCCAGGGAAGCGATGGAGGCCGCAACCGCCAGGATCATCGACCCGATCAGCCACCATCGTTTTCGTCCGGCAATCCGGATCAGTCGTTGAATTCCGCCGGGCTTGGATCTTGTAGGATTCATACTTGCTCCTTGAAAGCGCACCCATTGGGCTGCTTCTTTTGTTAGTTTTGTCTAACTTTTTGGCTTTGAAAAAAGGCTTTGATTCGCCTTTGTTTGACTACACTAACAATTAATACTTTTTTGGGCGTCTGTCAAGGGGAAAAATGAAATTTTCATAAATTAATTAGATTATTCTAACTTTATGAGGGCGCACTTCAATGAGCCATTTACCGGTATCGCTCTCGCACCAAATGGGATATCTGCTCCGATCCCACACTCCATCACCAATTATGAGTGAACCGATCGGTCACTCTATTTTATTCTCTCCGCAATTCCGAATCGAATTATCTTCATTTCCGGACAGGGTTTTCGGTTCGAAAGATTCCAGATATTTCAGCATGGCAAAGACCGACTGGCAACTGATGACATGCTCAATCGCGCAAGCGTCCTGGTCGGCGACCTCTGCGTCGATACCAAGCACACCGATAAAAAAACGACGAATAGTATGATGCTTGCGAGACGTGAACTCAGCCTGTTCGAGGCCTTCAGGAGTCAAGTGAATCACTCGATAGCGCTCGTTACGAATCAGACCTTTTTGGGCCAAGGAAGCCATGGCACGATTGGTGCTGGCTTTGGTGACCTTCAGTTTATCGGCGATATCCGTCACCCGGGCTCCGCTTCCATCCCGTGACAACTCGTAAATGGCTTCCAGATAATTTTCGAGTACAAAGGTCAGTTTTTTCATGCTCCTAATCCGCGGTATTCAGTTACAGATAAGCCGAACGTGGTCGGCCTATTCAATATTTACGTGGGTTAACGGCAATTCTGATTCTTGTTGATACGAATTAAAGATAAGGATACTTATCGCAAAAGTCAAGTTATTTGCAGTTTATTACGTTCAAACCAATCGGTCATTATCAACGGAATATATCCAACATCGGCTGATATCGCATCGGAATATCATTTTTTCTTATAGTGGAGGATACAATCTTCAATAACTCCGATTTCATCCTCCGTCAATTCATAGAGTTCATACACCACTCGATCGATCTGTTTTTCATATTCACGAACCTTCAATTGTTTGTCCGGATTGCCGAGATAATCTTTAGATTGAATCAGATTCAAAATAGAGTCCACTCGTTGAGTGACAGCCCGTTCCTGATGATCATCTGGGATCGGTACCCGTAAGGGTTCCAAAGCCTGAACGCTGAGGATCAGGTCGCCGGTCCCGGTTTTAGGGGAACTGCGGAAAAGCTCGTAACTGGCAACGGAGGAATTCAATACTCCCACCAAAAATTTCATCTTCTCGCCGGTGGCGAAACAAGTACTGTCGAGGCAATAAGCGCCGCTGTCATCATAGCAGAATCGCACACTCGATCCGATGCGTTTCCAGATTATCTTTTCCTTTAAAAAATCCGCCTCATAAGTGGCTGCACATCGCTGCAACGAATACCATTCATAACGGACACCTGTTTCTGCCGTATTCCTATTCATCAGATCAAATTTAAAACTAATAAAATACTGGTAAAGATCCGGATAGGATTCATTGAAAGCCTTTTCAGCCAAATCAGATGCACCTTGAATTGATGAATCATCATTCAGCGGGAAATGCCATGGAATAAATATCAGCCATTGATCAGCAAACATCGCATGATACTTTTGAATATCCCGTCCCCTAAAAATCGGCTTGATAATCTCGGCAGATTTCGGATCGGATTGGATCAGTTCAGCCCGTTTTTTGCCGTCGATGATGAAGGCCTCATTATAACCGGTTTTTATTCCAAAATTAATCTTAATATTCCAGTTTTTAAGCGAGACTCCGATGGTTTCCATTTTGCAGGCCAGCCTCTGGTCTTCCGGGGAAGCGATTTCCCATTTGTCTCCCACATCGTTCACACTGATTTCGACCCCATTCCGATGGACATACTCGAACAGGCCGGAATCAGGAATCCGATCCAATCGGCATCCTTGAAACGGGCAACCGGATGCTCCATTATTAAAGAACAAAATGTTGGTGTCAACCGTTGCCGCTTCAAACAAACCGGGGCCTACATCAATCAGGGATAGAGGTTGGATATTTCCTCTCAAAAAAGCACGCAGTTTCATACCATAAGCGGCCTTCATCCATTTGTTGGAAGTAATGTAAACACCAATGCCGCGATCACTTAAGATTTGATACGCCCTCTCGTAAAACAGGCAATAAATATCACCGGTCTTGGCGAAGGTCTTATATTTCATGATCTGATAGTTGTTCCCCACTCTGCCCTTATCCGTCTGCAATTGAATATAAGGAGGATTTCCAATCACGATATCGAATCCTTGCTTTTCATGGAAAATTTCAGAAAAGTTGACCCGGATATCCATCGAAATTGAACGCCCCAGATGTCGTTCCGATTCACTCAGCAGAAAGTTGATCTTTTGATTGATTTCCGATTTGAGCTTTTCTTTTTCTGAGACCCTGGTTTCGATCAGGAATTGTTGTTTCAGTTTTTCAATTTCAGATCCCAAGCTTGGCGTCAGGGGAAAACCCAGTAAGGAATCGCCGCAAATAATCCGATAATCGAGATTAGGGAGGGGCTTGATGGACCGGATATCGTCCTCGTCCACCACCAGGGACAGCCATAACCGCAGTTTGGCAATCTCGACCGCACCGGAATCGATATCCACTCCATACAGGGAGTTTTCGATACAATCGCGCTTGAAGCGATAGACGGAACGGTTTTGATCTTTGATAAATGTGCTCAGGATAATACGTGCCCTAACAATCTCACTCATCATTCCCACCGGAAACGCGCCGCTCCCGATTGCCGGGTCACACACCTTGATGCCGGCGAGCTTTTCGTCGATGATCTCCGCATTTTTACGGATGCTTTCCGGCAATTGGTATCGGTAGGTTTCCGTTTCTTTCCCGACACTTTCCACATGAGCTTCATTTTCACCCACATGCTCGCCATAATGGATCAGATATTCGAGATCCGTTTGCGATATTCCCGATTGTTGACTCATTGAATCTGCCATATCCAGCGGGTTGATTTCATTGGCGTCGAATAATTCAAGCTGGTTCTGTCCGCAAGATGAAAACCGGTTCATTTCATCTTTATTTCGTAACTGGAAATAAAGATAGTAAACCAAACTCTGCTGACACATGTAGTGGACAATTTCCCGCGGAGTATAGTAAACACCATGCTGTTTGTTGAATTGATTCTCTTCTCCCCTCTTGCCGCATCGCAAGGCTTTTTTATATTCGTCATAGTTATCTTCCCGAATGGCATTGAATTTTTCGTACGCCTTACCTAGCAACTCGGGATCGATAGCCACTTCCTTTTCCAACGGCTCATCTTCCTTGACTGTAAAATTATACCGATCAAATACATCAAATATGCCATCCCCCTGATCTCCGTAAACTGTTTTTTGGTCATTGGAAAACAATGGGTTCGGAATGAGGATATCGGTATGGACCCAATCATAATTTTTGATGGGATCGAACAGACCTCCGTTGAGAAACGGGATTTTACAATTGAAAAGCCGATAATAATGATCATCATGACTTCGATCAATCCTCAGGGCTTCATAGAAAAGAGGTTCGAGAATATCATTGAAGAAATTCCGGTAATCGCCATGTTTTTTATCAAAGAGTTCCCGCAGGAAATGCTTTGAACCACATCCCCACGGTGCATCCCGCTGAACTCCGAACCACCCTTTTTTCTGTAGAAAATACAGGAAGATAATCTGCCCCAATAGTTTTTTTGCAAAATCGATGGTATTGACCTGTTTCCGAGAAAATTCATCGCGAACAGCTGAAGAAAGGCAAATGATGCTATCCAGTTCTTCTTTGAGCTTTAAAAAGAGTTCCCGGTATTGCTCGAAAAATTCGCGGGTGACCGTCTCGATATTAAACGCCTCTTCCAATTGCTCCAAGGTCGGATTACGGGTGTCATCCGTCATAAGGGGAATCAGACGGCTTTGAGCCGTATGGCTGTTTTCATTGGGACCGACCAGAAAGGACCAGCGTCGGACGGGAGTGATCTCCTCAACCACTTTCGGTTTGCCGTCGCACAATTCAAGATGGCTGTCGATTTTAACCAGTGAGAATCGCCAATCCGATTGTTCCGGAGAAATAAACGCAACCAGCGCGGCATCCTTGAGCCGATGGTCATATTTCAGATACCAGGCGACAAAGTTCCGTTGCATTGATCGGGCCCGCTCCAGCAGATGATCCTTTTTCAGAAAAACAATAAAAACCATAATCTCTTTATTTTCACAGGTATACTTGCCGATTCGTTCAATTTTGCCGATATAATCCTGAAACGCACGGGGAATAGCTCCGCCCTGGTTAGTGCGGGCTTTGTCTTCATCGAGAGTATTCAGCAGATTCTTGATAAAAACTATGAAATTTTCTCGATTGAAAGGGTTTTCAAAGGTTTCACGGATAATTCGGGCCGCTTGGTCTTTATTCACTGGGTCATCACCGTTTTCTTATGCTCAACGCAACTCGTATCATATACTCCATTTAATGCCGCGATGGCCATCTATGGTCTATAAGTCAAAGGATAATTTTCAGGATAATCAAGTGCCTCCAGCTCAATATCCGCATCCAAATCAGGCCAGTTGAACTGTGTCGGCCCTATCCTTCGAACGTTGAAAATCTGTTCGATGGAAGCCTTTTCAAAAACCGGATAATCGTGATATCCGACGAAATACTCCTTATCGTCGACCAGCAGCCAAAATCCAGCTCGTTCGACATTTGTAACTTCAAATTCCAAAATGTCGGTTCCACGCTTCGATAAATTCATGGTGTTTCTCCTTGATGATGGATTCAATCGTATATAATTCACTTTGGCTTAGATTATGGAAAATATCTAATGAAACCAGGGGTTCAAGCCAGAATTTTGCAATTCCCTCAGGTGTTACGATGTGTATATGCCGGCGTTTTTCTTCCCGGCTATTAAAATAAAAACGATAACTCCCGATAATATAAACCGTCGGCACCTTAATCTCCTGATAAATAAAGGGAAAGAATAACTTCACTTTGGGCTGAAACCCGTATTCGGCGTTCGGAATAATGTCCTTCCAACAATCGGGGCGGGATCGTCGTCTGTAATACACCCAAAACCTGAATGGGATTCAGGATTCCCGAATCCAATCCGTTAAGTACTTTCAAGGTTTCTTTGGTCGTTTGTTTAGGCAATCCCCCTTCCTCAAGACGGAGGAATACATTCCGCAGATAGATCTCCTGATCATCGGTCAGTTGACGTGTATTTTTAAAAACGACCCGGAGTAACCTCAAAAGCTGAATCGCATTGTCTTTTCCTCTTCTGGATTCAGGAATCACGTCACTCTGAACTGTCGAATCAATGAAAGCGGCTTTGTTTTTATCCAATAAAGAATAAAAGTATGAAGACAGTTCCGATCGTTTTTCATGGTTTTTACACTCCAATACGCCGGCGGCGGAAATAAAATCCATTTCTTGAACCGGCCCATTCTGAGCGGACATATAAAACTTCTGCAGTTTATCCCGCCTGAAATAGGTGATCAGAGAATTTCGGTATGATGGATCATATCGAACGGATCGGGCCTTTTTCGGCAACCGTTTAACCTGATCAAACAGCTCCGGCTGAGTATCCCGAATTCCTTTAATTACCTGAAGAAACTTCAATTCACTGTTTTGGTCCTCATCCTCTCCGGTCAGCGTCTTTTTAGAAACCAATCGGCTAAACAATTCATGAGATGCCACCGGTTCGCCCTCTAAAAGCAAAGCGGCATCCCCGCCAAGCAAGGTTAGAAAAGCATTGATTTTGGCTTCTGCGGCTTCCTTCAGTTTAATCTGACTATTGGATTGTTGAGTCGGAAAAAAATTGAAGGTATGAATGGTATCGAATGATGTATCAACCCGATTGATTCTTCCGACTCGCTGCATCATCCGGGTCGGATTCCACGGAATATCATAATTGACAACTACATTGGATCTATGAAGATTCACCCCTTCCGACAACACATCCGTCGACACAAGAATACGGTAATCATTGGCAGGATGCCGAGATTTGGCATCGAAATTACGGATTACCTGATCTCGAACACTGTCACCGGATCGACCGGTAAAACATAATGCCGTTCCGGCAACTAAATGATTGATCTGATCGGTCAGGTATTCAGCCGTCTCCTTAGATTCAGTGAACACAATCATTTTGTGATCGGCAAGAATGGAATTATTTTTAAGCTGTGACAAAAACGCAACCAGTTTAGGATCCCGGACAATATCGCACCACTGTTTTTTTATACTCATTAAAACGTCCAGATCATTCCGAAGATCGCGGATGAAACCGGATTTAAAATCATGGCTGCTGTAATGCTCCGCCTTACCTTCCATTATCAGTTTTTCAATAGCGGCATCATCATCCGATTCAAGAAATTCCAGTATTTTGTTGGAATACTTTTTACTGATGTAAACATTCCCTTTTCCAAATTCATGAATGAACATCTCATAAGAATGGATAAAGCGATCGATGGAGTTTCTGAAAGCGAAAAAACTACTTTCCAGTCTTTTCACCAGCAGAAGCTTCATGAAAGCTCCCATGTTTCTCTGCGCCTGTTTTTCAAGATGATTGATCTCTTTATTTAAATAAAGCATTGGTGTATAGCGGGCATAAGTAAATTTCTGTGAGATCAATCGAATCGTCATCATAAAAACCTCATCTTCACGATCATCCAATTCATAATAAAGCGGTTCGGGATTATCAATGTCGGGAAATCGTAGATTCTGGATTTTCAGATCATTATCAAAGTAATTGATTATCTCGGTTCTGGTTCTTCTGACCATTAGGTATTTTAAGACTTTTTCCCTGATTTCCCGGGCATTCTGTTTTACAATCCGGATATAATTCTCATAATCCCTTTGTCGATCCGACTTTTTAAGCCTTCTTTCAAGATCGCTAAAAAACAATTCCAAATCGGACAAGTTGGGGATCGTACTCTTTCGGACATTCTGAAAAAGTTTGATCTGGGCCAGGATATCTTTGGGAGAGTTATTATAGGGTGTGGCGGTAACTAAAATGATTCGCTTACCCCGACAGATTTCAGCCATCTTTTCATAGGAGATCGTGGTTTCGGTCCTGAATCGATGAGATTCATCGATGATAATATTTTTATATTTATCGACATTCTGTCGGAGAATATCGTCCAGTTTGCCGAGTGATTCAAAATCTGCGGGAGTATGAAAATCGGAAAAAGCGTTAGGCCATGATCCAGGATTGTCTCTATCAAGCAAAGCCGGAGGTGCCATCACTAAAGTCCTGCCGTCAAGTTGTCCCGCCAACATTGTCGCAATATAGGTTTTTCCCAAACCAACCACATCGGATATAAAAACACCGCCATACTCCTCAACAATCTTTTTAGCATTGAGTACAGCCTGTTCCTGGTATTCAAGTCTCATGAAATTCGGTGGGTAATATTTGGAGAATACCTCACCGGACTGATTTAATTCATCCTTAAAGTATTCATAGAGGAACTTGAGATAGAGTTGATACGGAGAGATATTCTGATTGAGCCAGGTTTTATGCTCAATCGTTTCAATATAGTTTTGATTGATATCCACTGAATCGCGCCATAGTTCTTCAAATTTGCAAAGAGCAAAACGATAATCAGCGCTATTTTTCAACTCCACATTGAATTCAAGGTTGTCAATCAGACCGGCCTGCGTTAAATTGCTGGAACCGGTAATTACTCTTCCACTATCTCTGTCATTCTCCTTGAAGCTTACAATATAGAGTTTGGCATGGATGTGACGTGATGGATAGGCTCTGATTTCCAGTTTCTTATTTCTTATCCATTCTACAAACTTCTTAACACCAAACTCAACGTGGCGATTATCCTGTGATTTCTCCATCTCGTCAATGATCATTCCTTCAAAACCGATTTTGGTTTCGGCATGGGAAAAATCAATCGTCTTTTGCACATCGGGATAGTTTTCGAAAACATAATCAATTGTTTGCCGATCGGTACCGATTCCAACAAGAATACGGATTCTCTCAGACTGTTCCAGTGAATCACAAATAGCGAAAAATCCACTGATATAGAAATAACCAACCAGACAATCAAAATAACGTGAATCCTTAATCAATATATCAAATCGTTCCTTTAAATACTTTCCCTGTTCATTGGTAATAAACGTTAAATCGGAATTCATATTAATACCCATGTTGATATATTTACATTATAATTAGATTGAATTAACTCTCATTGATAATTGGATCCGGACAAGTCATCGCAACTACAAACCCATCTTTATAAGTAATTAAGCATTTTGTCATGATTTGTCAAGGCAATTGTAAAAATGATGATCCGAAATAAAAAGAAATCAAAACATTGATAATAAATTGTTTTTCGAGCTTATTATTTTATAAAAAATCAAATCCTTGTTCAATGAAAAACCGCCACTCGCAAAGAATTAAAGAATCTTTCAACTCTAAAGCAGTAGTGCTCAAATAAGCTTTTTAAAACATTTACCTTTTTTTATACCGATGGGCTTATGACCAATAGTTCGGTCAGCCAATCCGTTTCAGGATTCAGGATACCACTTTTGGAGCTGTTCCATGATCTGGTAGGCTTGTTTTCGGCCGGAAATATTGAATTTGCTGTTGGCGAAATAGGAATCCTTGCTTTTTTTATAGCGGACGATCCGCACCTGAGGCTCTGAATACTCACCAGTGGCTTTATCCATGGTTTGATAGAGATACATGATGGTCGCCCAGGCTCCCTTGGTCAGTATTTCTTTGTCCAGTTCCTTGATGATCTGCTTGCCCTCGTCATCCTGCCAGGTAATGGTTAATTCATTAATATCCATGATAGTTCTCCTTTTATCGATTAAATGAAGGATACCAATGACCCCATTATTAATAAATCCTATCCGGCAAGTCAAGACTTTTCTCAATTTGAATCCCCTTGATCCCTTCTTTTCCGATCCCCTTTCTTATCAATCTTGACCTATTACTGACAAAACTTAATTTTCTCTTGACAAACCATCGTCTAAAGATATATATTAGGACAATGTGATTTTTATGACATGTTCACCTCCAATCAAAAAAATAACACAACCATGAGAATACTTATTACCGGCGGATTAGGTTTTATCGGGAGCAATCTGGCCATCCGCTTGACACAGATGGGTCACAGCGTCACCATCATCGATGCGGGATTTCAGGCCGATCACGGCTGGAACGATTATAACATCGCCCCTATCCGACGACAGGTGGATGTAATTCGATTAAATATGGCCGTTGATTACCCCGGTCTGGAGAGGGTGATTCACGATCGATCGTTTGATCTGATTTACGATTTTGCCGGACAGATCAATCATATCAGCAGTCTACACCATCCCCGGGCTGACCTGGATCATAATTTCCTGGCTCATCTGAATCTGTTGGAGGCAATCAAAACCGCTTCATCCAAACCATTAGTGATATTCCTAAGTACACGCCAGATCTACGGACGTCCCCGTTACCTTCCGGTGAACGAAAAGCACCCGGTTCAGATCGTAGACAACAATGCCATCCATAAAATCATGACGGAAGAATACTTGCAGCTTTACCGTCATCTTTACCGAATAAATCACATCATTCTCAGGATATCCAATATATTTGGACCACGGCAATACATTAAAGACAACCGGCAGGGTTTTATCGGTTATTTTCTGGGACTCTTCCTCAAAAATGAACCGGTGACGATCTTCGGCGATGGCCAACAGAAACGGGATTTTCTCTATATTGACGATCTGGTTGATTTGGTGAGCGAATTACCTTTCAAGCCCGATTGTCTGAACCGAATCTATAATGTTGGTTCCGGCATAGCCTATACTATCAATGATTTTATCGTGGCATTACAGGCAATTGATCCACATTTTACTTATCAATACAAGCCCTTCCCGGAACTCTATCGCAAGATCGATATCGGCGATTACATCAGTGATATTCAGGCCATCACAGCCGATAGCGGGTGGAAGCCCAGGATGGAACTGGAACAGGGATTACGACAAACCATTACCTATTATCGTACCTGCCTTGAGGAATATCGATGATCCCCTTCGGCGATCTTTCCAGGGAGTATCCGGTTTTCAGCTCTGAAATCCGACAGCGGCTGGATCTCATTATGAAGCGTGGGATTTTCCTGATGGGAAAAGAGCTGGAAGAGTTTGAAGCCCGCATGGCAGCTTATCTAGGGGTATCCTATGCTATTGGAGTATCCTCCGGTACAGATGCCTTGATTATCGGACTTAGAAGTTTGATGATCGAACCGGGCAGCGAAGTATTAGTTCCGGTAAATACGGCGCTCCCTACCGCCATGGCCGTAGTGTTGGCCGGATACAAACCGGTCTTTGTGGATATCGATCCCCATGATCATCTGATTGCGATCGAGGATGCCCAGACCCGCATGAGCACCACTACAAAAGCCATCATCCCTGTTCATCTCTATGGTAATATCTGCCGGATGGATGCGGTCATGGAATTTGCCCGCCAAAACAACCTTTATGTCATTGAGGATTGCGCTCAGGCTCATGGAGGCACCTTCTCCAATCGATCGGTGGGAAGCTGGGGACACTGCAGCGCCTTCAGTTTCTATCCCTCAAAAAACCTGGGAGCTTACGGGGATGCCGGTGCCGTCACGACCAATGACGAACAAATTTATCGGGCCTGCCTTCAAATCCGGTCATATGGCGAATTTGAACGCTATCACACCGACCGATGGGGAGGGAATTTCAGGATGGATGAATTCCAGGCTGCGGTATTGAACACCAAGCTTTCAGCCCTGGATAACCTGCTGACACACCGAAACCAAGCGGCTCAGCTCTATAAGAAAAACCTGAGTCGGAATCCGAATCTGACTCTGATCAATCCCCCGGATTCGGTACATCATCTGATGGTGATTCGAACACCTCTGCGGGATTCTTTACAAACTTATCTACGTCAGCAGGAAATTCAGACCATGATCCACTACCCAATTTTATTGCCGGATCAACCCTATTTCAAAAAACTCCACCTCACTCAGCAGGCTTTCCCGGTGGCGGAATCCATCAATCCTCAAATTCTGTCCCTTCCTCTATTCAATTTCATCCGGGAACAGGAGATTGAACAGGTATGTCAATCGATCGGACATTTTTTTAAAACGCCGATCAAGCCTGAATCCACCCCCCTTAATCATGGAAAAGGGCACAAATGAAATACTCGATTGTGATTCCGGTTTACAACAGCCAGGATATCCTGTCCGATTTGCTTTCCCGCCTGGAGGCCGTCATGAAGGTGATGGCAGCCCAAGACCAGTACCAGATCATCCTGGTCAATGATTTCAGCCGGGATGCCACCTGGGAGCGAGTTTTGAAAATCGTAGCCACTCGACCGAATATTATCGCATTGAATTTGGGGAAAAACTATGGCGAGGATAATGCGCGGATGGCAGGATTCAACCAGGCAGAAGGGGATATCATCATCACCATGGATGATGATCTGCAGCATAATCCGTCTGATATCCCTGCCTTAATCGCCCATATGGAATCCCAACGGGCCGATATCTGCTTTGGCCGTTTTCCGGTAAAAAATCAGGCCGTATGGAAAAATCTGGGGAGTAGGTTCAATGATCTGATGGCCAGAATTTTACTGAAAAAGCCTCCTTCACTCTATCTTTCGACATTTATCGTTTTCAAAAAATGGGTCAGAGATGAGATCATCAAATATTCCGGCCCTTTCCCATATGTCCAGGGACTACTGCTAAGCGTCTCTTCCCGAATCACCCAGTTGGATGTTACCCACCACCCCCGTCTTCGCGGCCGCGGAAATTACAGCCTGATCAAATCACTCCGATTATGGCTGAAAGTCGCCACCGGATTCTCGATTTTTCCTCTCCGTCTGGCCAGCTATCTTGGTTTCATTACAGCATCGTTCAGCCTGATATACGGACTCTATATTCTAGTGGAATACCTTTTCTTCCATCGGGATATCAAGGGATGGGCTTCCCTGTTCACCATCATCATATTCTTTGGAAGCATTCAACTGATTCTTTTCGGGATCATTGGAGAATTCCTGGGACGAATCTATCTGAACATCAACCGAAAACCTCAGTACACCCTTTCAGATTGTCTTTACAGTCGAAATCTGGAACACCATCCCCCTTTCATGCGAGAGCATCCATGATAGCCCAGGAATATGACAAGCTGTATCCGATCGAAGAGTATTACTGGTGGTTCACCGTATTCCGAAGGATTTATCGGTACTTAATGGATCGGGCGCTTCAACGGAATCGGATCCGGTCGCCGTTTGTTCTCCTTGATCTGGGCTGTGGAACAGGACGAAATATGCTCGAGTTTGCGGATCTGACCCCATGGATCATAGGAGTGGATCATTCCCTCGATGCATTACGCCATGCCCAAACCCGCGGATTAACTCATCTGGTCCAGGCTGATGCCAATCACCTTCCTTTCAAGCCTGATGCGCTGGATGCCGTTTTCAGCGCCGATTTATTGGTTTATATCGATAATATGGGCTCATTTCTGACCCAATTGAATCGTTGCATCAAACCTAATGGTTTTTTTCTATTCACCGCCGCCGCCTTCCAATGGCTCTACAGCCGTCATGACCGAGCCGTCGGATCGATCCGGCGCTTTACCCGGCCGGAACTGATCCAACAATTGACCGATGCCGGCTTTTCCATTCATTTCATGACCTATTGCAATACCATTCTATTTTTTCCCATCGCGATCATCCGATTGTTAACCAAAAAAAACCGTGTGATCAATTCCGATTACAGCCTCTTACCAAAACCCTTAAATCTTATTCTGACCTTTATTTTTAGGATAGAGCTCAATCTAATCAAAACAGGGATCAAACTCCCATTCGGAATCTCTATCCTGGGGTGGGTCACTCCACAATCGGTATGATGAAAAAATTGGCTTCATACTTCAATCCCATCGAAGTCAGGCTATTTCTTACCATTTTTTTATCCGCCGCCTATTTCAATGAAATTGATTATCAGACCGGAAACTTCGGCCGGAGCTACGCTTTAACCCGCTCCCTGGGCGATCAGTTTTCACTGCATATTGACCGCTATGTCGGAATCACGGTCCTTGACCACTCCTTCTACCAAGGACACTACTATTGTCCGGTCAATTTCGGGGCCTCCGTCATGATGCTTCCCCAATACCTGATCTGCAAAATCCTGCTTTATTCCCCCCTTCGTTTGATCTCGTCCGAAGCATTCACCCAGCTTTTCATCGCCTGGGTAACTCTCCTGTCTTCCATGACCCTCTATTATGCCCTTTCATTTGTTCTGATACTGAGGATCATCAATCATATTACCGGCTATCATACTCTGAATGCCCTGGCCCTAATC
>JAGOEH010000230.1 GCA_017997825.1 Candidatus Delongbacteria bacterium | reverse complement strand
CCGCTGGAATTGAATTGTACGGATCGAATTCATGTCATTACAGGGATGAATATGGGAGGCAAGAGTGTAGTCTTAAAAACAATCGGATTTCTGGCATTTCATCTCCACCTGGCCCTTCCTGTACCGGCTGTCGAAGCCCGGCTGCCCCTGTTTCAACGGATTTTCTATTCCGGCGGAGAAACTCGTGAGAGTTCGGATGGATTAAGCTCATTTGGTTCGGAGGTGGTCCGTTTTCGAGATTGCCTGGATGATTCCATTCAGCCGCTTTATCTGATGGACGAATTCGCTGCCGGCACCAATCCGGTCGAAGCGGCGGCCATCAATATCGGATTATGCCGTTATTTTTCCGATATCCCGCAGGCATGGTGCTTTGCCTCCACCCATCTGGATTTGAGCGATACCCAATCCGGCTGGGGATATTGGCAGATGGCCGGAATTCCAATGCTCCCGTCCGACCGGCCGGCTGAATTTCAATCCCTGACACCGGCAGAACGGCTTCGTCAGCTTCACCAATCGATGGACTATCGTCTGATTCGTCTGGACCATCATCAAGCCCCTCCCCGCCAAGCCACAGCAGTTGCCGCCAGTCTCGGATTACCCCCCGAAATCCTGCAGCGGATCCCCTCTTTAAAACCGGATAATCCCCAGCATATTCAGAAAAACAACCAGTAATCCGACCGGAGCCAGATAGCGGATGCCGACAATCCATAGTCGTTTCAATCGGAATACGATCTGCCCCTGGTTGGTAATCTCCCGGATCGCCGCATCGACCTTCCAGATATAACCGATAAAAATACACATCAGCAATCCCCCCAACGGCAGCAAAATATTGGAAGCCAGATAATCCATCAGATCAAAAATAACCAGCCCTCCCAGCTTAAATCCGGACCAAGGTCCGATCGACAGCGAACAGGGAATCCCCACCACAAATAGAATCAGGGTAAGGGTTAACACCACATTGTATCGTTTGAATGTGAAATGGTCGACCACAAAAGCGATCACCACTTCCATCAAAGAAATCGACGAGGTGATGGCGGCAAAAAAGGTCAGGATGAAAAACAGCAAACCGAACAGCCATCCCATCGGCATGAGCTGAAAAACCTTGGGCAGGGTGATGAACATCAGGCCAGGTCCCGAGCCGGGTTCATACTGGAACGCGAAAACCGCCGGCAGAATGGCAAATCCGGCCAGCATGGCCACCAGGGTGTCAAGAGCCGGGATGATGATGGCGCTTCGCTCTAGGCGGGCGTCCTGTCTTAGATAACTACCGTAAGTGATCATACAGCCCATTCCCAGACTCAGGGAAAAAAAGACCTGGCCCAGGGCTGCCACCAAACTCTCCGTATTCAGTTTAGAGGGATCGGGCTGCAGAAAAAATCGGATCCCCTCCCAGGCTCCGGGCAACGTCACGGAACGGATGACGATAACGACTAAGAAAAGGAATAGTAGCGGCATCAAGATTTTACTGTATTTTTCAATCCCTTTCGATACCCCCCATATTACAATGTATCCGGTCGCCAGCGTAAATATAAAATGCCAAACGAGGGGACGAATCGGATCGGTTACAAAGCTATTGAAATAGAGGGCCGAGTCGCCTTGGATCCCGCCCATCAGATACTGGGCAATATAGTTTATCACCCATCCTCCGATTACATTATAAAAGGAGAGAATGATGAAACCGGACAGAATTCCCATGGCTCCCACGAATCCCCAAGCCGGACGGATCTTCTTATAGGCCCCGTATGAATTCAATTGGGTATGCCTTCCGATTGCCATTTCCCCCAAAATGATGCTGAATCCGATCAACAGGATAATGATCAGATACATCGCCACAAAAATCCCGCCGCCGTTACGACCGGCCAGATAGGGAAATTTCCAAAGATTGCCCAGCCCGACCGCCGAACCGACTGCGGCCATGGTAAAACCGAAGCCGGATGCCCAATGAGCGCGTTGCCTTGGTCTCATGATCCTCCTTTAAATGAAATTACTGATCGACGGATTAATCCATCACATCGTTTCATCAAGCTCTAAATCCGGTTCGATATGAACCGAAATAAAGGTATCACGGCCATATTCGGCCCGAATGCTCTCCTCAAGCCGGGTGGCGATATGATGGGCCTGGGTGATATTCAAAGCGGAATTCACATTGATATGGATATCCATGGCAATCGAGTTTCCTATCCTCCGGGTTCGCAACTGATGAGGATTGAGAACGCCATCCACCCGACTTGCCAATTGATAAATTTGCCGTTCCGTTTCCTCATTCAGCGAACCGTCGGACAGATCGTGCATGCTGTCGTATAGGATTGAAAAACCGATCTTGATGATAAAGGCACTGACAATGATAGCCGCGATCGGATCCAGTACGGTCCAGTGATGCCCTAGAAAAATGGCACCCCCGATTCCCAGAGCCGTCCCGATCGAAGAAAATGCGTCCGATCGATGGTGCCAGGCATTGGCGATCAACGCCTGGCTCTTGATCCGCTTTCCGATCGCCAGCGTGTAGCGATAAAGAGCCTCCTTACAGATGATGGACACTACCGCGGCCCAAAATGCCAGCATTCCCGGCGCCTCCAGGTGAGTCCCGCGAATCGAAACAATAATCTTGATGATTCCGGAATAGAGAATCCAGCCACCCACCAGCAACAGCATCAGACTCAATATCAGCGTAGCTATGGTCTCGTATTTGCCGTGCCCGTAATCATGACTCTCATCGATCGGTTTCTTGACTACCCTGAAACTACACAGGATCACCAGATCGGATGCCAGATCGGAAATCGAATGAATGGCATCGGCCACCATCGCACTACTGGAACTCATTATTCCAGCCACCAGTTTCAATAATGACAGGATTAAATTAAAAAACAAACCAATCCAGGTAACTCGATTGGCTTGCCTTATCCGCTGTTCCGAATTCTCCATCTCAACTCCTCACGATCATCCGTTTTAATAAAATGACATGATCCCCCTCCACTACAATCCTGACATCCCACAATGCGTTGATCGGAATCTCTCCGAACCGGATCGGATCACGCATCCAGATTGTTGCGAGAACGCCCTTCCCCACGATCATTATAACATCTGCCCCATTCAAAGTCAAATATTTTTTCACCTCCATTTCAATTTGAAACAAAATCCATAAATTCAATCCCGGTTCATTCTTGTGCCATCGACGTAGTCGGATCAAACGGTTTTCTCTTGACTTTAACCGCCGGAATTGATATGTTGTCTGTCCAAACCTTGTCGCGGAAAGCACCCATGAAATTGAAACTGATTCAACTTCCGGTCCCTGATTTGGGATATGCTTACAATGATGCCAATATCCCTCTGGCCGCCGGATACTTAAAATCCTATCTGGTCACTCATCAGATTCTCGCTCAGGAGGATATCCGGATCATCCCCCGTCCAATCGCCAATTGGGGGGGAGAAACCAGCATTCTGGAATGGATTGCCGAATCCTCTACCGACTGGGTCGGTCTAACGACCTATATGTGGAATCTGGACCGGAACCGATACCTGGCGGAACGGATCAAACAACGGTATCCATCCATCCGGATTGTGATGGGAGGACCGGAAATCCAGCCGGGCCATCCGGTTTTGAATGATCCGGCCATTGACTGTTTTGTGATCGGAGAGGGAGAGCGTGCGCTGGGGGAATTGCTGAGGGATGATCAGAATCAGCGCCCTGTGAAAAAAATCTATCAAAGCAATACCTATCTTGATCTGTCGGATCTTCCCAATCCCTATCTGATGGGGTGGTTGTCGCCGGAACGGAATGAATCGGTGTTTTTGGAAACCATGCGGGGATGCCCCTATCAGTGTTCCTATTGTTTTTATTCCAAAACCTATGCGGAGATTCGATTTCATCACCCCGCTATTCTGCCGGAGATGATCCGACTGGCTCGTGAACAGGCCGCCGCCGAGATCTATCTGATGGATCCCTCATTCAACATTACACCCCGATTGGAAGAACGCCTCCGCATCATTGCCCGGTCCAATCGAACCGGAATTCCGATCCACACAGAAATCCGATTGGAATCGGTGACCGAATCGATCGCCGACCGGATGGCTGAAGCCGGATTCAGTTCGGTCGAAGTTGGCCTACAGACGACCCATCACCGGTCCCTGGATGCCATCGGCCGCCAGTGGGACGAAGCCCGTTTTCTGGAAGGTGCCCGGCGCCTTCAATCCCGCGGAATCACCGTTAAAACCGGCGTAATTCTGGGGCTGCCCTTCGACCGCTATCAGGATTGGCAAAACACCCTGGATTTTCTCTTCCAGGCCGGACTCCATCCATCCATGGAAATCTACCCCCTCTCCCTAATACCGGGTACCCGATTACGGGATCAAGCCGATCAGTTCGGTATCCGCTACATGCCGTTCCCCCCATATTGGGTCACCCAAACCCCGTTCCTCTCCCAATTCGAGATCGCTGAAGCGATCACCGAACTGGAAGAACGGACACAGACCGAGTATTTCCCCAATCTGATTCCCCACCTCCGGAATATAAGCCCCGATTACCGGCATTTCATCGATTTGAGAACTGAAGCCGCTGCTATAATCAATAAGATTCGGCACCATCCCGCCGAGATCGCCAATCATCTTAGCATTCTGATCCGGGCCGATCAAGATCCGGCTCCGCTTTGGGAAATGGCGGAACTGATCAAAAATCACAGCCCCTATACGTTGGTTCAGATCATCTTGGAAAGTGATTCGATCCCCCCGGTAGAAACCGGTCTACGAATCGCGGAAGCCTTTCAGCGGCCGGACCACTTTTTCAATCATATCCATTACTATAAAAACGATCATCAAACCGCCTTTGCGGTCCGGCTATACCATCTGACCTCCAATTTGGAAACCGCCCGACGCTACTTGGACGAACCGATGTATTATGACCTGATCGTACATTATCACCATGACCTGCTTCACCAGGGC
>JAGOEH010000229.1 GCA_017997825.1 Candidatus Delongbacteria bacterium | reverse complement strand
GTGTCTCACATCGGGCAAAACAGTCTTTAAAACACTGGTGAAATGTTTTCAGCTCAGTCATAAACCGGTTGATGTCTTCGGAAGTCATTTCAAATTTCGGAATTGCATACGGATCCGATTGAATACGGGAAACTGGTAACATATTGATCTTCCTTGGTTCGGTTAAACACAATATAACCACATAACCACCAAAATTGGACATGTCAAGAACTAAATTATTATATTTGTCGTTGTAGAGTATTCAAGTATTTTTTACTTTCAAGCTCTATCATCTTATTTTTCTACCGATTTCCAAATCCATGTATCTGGTATAGCGGTAAATTTAAGTTTCAAGACCTGCGGTGAGCCAAATTCTAAGTTGGTATTAGTTTCATAAGCTTCAACAGAATGAACTTTAATCCTAAAAAAGTATTCCAAGGATTGTCCATCATATATTAAATGGAAACCAATACCCAAGTTATTGTTATCCATCATAAATAAAAAGGGAGTATTTAATATTTCATTAGGTTTTGCAGTAATATAAGGCTTCCAATAGTAACCTGGTATTGTTTTATCATAAGATATCATTTCATACTGAATTCTATTAGAAGTAAAGGTTTTATATACATTTACCATATCCATAGAAAACATGGAAATATTCGTAGAGGCTGTTGTGAATCGAGAAAGCTTTGAATGAGGAGGGATTATCGATTCATAACTTGATTTTAAAAGGGTTTCTCTTTGTTCTGAAAAAACATCCATATTAGCTGCTTTGAAAGAATTTCCATCCGGTTCAACAATATAACACTTATCCCAGACTAAGGTCGCTGATTTATCAGTTAAGTTGATTATTGTAAAATATATACCATTGTAGGTGGGATAAAGTGCAAATTCAAATTTGTCATTACTGACTTTATTAAGGTTATTTGCAACCCCATCAATATGTGATTGATAGAAAATAGCATAGTCTCTTGCACAACTTGTTGCCAATAACAAGAAAAACATAATTGACAAGATTCTCATAACATCTCCTTTACTATTAAACAAATATTACTAATAATCGATTTTTGGTTTCGTGGAAAATTTAATTGACCAATTTATATAGATTAATATAGCACAGATGAAATGTCAAGTATAAATAAAGTAGAATCTACATTTTTTTCTACATTACCTTTTTTTTAATACAGATCCTTATTGAAGATGTTTCCAGGAGGCCGTAGGCGATAGTCACCTGATCATTGAACGGATTTGGATAAGCCCGGTGAATCAAACGCGCCATTTTATTATCAGCCCCCTCATTCTCCCCGACCGTGGTTGGGACATAAGACTGCACGTCTGACCACTCTCT
Source organism: Candidatus Delongbacteria bacterium (assembly GCA_017997825.1). Classification (GTDB taxonomy): domain Bacteria; phylum JAGOEH01; class JAGOEH01; order JAGOEH01; family JAGOEH01; genus JAGOEH01. The sequence continues at coordinate 3,611 of JAGOEH010000229.1, read as the reverse complement.
GCACGTTTCACCATCGATGATACAGGAATGAACTTGATAAAAAATCGGATCATTCAAGGATACATTGTTGAGAATGATAGTATGTTCGGAGTTGAGCAGTTTTTTGGAAACAAGGTGGATCATATCGGCCGGCTTTCTTCCCCACCGCAATTCAGCGGTGGCCCGAACATTGGTTATCCATGTTATCCGCAATTCCCCATTGACCGATTCATGGAGCAAATCAGCAATTACCGGAGGCTGGGCCTGGGCCGCTCGCTCAATATGGGCATTCAATTCGGCCGCACCCAGATTTCCATTCAGATCGCGGGCTGTAATTATGATCTGATAGTAGCTATTGTTCACCAAGCCTTCCATGATCAGATAATGTCCCACTTTCCAGTTCAATGAATCGGCAAATACAGTCACCAGTTGACTGTTTTTGAAGAGTTCCAGTTTGTAAACCGAGGGTTCATCATAATTCCAAATCACTCCCAGTTTGCCCTGAGACTGCAGAAAAACCTCAGCGGTGATCACCAAACCAACTGATCTGTTTAATGATGCCGTCTATGATCCCTATCTTGAAAACCTGGCCCGCTATCCTCTTTCCGGTCAATAAATTCTCTCCAGCATTTTCCGGTCCGACATCAATGATCCGGCCGCGATCGATCTGCTTACTGAATCAGCCATTGACCCACTGTGATAATCCGCCCTATCTGTTCAAGACCACCGCCTGGCAGCAGGAAAAGCTGAATACCCAACTGGCTTTCCTGATCCCAGTTGCGCCATTATTTTCTGCTATATGCCAAGCAATCCTATACCGGGGGATCATTGTGTTCATTCCCTCATAGCTATATGGAACCCTATCCTGAATTCTACCGGGATAGGGCCGATTTCACCCGTCGAGCCGCCCAAATCTTTGCCGCCGTGCAGGGAGAGGGATTCGGTTTCCAATGGATCCCGGCCGGGAGAGGTTGGGCGCCTCTCTCGGCTGGTATGTTTCAAGGTTTTGGTTAATCGATGGCTACCATTTATAGATTATTGGAGCATGATCAATTTGCCGTTATGGATGGTTTGCCGATTCCATTCGATCCGATACAAATAAAGCCCGGAGGGAACGGCATTACCGCTATGATCGAGTCCGTCCCATCGGAAGATGACCGATCCGGCTGAAGGAGCCGTGGTGGATAATGTGCGCCGGCATCGGCCCAACAGATCAAAAATGACCACCTCAGCCGTACCCGGCTGTAAACACTCACCCTTGAAATTCACCGCACCTCGGCTGGGATTGGGATAGGTGGTGATCAATCGGAAAGGCTCCCGGTCTGCCGTGGAGGTTTCCATAACGGGAGAGGAACCGTAATTCAGCATGGCAAAGGCATCAATTTTGCCGTAACCCCAGCGGTTATTCGGCAGATCGGTGCCGGTGTAATGATCGCTCCGGGCCGAATGGAACATGGCCTCCCGCACCTGGCGGAAATCCGCTTCCGGATATTTTTCAAGGTAGAGAGCGCATATTCCGCTGGTTATGGCGACGGCGCTTGAAGTGCCGGTAAATGTAATCTGGACGACCCCACTCGATGATGTATTAAATTTGGAATAACTGACCGCATGCCCTGGGGTGGCGATTTCGGGTTTGACAGCGCCGGTGAGAATCGGTCCATGAGAAGAATAGGATGCCAGATCATCGACCGGATATTCATCCGATTCGCCCTTGTTGACATAACATCCGGTAGTGATTACCTCCGGCACACACCCCGGGAAAACAACCTGATAATCATTGTCGGGATTGATATAGGTGGGGCAATGGGAACTATCGATCATCCAGGGGTATTTGTCCATGCCACTTATATTTAAGCCCCAGGCGTGAATCGGTTGAACAGAAACCGGCGAGAGCTTCTTCATCATGATGCGGAACATTCCCCAGGCATACAGATTATCGCTGTTTGGACCCGCCTCACGACTCAACCAAAGATTCGACATCCAAATATTCCAGTCGTCTCCGTATCGTTCCAGATCGATACGGATGGGGATGGATTGGGTAACGGCAGGGGATTCCGGATAGTTTAATCCACTTTGACATCTTGCTTTTTCCCGGCAATCACCAGCCAAAATGGCGCCGGATGAGGCTGAAAGTGCACTTGGCAGTATCGGTCCGGTAAAGATCAGGGTGTCTTCCCAATGACTACCGGCCGCCACCAGGTCATTCACGGTCATCCATGGTGTGCTGTCTTTCGGAATCGCTCGGTCGGGTAAAACATATCTGTTTTCAAATAAATACTCATCTCCATGATAGAAATAACTGCTGTCCAGACCAATCCGGATGGCGATGTGGTCGCGATCGTCGTCCCGGATGTAAACCAGGCAATCGTAAGCAAGATCGCTCAGATAAGATCCGTGGGCTATGGTATCGGGCATTACAACGATATGAGAATAGGATTCGTTACTGTTGCCGGCTGCAGCGCAAATCACCCGTCCGGATCGGGCTTCCAGCAGGTAACGCAAGGCCCGTTCTTCCGGACTGTTTCCGTATCCGCAAACACCGTTGATTCCCAGGGGCAGATTGATCACACAGGGGCGATTCAGACTGTCGGCCAGGCTGAAGATATAGTTCACCGCATCGATTATGTTGGCTAGACCGCTGTAACAGTAATCGTAATTGCCGCCATTTTTGACCATGACAATATCGGCTTCCGGAGCACATCCCTTCAGCCAGCCGTCGGTAGTCCGCCCGTTCCCGGCCGCGATATTGGTCGATGCAGTTCCATGGAAAAATGCAGGATTGTCAAATTCCCTTTCTATCTTTCCTGCCGGGTCCCCGTCGATCTCGTCATTGATCTCATCCTGAGTCCATTGGCTTCCATAGCTGAAGTTTTCCGGTTTTTGATGCAGGTCGTCCGTTTGGTCCCATATCCGTAAAATACGGCTGGTTCCATCGGGATTGATGAAATCTTCCAGATAATACTGGATCCCCGTATCCAGAAAACCCAGAATCACTCCCTTACCGGTAAAGGATTGCGGCAACGGGGGAGTCCCGGCCCAAACCTGGAGAATGTTGGTTTTTTGCACCATTCGGTTGCAGTCGAAAATAAAGGGTGTTCCCAATCGGATGGATCTAATTCCCGAATGTCGGGACAGAGCCTCCAGGTTATGGCTCGGTTTGATCCGGACCGTCATCAGTTCATTCAGGCGGGTATTGACGATTCCCCCCAGAGAATAGATATAGCTCATCACCGGCTCTTCCCGGCCGGCTTCACATTCCACCAGGACGTTGAGTATATCGAAAGAATCGGTAGGGGGAGTGTAAGCAAGTTTGTTCAATGTCACCGGATCGACGGATCCGGCCATCGCTTCGGCGCGGCGCTGCTGTATCATGCGGTTGAATGCATCCCGGTCGTTCAGCAGCAACCGCAGGGGGTAGTCCAGCTTGTCTTCCCGGCAGGACGGACACGAAGCGTCCGCCCTGGTGGAAGAATAAAAGCCCAAAATGATCAATAGTATCAAAAAACAACCCGTTTTCATGGCTTTCCTTCCGATTCCGATTTATCGGGTGCACAGGATTTTAGCGACTGCCGTACCCTGATTGGTGAGAATCCGGCAAAAATAAACCCCGCTTTTGACCTTTTGACCGTGTC
>JAGOEH010000228.1 GCA_017997825.1 Candidatus Delongbacteria bacterium | reverse complement strand
ACACGCTGGGAGCCAAATTATAGAGCAGAATCTGGCCGCCCACCGCCATCAGCTTTTTCTGAGCTGCCAGGAAGACCCGCAATCCGGCGCTGCTGATATACTTGACTTCCGTAAAATCCACCAGGATCTGCCGTTCTCCGGCGCCGGTCAATGAATTGAAGGTCTGCTCGATATCCAGCGACGACATGCCATCGATCCGGCCGACCGCCATGATTTGACATACGGAAGGTGAATGCTTGACTTCAATACTCAAGGCCATGATATCCTCATTCCATATTACAGGTTCATACGGGGTATCGCGAAAAAATACTCATCACATTGCTTGTGAAGTGAGTCAAAGTATCGACAATATTCATTTCCAGTAACCTGATAAAAATAACCGTTTTCATAAAAATGTCAAGTCCTAAATAAGATTATATCATGATCGGCGGCCGGGATCTCATGGTGGGAAACGGCCGGTTTCCAGTCATCGGGCGAACACTCGGCCGATGGGAGGAATGTCGGGGTTAAAATCACAATCGATCCTCAAATCGGCAGCCGCAGACAAATGGTTTTGAAGATTATCGGAATTGGATGGGCTATCGATGATCGCGATCGGTTTTATCTCCCAACCGGCGCAGAAAGGTGAACAGGCCGCGGGTAGGATAGTTGATGACCGTATAGCTATGGGATTGACGGGCTGTGAATCGCCTGACTTCTCGAAAGGTGCCGATAAACAGGATAAAGATGGCGCCGCGGACCAGAAAGGAGACCAGAAAAACGTATTCCAGATTCAGTTCCGAGAAGCGGTACCCGCCGATGGAGGGGGTAATGCGGGCCAGCAGGCCGCCGGTCAGGGATCCCAGGAAGGCGCAGATATTGATGAGGCCGTTATAGAGGGCCATTGAGGAGGGAACGTGCTCACGCCGGGCGGATTCGAAGATGAAATTCTGACAGGATAGATTGAAGGCCGCCAGCATAAACCCCGATAGAAGCTGCAACAGGATGATGGATAGGGGATGGTGGGCGAACACCCAGAACAGGGCGATGAAGATGGTGCCGAAGGCACCGATTCTCATGATCTTATAGTTCCCCAGGCGGTCGGTCAGAGGCCCCCAGAAGGACATCGAGACCTGTAATGAGATGACCGGCAGGAGCGTGACAAGGGTATACAGCAGGTAATTGAAGTGGAGGACGTTCAGGAACTGGATCGGCAGGAGCACGGCCAGGATATTGACCGCAAAATTGGTCAGGATGGCGAAGAAGATGAAGCGGCCGAAATTGGACCGCAGAAATCGTTTGACGCGAGAGAGAATAGGAAGATATCGGGCCGGCGGAGTAGGAGTCATCGGGGGTTCGTGGGTGGCCGCCATCGGGAAATAGCTGAGTGAACGGCAGATCACGGCCAAGGTGATCAGTACGACGAAACCGATCCATTCGTTCCCCAGCCGGGATTTACTGAAGTAAAGGGTCATGCCGCCCGTTACAATGGCGACCAATTGCGTCAATCCGATGATGCGGTTTCGTTTTCCCCAGAATTCGCCTTTGACTAACGGTGGTACGATATCGTTCATCCAGGAAAACCAGCCGGGACTGGCGGCATTGATGGCGCCGGTACCCAGCACGAACAGCAGCATGATGATCCAAATATTGCCGCTGCGCCAGGCCACCAGCAGAATCAGGAGCCAACTGAGTGCCTGCAGTTGGTTGCCGATAATCGCGATCATCCGGCGGTGCCGGTATCGGCGTACCAGCGGCACGCCCAAGAACTGAAACAGGCTGATACTGAGCTGATTGAGGCCGGTCAAGAGACTGACAAAGAATGGACCGGCTTTGAAAAAGATGACCAGGGGAATGATATAGTGTTCGCTCCATCCGAACATCAGCGCCCATAAAACACCATCAATGGCTGATTGTCGCAAACTTTGACGGGTGAGAGGATCAGGGATGCGATGAAGCAGGGATTTCATGCAGAGTGTTTATCGGGTTCGGTTGACATGACACAGGGCAACCGCGACTGCGTCGGTCAGATCGAAGGGTGACTCGGCGGGGATCGAGGGAAAGAGGCGGCATACCATGGCCGCCACCTGTTCTTTGGCGGCATTGCCGTATCCGGTCACCGCACATTTAACTTCCCGGGGAGAATATTCATAGACCGGAATCGAGATCTGGGCCGCCGCCAGCATAATGACTCCCCGGGCCTGGCCGATCTTGAAGGCGGAACGGACATTGTTCTGGACAAAAATATCCTCAATGGCCAACTGGTCCGGATGATCCTCCTGCATACGCTGACTAACCTGAGTCCAGATATGCAGCAGTTTTCCGGCTGAATCCAGTTTGGCCGGAACCTTGAAGGCCCGTGCGTCCACCAGTTCCACCCGGGGACGCCGCAACTCAATCACCGCATAACCCAACACCTGGGTACCCGGATCAATTCCAACCACCCTCATGGATTGGAGACAGAGCCACTGTCACTGCCGGCGGCTGTCGAATCCTTGAAAAACGGAAGTTCTTCCAGTTTTTTACCCATATTCTCCAGCTCCCATTTGGCCGATTCGATCAGGGGATCATCCGGGTAGTCCCGGATAAAGTTCTCAAATTCTTGGCGGGCAATTTCCAGATCCTTCAGATTCTCGGCATAGATGAATGCGATCATGAACTGGGCCTGAGCGGTGAATTTGCCCTTTCCACTCTTATGGATAATCTGTTCGAAGGCTTGGATGGCTTCGTTGTATTTCGCTTGCTGCTGCAATTCCTGTCCCTGCTGAAAAAGCTTGGTCAACTCCTCTTCGCTTGGCTTGCCGCACCCGGTTCCGATCCAGATCAAGCCGCACAGAGCAACGATAATCCTGATACGATTCATCATTTTTATCCTCCATTGGTTAACGACATCATGGTTGTATAGAATATATTTTTTTTTCACCGCAAGTCAACCCCCAAAACGGCCCGGCCAGATTTTTCTTGACATTTTCCGATTTTTTTACCATCTTATCCGAAGGAAATCCCAAGGGTTTCCGCCCGAAAATCAGTCATGAACATTGAAAGACCCGGTTTGGAAGGAGGACGAGCGTGAATCGCTACCGTCATACGATCTTGATGATGATTCTGCTATGGATCGGACGATCGGTTCCCGGATTGGGATATCCGATCCAGGAGGGTATCGCCAGTTTTTACGCGGATGATTTTCATGGTAAACGAACGGCCAACGGAGAGATTTACAACATGCACACCCTGACGGCGGCCCATCGGACCCTGCCGTTAGGGACCCTGGTCGAGGTAACCAACCTGGCCAACCAGAAGAAAGTGATTGTCCGGATCAATGACCGTGGGCCTTTCAAGGATGATCGGATCATTGATTTATCGCTATTGGCGGCCAAGAAGCTCAACATTGTGACTCCGGGAACCGCCAAGGTATCCCTGCGACCGCTCTCGGCCGAATGGCTGATGAGCACCATCAGCCCGGAGGATTCGCCCGGCGAAACCAAGCCTACTTCAAAGGCATCGGCCAAATCCACCGTTCCGGCGGCCAAGACGGCCGCGGCCAAATCCGCGCCTCCATCCTCCCCTGCCACCCCGGCCCCCCAACCTGCCATCACCGGTTCCACCGGACCGGGCGGACTGCCCGACAGTTCAGCCCAGGTCTATACCATCCAGATCGGGGCTTTCCAGAATCCCAGCGCAGCCTACGAATTCTATCAATCCACCCAGCTTCTGCTGAAAAACGTCTATATCAACGGTCCAAGCGGGGCTTACAAACTCTTCAAAATCCAGACCGGCTCATTCTTCGCCTATGAGGAAGCTCAGGCGTATCTGAAGATTATCAACAATTTCGGCTACCAGGAGGCCTTCATCGCTACCCTGGGACAGAATTAACCCAAAGGGGCATCCGGTTATGCCGACGGCCATGATTCAAAGTCTGCTTTTGGCTTTTCTGCCGATTCTGGTTTATATCCTGGCGGAAGAACTGCTGGGGATGATCTGGGGATTGGTGGTCGCCATTTTGTCAGGCTTGATCGAGATGCTGGTGTCTTATGTGAAGGAGCGCAAGCTTGAAACCATGATCCTGCTCGATATCGGGCTATTGCTGGTATTCGGCCTGGTTTCGGTCGGACTGCAGAATGATCTCTTTTTCAAGCTGAAACCGGCCATTCTACAACTGGTTTTCATCATTCTGTTGGGCATCACGATTTACACCCCGCATTCCATTTTGTTGAAAATGGGGGCGCGGTACCTCAAGAATCTATCGATCACGCCCGATCTGGAGCACCATTTCAAGCGATCCCTGAGCCCGATTTTCTACCTGCTGATCGTCCATACCCTGTTGATCGTCTATGCCGCATTTTATATGAGTACCCGATGGTGGGGTTTCATTTCGGGAGTCCTGCTGTATATCCTGCTGGGGATCTATTTTGCAGTGCCGCTATTGCTGGGCATTGTGCGCCGCCGGCGGTCATCCTCCCAGGAATGGTTCGATGTGGTCGATCCGGAGGGGCGAGTCATCGGGCAAGCCACCCGCCAGGCCTGTCATTCCAACCGCAACCTGCTGCACCCGGTGGTCCATCTGCATGTCCTGGATGGAAATCACCGTCTGTATCTTCAAAAACGGTCACCCGCCAAGGAGATTCAGCCGGACAAATGGGATACGGCGGTCGGCGGACACATCCAGCGGGGAGAATCGGTGGAATCCGCTCTAAAACGGGAAGCCGAAGAGGAATTGGGTCTGATCCGGTTTCCGATCATCCCACTGATCCGATACGTCATGACCAGTCCGATCGAGAGTGAACTGGTTTATGTATTCAAGACCCATTACCATGATGAGATCACGGTCAATCCGGACGAGATCAGTGAAGGGCGATTCTGGGAGATGGAGGAGATTCAGGCCCGATTGGAAGAGGATCTGTTTACTCCCAATTTTCGGCAGGAATTCAAGATGCTGATGGAGTTGAATCTTTTATAGCCGGCATCCATCATACAATCCTATACCAC
>JAGOEH010000227.1 GCA_017997825.1 Candidatus Delongbacteria bacterium | reverse complement strand
GGATTGGCTGAACCGGTCTATCAGTCGAATGGTATCCGATCCTCCCAACTTGAAGATTATTGAAAAACCAGCTCGACCCGACGGTTTTTGGCCCGGCTCTCTTCCGAATCGTTAGGGGCGACCGGAAGATCGGGCCCATACCCGACCGCTTTCAGGGTGGCGGATGGAATTCCCAATTCGGACAGCCGTTTTTTTACCGCCAGGGCCCGTTTCTCGGAAAGCTTTTTATTGTAAACGACGGTACCGGTACTATCGGTGTGGCCGGCGATTTCAATTTGGAATTGGGTATAGTTTTTAAGCAGATCGGCCGTTCGCTGCAATTCCAGTTCGGATTCGGGTTTGATTCGATCGGAATTCAGATCGAAAAAGAGATTATGGAGGGTCAGATGAATTCCTTTTTTGATCGGCCATAACACGATATCGAGCCGCCGTTCCCGTTCCGGAATCGTTCCGCTCAGGTCGAGATCGGCCGAAAAGAAGGTATACCCGGGACTGGATGCGGAGATGGAGTAATGGCAGCCCTTGGGCAGGGTTACCGCATATTGGCCGGTGGTAAAATCACTCTGCATCTGATAGAGTTTCCGGGTCTGCCCCAGATCCTCGATGGTGATCGGGCATTCCATCGGCTTCCCTGCCCCCCTGTCAGTGACGGTCCCGCCGTCGGTGACGGCCCCACCGTCGGTGACGGTCCCGCTCAGCATCAGGACCGATTGGGGAGCGAAGCCGGACTGGACCGGCATGGCAAAGATATCGTAATCAAAGATATTATCCGGATGGTTTCGGTTGCTGGCCATCCAGGCCGAATCGCCGCGGGCGGCGATCGAAAACCCGACATCGGCCGAGGGAGAGCTGACCGGGCTGCCGATCAGTTCCGGATAAGACCAGCCGTCCGATTGCATGACACTGCGGTAGATATCATACAGTCCTATCCCCGGCAATCCGTTGGAAGAAAAGTAGAGGGTTTGGTTATCGGCATGCAGAAAGGGGCATATCTCATTCCCGACGGTATTGATCCGGCCGCCCAGATTGACCGGTTCCTGCCAGGTTCCGTCGGGATTACGCCGGCTCATATACAGGTCGAATCCCCCATAGCCGCCTTCCACATCGCATCCGAACAGCAGGGTGGCGCCGTCCGAACTGAGCGTCGGATTGACGAAACTGGGTTCCGGCATCTGGCTGTAGCTGCCGAAAATATTCTTGTAGGGAACGGTTTTCCGGCCCTGGAAAAATCTTATTGTTTCAACGATTTCAAATTGCCCCTCTTTTTTTACGGCCATCTGAATTCCGGCGCTGATGCTTTTGTGCACCTTGGAACTGTCATCGCCCCGATCGCTATAAATTCCGACATTCTTGCGGGATGAAAAAACCAGGGTCTGGCCGTCGGCGGTCATCGATCCCAGTTCGTTGATGGGCAACCGGTTCAGGGGTTCCTCCGCCCGGACCGCCGGGCTCCATCCATTGGATTCCCATTGGCTTTGATAGATATAGCTTTCCGGCAGACCGATCGAATGGGGAAACAGCCGGATAAAAAGCAGGGTTTTACCGTCCGGGGAAATGATGGGACTGGATTCGGCCTGGGAGGAATTGACGGCCGGTCCCAGCATGCTCAGTTCCAGGGATTCCTGTTTGGAGGTATACATGCGTCCGGCGGGATCCTTCATCTGGTCGGCTGCGAATTTCTTGACCACAGCCCCGCAATGGACCATTCCCATCCCTATTCCCATTACCATTATCATCAGCAGTCCGAAGTGTTTCATACAGACCCTCCACCGATAAATCATGTTAACAACCCGTTTGGCGCCGGAACGATTCCTTGGATTCGGGACACGGGGTATCCGATAGTCCGGTCGGATTCCGGATTCAATAGGTATAAAAAACCCGGTACTGCCAGGGAGCAAGCTCCATCGTCTCCCGATCGCCAAGTTTGATTTTTTGATTCCCGGCCAGCTCCCGGTATTTTCCTTTAAGCTTATCATGGGTCAGGGTAACCGTTTGCAGGCTGTCGGACAGGTTGACCACCGCCACGACGCGGTGCTTGCCCGAGTGCCGCAGGAATGCCAGAATGCCGGGCTGATCGGAAATCCGGATCATCCGGCCGCCCCGGTTCCCGTTCCATAAGGCCCGATTCTTTTTTTTCAGTTCCAGCAACCGAGAAAAGAGAGGCCGCAGGGGAGTCTGTTTCCACTCGATCGGATCCCGTTCAAAAAACTGGAGGCGTTTATCCAGACCGGCTTCCTGCCCGCTGTAGATCAGGGGCATCCCTTCCATCAGGGTGATCAGCACACTGAAGGCTTCGCATCCCACGCCCAACCGTTCCCCGACCGTTCCATGCCAGGTGTTTTCATCATGGTTGGTGATGAAGCTCATGCGGAAGGAGTTCTCCGGATAGATCATCTGCTGCTTGGCGGCCAGTTTCCAGAAATCTTCAGCGGTCTGTTTTCCGGCCGCGATATTATTGGCCAGATCCTTAAACTGCCAGTTATAGGTCATGTCGAAAGCCTTGATATGGAGTTCGGGTTCATGGGCTTCGGCCAGCATGAATACCGGTTTGATCTTATCCAGCTCGGCCCGGGCCTGGTTCCAGAACTCGGTCGGCACCATGGCCGCCACATCACAGCGATACCCGTCGATATCATACTCCCGGATCCAATACACCAGCGCCTCGGTCATGGATTTCCACAGATCCCGGTTCTCATAATTCAGATCGATCACATCACTCCAGTCCGCCACCGGCGCGATCAGATTGCCCAATGAGTCTCGGGTGTAATAGTCCGGATGAGTCTGAGTCCAGGCATGGTCCCAGGCGGTATGATTGGCTACCCAGTCCAGGATAACCCGCATCCCCATCTGATGAATCGTCTTCACCAGAGCTCGAAAATCCTCGGCAGTACCGAACTCGGGATTGACCGCCAGATAATCGGCCACCGAATAATAGCTTCCAAACCGGCCCTTACGGTTGAGCTTGCCGATGGGGTGAATCGGCATCAACCAAATAATATCGGTACCCAGGGCTTTGATTTCCGGCAACCGCTTTTCGAAAGCCCGGAATGTGCCCTCCGGGGTATACTGCCGGATGTTGACCTCATAAATCGAAGCCGAGTAGCTCCATTTCGGATGATTGACCTCGGATACCAACTGCTGGTTCCGAGCTTGAACCATCACGTACCCCAAAAGCAGCATCAAGCAACACCAACCCAAAATCTTCAGCCCGTATCGGCTCCTGTTCATGGATAACTCCTTGACTAAACGTGATACATTGATCGGTATAACCGGCATCGTGACTTCATGATAATGAATACAGTATGATAGGGTATTGAAAAGCCTGCCATGATTCCGGCCGGCAACCGATATCGGATGGAGAGCGGATCATGGAAGACCATTTTAATATAATGCAGCCCCGGGATAATGTCAATCGGTTTTTAAATCCTTTATTCTAAGCACTATTGATCGGACTGTCAAGCTATCCGATTCATAGGATTTATCATCAATTTCTCTACCGGAATTCAAACAGATTTGAATCCAAAGGGTTGTTTGTCTGCGATTACCATTATGGAAACAATTAAAACCAGTGAACAACTAAGATGAAATGGTTACAGAAGATTATTTGAAAAAACCACGCTATCCATTTAGATTATTCCATAAAAATATTCATTATATTGATAACCCAACAACGGCAATTAAAACAATTTAGATCTTGATATCGCAAATACTATAACGGCTCAAAGATCATAGTAAAAACTGCAGATAAATCTGAAATCGATCAATCCATATTCCCAGGTTGTCGATTGGTCCTTCCTAGTATTTCTTGGGTATGAAATATTATCTTTATTGTAAAATTTTATCGACTGATAATCATATGTAATGCCCAGTTGATTTGAAATATCAAGCGATATACAATCCCTGATCCACCAGGTTATTCCAAGAGGAAACTTCGCACCCAATTGAATCCGATAGGTATCCACATTAGTATAAAACGGCCTGGGTTCTGATTTACCAATAAAACAATAATCCATTTTTCGCCATGGAACCATTCCTATTATCATCAATCCATAGTATGGTGAAACTCTCTTCTTCTGTTGGAAATGCATTTTAATCCCTAAAGCAATATCCACATGATTTAAATTAGATATAGAATCATTACTTATTATTAAAGGGTAATCTTCAAACTTTATTTTCTCTTTATATATATTTGTATTTAAAAACACCTCCAAGTCTGTTGTAGGATAATAGCTAATACCGAAAGCTTTAGTATGGCCATCTAAATCCAATTCGCTAAAAATCAATTGGAATCCGATTTTGTTTACTGGATCGACAAAATCTGTCTTTTTGAAATTTGATAACTCTCCAGCTGTAGTTATCGAGAAAATAAATATTAATAAAATAACAATCCGTTCTGCTTTTTCACGCTTTATAAATTGCATATTAATTCCTTTTCCAAACAGTTCAATAACCATTCATCTAATAATGGATTATTATCGCAAAATGGAAATCCAGCATTCCATATTTCCACTTTTTGTCAAACCATTGATCCACAAGAACTGGCATATAAAGAAGCTGGTAATTTTGATAGTCATAAGATGCTCCGAATGCTTGATCGGCTGAAACGGATAAATAGTCCGTAATCCAATAGTTAACCCCCAGGGGTATCCCTAATTCAATTGATTTATTATAGGTTCTATAGGTTCTATAGAAAATTTTATTGTCACTATAATCATCATACTCTTTATACTTCCATGGAAACCGCATCAAACAATACATCCCGTAGTAAAATGATAATTCGGATTTCATCGGCAAATAATGCTTGATCCCCAACGAAATCTGAAATGTATTCATAATTTGAAGAGTATCTGATGTTCGATTGATATAACTGTTTTGATCGAAATCATAATCATATTTTTTAATTACATCTTTCTTATGTTTAAAATCCGCCAACAACTGGATATTGGCTTCCCAGGTGGGAGTCAGGTAATAGCTGA
>JAGOEH010000225.1 GCA_017997825.1 Candidatus Delongbacteria bacterium | reverse complement strand
GACCGAGACGCATTGCCCGCATCCGGTGCATTTGGTATCGATAAAAAATTTGCTGCGCTGTTTGATACGGTCGCGATAGGATCCAGTCGGGCAGACGGAGACGCAGATTCCGCAACTGATGCAGCGTTGGTAGTCGATGACGGGCAGGTTATTAACCATCTGGATCGCCTGGACCGGGCATTTTTTTACACAGAGCCCGCAGCTGATGCATCCTTTGGAGCAATAATCCTTGACGGTTTTGCCTTTGTCCCGGGATGAACATCCGAGATAGACCTTATAGATTTTAGATTTGAGTTCCAGGATTTGTTTGGGGCAGATGGCGACGCATTTTCCGCAGCCGGTACATTTATGATCATCGATGACCGGTAGTCCTTCCGGACTGAGTGTAATGGCGTCAAAGGGGCAGACCGCCACACAGGATCCCAGTCCAATACATCCGTAGTCGCAGAATTTATTGCCGCCGGCGATTAATACCGCGGCCCGGCAGTCCTGTAACCCGTTGTATTCACCTTTGGTCCGGGCGGTTCCGCATCCGCCCTGACAGCGAAGAACCGCGATCTGGGCAGTCGATTCAACGGCTTCCCGGTTCAATAAGGCGGCAATCGCCTTCGACGAGGTATTGCCGCCGGGAATGCATAAATTGATTTCCATACCTTGCTCAACAATGGCTTCGGCATACCCCGGGCAACCGGCAAATCCGCATGCCCCGCAGTTGGCGCCGGGGAGAAGCTTCAAAACCTCATCAATCAAAGGATTCTTATCGACATGAAAGACCTTGGCCGCGTAAGCCAAGCCTCCTCCGAAAATCAGTCCGAGTCCTCCGGCTGTTATCACCGATAGTATGATAAATTCCATGCCTGATCTCCTGCTTGCTTTAGAGTTTTAGTCCGGCGAAACCCAAGAAACTCATCGACATTAAACCCGCCAGTATGAATGCAATCGTAATTCCTTTAAATGGTCTTGGGATGTCGATCAGTTCCAGACGTTCCCGAATTCCGGCCATCAGAATCAGTACCAGCGTGAATCCGACTCCGACAGCCGCTCCATGGACAACTCCCTCGATAAAATTATAACCTTCACTGATATTGAGTACCGCTACACCCAATACGGCACAATTGGTGGTGATCAAGGGAAGATAGATCCCCAGTGCCTTGTAAAGGGAGGGGCTGATCTTTTGGATAATCATTTCGACCAGTTGAACCAACGCCGCAATAATCAGAATAAAAACAATGGTTCTCAAATACGTGAAGTCATAGTCGGCCGGTTGTTTACCGCTGCCGAACAGAATATACCAAATGTTGGTATCTACCGGGGCCAGAAAAAAAATATAGATCAGATAGGTGACGGCTGAGGAAAGTGTCAGGACAAAAATCACGGCCGCTCCCATTCCAAAGGCGCTGCTGAGCTGTTTGGAAACGCCCAGATAGGGACAAATGCCCATAAAACGGGATAGAATGACATTGTATACAAAGATGGACCCAATAATGATTACGAATAATTTGTCGAATTCCATGCCTATTCTCCTTGCTTCTTTCTCAGATCGAGATAGTTGAAGAATCCCAGCACCAGTCCCATAATGATGAAGGCTCCCGGGGGCAGAATCATGATCAGCATCGGATTATAGGATTCACCCAGCAGATTGATACCCATCCAGGTGCCATTACCGAGGATTTCCCGGATCGAGGCCAGCAGAATAAGAGCCAGTGTAAATCCAAGTCCCATTCCCAGGGCATCGGCAATCGAGTCGAATAGTCCGTTTTTATTGGCAAACGCCTCGGCTCGGCCCAAAATAATACAGTTCACGACAATCAGGGGCACAAAAATACCCAGACTTTTATACAAAGCCGGTGCATAAGCAGCCATAACCATTTCAACGATCGTGACAGCCGCCGCAATAATGACGATATAGCACGGAATACGAATACTGTCGGGGATCTGTTTTCGTAACACCGAGATCAAGATGTTGGAGACCACCAGCACAAAACTGGCCGCCAACCCCATCCCGATTCCATTTTCAACCGAGGTACTGACCGCCAATGTCGGACACATTCCCAGGACAATCCGGAAGATTGGATTTTCGGTATAGATACCCTTTATGAATTCCTTTTTAAAATTCATAATGAATTCCTTCGTTTATCGACTTGGATTTTAAGTTGGTTCAATCCGGTAATGATGGAGGAGGTAACAGCCCGTGAACTGATGGTGGCACCGGTTAGGGCTTCAATAGCCCCGGGCTGTCCCGGGTGATCCTTGTTCAATCGGATCCGGTCAGCGGCCAGACTGGTGAATTGGTGGGTCCAAATCTGTTTCTTGCCGCCATATTTTCCGCTCAGACCAATCTTATCCCCCAAGCCTGGAGTTTCTTTTTGAAAAATCACCTTGGTGCCGGTGATGGTGAAGGAGGTATCGGTTCCGACCAGGGTCTGAATGCTGTCGGAAGAGTATCCTTTACCTTTACAGAGGATGGCATAACCATTGATGATCTGTCGGCTCTCATCGCTGTAGCCGATGAAATATCCGGGCTGGCCGGATGTGCCGATGATCTCTTCAATAATTTTGCTTCCGGCCGGCAGGACTTCCATTACAGCATCCCTGGTTTCCTTCTGTTTCTGTAGGTTGATCAGGGGCTGGGTTTTCTGGTTCAAATAGGCCAGGATAGCGACCGAAATGCTGGTGATCAGCATCAGGATCAAACTGTATCGAATGATATCATTTTGCATGAATAACCTCCCCGAATTTTCTCGGTACGATATAGCGGTCAATCAGAGGTACGGCCAGATTCATCAATAGAATGCTGTAGCAGACCCCCTCCGGATATCCGCCGACCATTCGGATGATAAAGGTAATGATGCCGCATCCGATTCCGAAGATGACTTTACCCTTACGGGTCAGGGGTGATGTGACCATATCGGTGGCCATATAGAAAGCTCCCAGGAAGAGTCCTCCGGCAAAAACATGAAACAGAAAGCTTCCGGAGAAGAGTCCATTGAATCCTCCCAGAGCCCAGCCTAAAAGTCCGACGGTCAGAATATAGGAAAAAGGGATTCTCCAATCTACATAATTTTTATAGATCAAGTAAAGGGCTCCCAGCAGGATTGCCAGGGCCGAGGTTTCTCCCAGGCAGCCTCCGGTTTGCCCCAGAAAGAACTGGAGCCAGTTGGTGGATAATGAATTGACAGCATCCTGAGCTGTTTTGATTTGAGTCGGATCATTGACGGTACGAATGACATCCATAGATGATTTATAGAGATTGAGCGGAGTGGCGGTGGTCAGGCTTTCCAGATTGGATGTCAAGCTGCTGAGGCTTCCGCCCCGGGGAGCTCGCCAGGCCGAAGTCATGTGAATCGGCCAGGAAGCCATTAGAAAAGCTCGTCCGATCAGGGCCGGATTGATTGGGTTGTTGCCCAGTCCCCCGAACACCATTTTGCCGACTCCGATGGCAACCATCGAACCGATGATCGGGATCCAGAAGGGAACACCCGGAGGCAGATTGAATCCCAACAAAACACCGGTAACGATGGCGCTGCCGTCACGGATGGTGGAGGGAAGCTTGAAAATCCGTTCAATACAATATTCAGTTCCGACTGCGCTGAGAATCGCCAGTAATGTCAGATAAACGGCCGGGAATCCGAAAAAATAGATGGAGATCAGCCAGGCCGGGATCAATGAGAGACTGACCGTATTCATGATCTTAGGGATGGTGTCGGTGTCTCTCCATTGGGGAGAAGAAGAGAGGATCAATTTATTTTCCATGAGGAGCTCCTTGCTTTTGAGCGGCGGCCCGACGGCGCTTGGTGATTTCTGATTTCGCTAATCGAATGGTGTGGATCAGATTGATTTTAGCCGGACAAACAAAAGCACATGAGCCGCATTCAATACAATCCATCGCTCCAAACCGTTCCGCTTCCTCCCAAAATTCACGGCGTGTATTCTTGATAATCCCGGTCGGAATCAGCCTCATCGGGCATGCATCCACACAATGAGCACAGGAGATACAGGGCTGCTCGTTATACACTGAGGTTTCCCGATCGGTCAGCACTACAATTCCCGATGTCCCCTTGATAACCGGAGCATTCAGATCATACAGCGTGATTCCCATCATAGGGCCGCCGTTGATGATCTTTTGAGTCGTGCCGATCAATCCCCCGCAATAGTCAATCACTGCTTGAATCGGAGTCCCGATCCGGACCCTGAGATTCTTGGGTTGTTTAATCCCAGGCCCCGATACCGTCAATACCCTTTCGTACAATCCTTTGTTCATCATGACGGCTTCATAGGCCGCCAGAGCCGTTCCGACATTCTGGACGACCACTCCGACATCCATCGGCAGGCCGCTGCGTGGAACTTCACGCCGTGTTACCGCATAAATGAGCTGCTTTTCAGCGCCTTGCGGATACTTCACTTCAAGATCGATTACCTCAATTCCGTGATTGTGAACGGCCTTTTTGACCGCCGCAATTGCCAAGGGTTTGTTCTTTTCTATGCCGATCGATGCATGCTTGACATTCAGGATCGTTTTGAATATCTCGATCCCCCGAATCAATTCCTCGGTTTTTTCCATCATCAGGCGATAGTCACAGGTCAAATAAGGTTCACATTCGGCCGCATTAATGATCAGATGGTCAATCTGTTTGTCCTGGGGAGGCGAAAGCTTGATATGGGTTGGAAAACTGGCACCCCCCATTCCGGCTAATCCGCATTCCTTAATCTGATCCAGCATCTTTTTTCCATCCGGTAATGCACCGGCCGGAGCCGGGACTTGCTCGGCTTCCTCCTCGCTATGATCGGATTCAATCACCACGGTTTTGACCTTGTTTCCCGTCGGCGAAATATGCTGGGTGATGGCTTTGACCGTACCATTGATGGAGGCATGGATGTTGGCCGATACAAAAGCCGAGATTTCCCCGATTTTCTGACCCTTTTTGACCGTATCCCCAATCCCGACCACTTCATGAGCCGGGGCTCCTATATGTTGAACCAAAGGTATAAATACTGTAGCAGGTGACGGCATCGTCT